>JAYUJY010000041.1:0-8116 GCA_043764895.1 Synechococcales cyanobacterium | reverse complement strand
ACATAAAGGCGGTTGTTGGTGCTGGTGACCCACTCACAGAACTGGTCCCAAACGTTCGCGGACTCGCGGCGTTGTAAGGTAGTTGTCATGGTGTTTATGATTGCGAAAGGTTTATGGTATGGACGGCTTTCACCGCTTGTTACAACAATATCAGGATTGTTACAGATTGTAAAGAAACTCGATCGGAGGGCTGTTTGTGCAGGAGAAAGTGGGGAATTCATCCTGTGTCAAATCGCTCGATCGCCGCTTCTAGTGGCACATAAGCAATTCTGAGAACGCCACGTCCTGCGGCTTAACCTTCGTAAACTTTTCCATTGGGCATGGTTGCGCCCTGAAGGATGGCACCGACCATCTTCACCATCACCCGATCGTTAAACCCCACACTCGCCCCTTCAAGGTTGGCCCCACGCAGGTCAGCCCCACTTAGATCTGCGCCAATCAAATTAGCCTCTCGAAGATCGGCGTAGCGAAGATTAGCCTGAAGGAGGTTGGCGCGGAAAAGATTGGCTTTCTGTAGGACGGCTCCTTCGAGATTAACTCGATGCAGAAACGCATCACTCAAATCCGCACCCATAAGGTTGGCACGCGTTAAGTTGCGATTAGAAAGGTCTTTTTCCTTAAGGTCGTGGCCCTTTAGATTGACGCCAGGGGTGGGAGGGGGTGGGTCTGGCATGGGTGGTCGCGTTTTAGGCTCGGGCGTCTTAGCTCCGGTAGGCTTAGGCTCGGATCGCTGATGGGATGACGGATGGGAGGATTGCTGTGATGGCGAGGCCGTTGGCTGAGTAGAGGTTTGGGATGATGGCTTTGGAGGAGATTGCGGGGATTCGGATGAAGCGGGTGGGTGATACTCGGCACGATAACGGGACTGAGCGTAGTAGTCCTGAGGAGACGGGTTATCCTTTGGCGCAGAGGAGGATTGATGGGATTGGGGGTTGGGCGTTGGATTGGGCTGGGTCCGTGCTTTTGCATCGGACTCGGTGCCATGGGCGTGATAAGACGACCCATAGTAGTAGGAATTTTGGGCGTTGGATTGGGCTGTGGACTGAGTGTTAGATTGAGCGGTGTTTGGATTGGCCGTTGAGTGGCTTGAAGGATTGCTCGATCGAGCTTGCGATCGCTGCTTGGCGGCTTCATAGCTATCGCGGTAGCTGTAGCCCGCATTTTTCGGTGGAACGGCAGGTTTGTTTAGATGCTCTCGAATCGTGTCACGGGCATGGTTAATTTCTTTGATTTTTCGCTCTGCTATTTCTAAAAGTCTGGCATTGTCCTTTGGCAATCGATCGGGATGCCAGACGATGACAAGATCCTTGTACGCACGATTCACCTCTTCCAACGACGCATGGATCGTCAATTCCAGAATTTGATAATAGCGCTCCAGTGTGCTCATCGGCTTTTACCACCTGCGGGTTCTACAGTGTAATCGCAAGCGTAATGTTAAAGCTACTTAGATGGCCGATTCGAGCCAGTCATAAATTCGATCGAGTTGCTCTATCGTAATCAGGCCATATTGCCACAAAACCATGGGCAAGGGGTCAAAGTCGCCGCGCCGTTTGAGTGCAAAGTCAATAGAGGATGTTGAAACCAGAAGCTCATCTTTTAAAAATTGAATCAGTGCGGCGGTCGGGGACATGGCTAGAGACCTAAGTTAAAACCTAATCGTTAGGTATGCGAGGGGTTGAAAGTGGCAAGATTTTGCCGTAGAAGCCCTGTTGTAGAAACGGATAGACGGAGCGCATCTTCGCAAACTTACGCCAACTAGTGTTGACCAATTCGCTAGAAAACCACCACCTCTTCAGGAAATGCTGTGAACCCGAAACTATGAACCCAAAACTGTGAACTCAACATCAATCTATTTAGGCAACCTAGTTAAAATTCTCAGGAATCAAATAGCCTCAAGAATCGATAAACGTTATTGACTGCTCAGTCCAATTTCGCTTGACATAAAAGCTTTGTGAAGCTCTGATTCAGTTCTGCTCTGTTGAAATCATAGAGTAGCACAGGTTTCTTAAATGAGTAGAATTATTTTGAAAGTGTAATGATAATCGGGTCGCCGGATTTAATCCCTAGCTCTGCGGCTCGTCCGGCTCGCAGTTCAATCACTTGATCGACGTTTACCTTGGGACCATAGGTTGGGCAGGATGACGCCATACAAGGCGGAACATTTGCGACGATCGCGACAATACGACCCTGATTCACAAAAATCATATCCAGCGCAACCGGAACATTTCGCATCCAGAACATCACAGGTCTGGGCGTGCCCATGGGAAAGAGCATTCCGCGATCGTCGGCTAACGCAGGACGATACATGAGGCCCATTTGTTGCTGCTCAGGTGTTTGAGCCACTTCAAGCTGAAAGGTCTTTCCGGCGAGCTGGGTGGTAGCGGTAATCGGCAAGGTTTGGCCCATGGGCGTTGCGGTCGGCTTCAACTCAACTTGAGACTCAGGGCTAGCGGCAGACGTTGCGGACGGGGCCGAGGTACAGGCGGAAAGACCTAAGCTCAAACTTAAGAAAAGGCTTGTCATCATAGCAGTAACCACGGTTGGCTTTACGAAATTAGGTTTCAGAGTAGGACATTTCAGCATATTAAACTTCCCGTAAGACATAGCCAACGCCTCGAACCGTTTGAATCAGGCGTTTTTTGCCCTCGTCTTCAATTTTAAGACGTAAATATCGAATGTAAACTTCGATGACATTAGATTCGCCCACAAATTCATCGCCCCAAATCGTTTCAAGAATCTGTTCGCGAGTCATCACCTCACGGGGATGTTCCATCAAAAATTTCAGCAGTCCAAATTCTTTCATCGTCAGGTCAATTGGCGTCTGGTTCCGAAAGGCTTGGCGGGTCGCTAAATTCAATGTCAGGTTGCTAAATTGCAGCACCTCTTGCGGGACCGTCTCACGCTGAAGATAGTACTGAATCAGTCGCAGAAAATCATCGCTTCGGTAGGGCTTGAGAAAATAGTCATCCGCCCCGGCGGCCAGACAGGCCACCCGATCGTCCACCGTATCCTTAGAAATCATGAGCAACACGGGACTCCGGACTCCCGCTTCACGAAGCTTAGTACAAAACGAAAAACCAGATTCACCGACGAGAACCCGATCGATGACCACCAGCGCCGGATGACTAAGACTGACCTGTTGAAGTCCCGCTTGAGCTTCATGGGCCACGATCGCCGGATAACCTAATCCTCGAAGATCTTGACGCATCGCATTGGCCAGCGTTTCATCCGGCTCAACGATTAGCACGTAAGAAGACATCTCTGAGGACGATACAACGGAAGGATTGGGCAAATTGGGCAAGGCAGTCATAGCACGGATACTCCGATAGGTTCCAAAGCAGAAGGCCAAGTCTTAAGGTGAGGGCTTGGCCACATGAGGAAGTCCCCAGCCGAGTTTTTCACGCATTAAGTCAAAGAATTCGGGCACCCGAAGACGGACAAATCGGGCCGGATAGGATGATTTTTGGACCATCACATAATCATCGGGAAGAACATAACAGCCCGCATTCCCATCGGCGACCATCACCAGTCGATCGCGCATGGCAGGATAGATAGTAATAGGCTCCGTGTTGCTGAAGATCAAAGAGCGAGAGGCCAAAGAATGGGGACAAATGGGCACCATGCACATTACCGGAATTCCGGGCGTGATCACTGGGCCACCTGCCGAGAGGGAGTAAGCCGTTGACCCCGTGGGTGTCGCGACAATCAGCCCATCTGCGGCGATGTCCACCCGGCTGTGATGACCCACTTTGACTTCAAAATGGCACATGCTTGTCAAGGGTTCTCGGTGAATCACCATTTCGTTGAGGCAGAGGGCTTCCCAAAGCAGTTCACCCGATCGGATCACCTGCACGGTTAGCATGGTGCGTTCTTCTACCTGATAATTTCCCGCCATAACTTCCGCCATTGCCCGATCGAGGTCGCTAGCGAGGACTTCGGTGAGAAACCCGAGATGCCCCGTGTTGACTGCCAAAATCGGAATCCCGCAGGGTGCAAGCTGTCGGAAGGCCGATAGAACGGTCCCATCGCCGCCCAAGACCACCGTGAACTGAACCTGATCGTCAAACCCGGTTGGAATCAACTGATCGATCGGAACACTGCAAGCCGGAGCGTCTGGTGAAGAATATCCCAGAATTCCACCTGCGCCCGTGGCCACCACCACCTCCCAACCTGCTTTTTCCAAGTGGTCACGGAGATAGACCGCATTTTTGCAGGCGCTTGGCTTTTGATCGTTGTAGAGGATGCCTGCTTTCTGCACTATGGAGTCCCCCCAGCGGTTACTCAGGATTTAATGAATTCTTGGACTCTAAACGCCCAACGCAACAAGCCGCTGGGCTATAGACTTTAGACTATCACTCAGACTTCTTTTCAGAACGTTTTGCCCTAAGAAAGAAAGAATTAGCTTAGAACCAAGACATTTTCTTCTTTGCTTTTTTCTTATTGGCTTTTTCCTGGGCGTACTCAATTTCCTTCAGCTTTTTCATAATGCGGCTGAAATATTCCTGCATATATTCATCAAGGCTAGACATCTCCGGTTCATTCAGCCCAAAGGTTTTGTAAACCTCATCCATGTCTCCTGTAAGCGATTGTCCCGTGGCAATCACTTCAGAAAAGGCAAGACGCTCAGAAATATTCCAACTCCACTGGAAAAAGCGGGTGAGGCTTCGAGTGGCCCGAATAACCTGAATCGGGACTTGAGTGACGTTTGCGGTCCGATCGGAGAGTCGTTCACAGAGCTTAATGATTTCGTAGCCATCCCAAGCACGCGATCCGAGGACGGGGAAGGAGTGCTTTTCCGTCTCAGGAACTTTTAAGGCTTGGACCGCAAATTTTGCAATATCTATGGTATCCATGAAGGCCATGGGAGCCGTTTTGCCAATGACCCACACCGACTGGCTTTCCAAAATAGGAATGGCATACTGACTAATCAAACCCTGCATAAAGCCACAAGGTCTAAGAATGGTGTAATTTAGCCCTGATTCTTTAATGAATTTTTCAGTACAGGATTTAAGCTGCATAAGCGGAACTTCGTCATATTTCTCGCAATCTAAAATCGAGAAGAAGACGTAGCGATCGCAGTTTGATTTCTGAATGGCTTGAATCAAGTTGACCTTTCCGTCCCAATCGACTTGACGAATGGTCAGCGAATCGGAGGCTCTTGCCGTGGCTGCATCAATAACAGCGGTCACACCCTCTAGCGCGGTTGTTAAGGTCTCGGGTTCTAGGAGGTTTCCATAAACCAACTCAGCCCCCCACTCTCTCAAAAATGCGGCTCGCTTGTAGTTGCGGACGAGACAACGGACTTCGTGTCCTTCATCTAGTGCGCGGCGCGTCACCTGTCTTCCCAACGTGCCGGTCGCACCGACGACTAAAATGCTCATGAGGGCTTTGATGACAAAATGTTAACTTTCCCGACAATTCTATCAGGAATCAAGCGCAGGAATTTAATAATCCTGTTCTCGGTTCCTGCTTTAAGCAAATCACACTACAGATCACACCGCAAAGCACACCACGTTGGAGGGCGGTCTGGACGATTACTCTTCGCCGCCTTGGAGCTTGAGTAGAACGTAGCCTAAGCCTAGCCCCACAGGAATGAGTGCAAATGCCAGAATAGCGGTGTTGAATAGTTCTCCCATGATCTTAGATCCCTCAAAAATAGCGGTATTGATTCATCCAGTATTCTAAACCAGTTAGGGAAATGAAATCAGATGTGAGGTTGGATGTGAGATTAGATATGAAGTTTAAGCTGCCGAGACTCGTGATTCCGATGGGGGATCCGTCTGGAATTGGACCGGAGGTGGTGCTGAAGGCATTGGCAGACGAGAAGTGCGATCGCGCAGTAATCACCTTAGCGGGCGATCGATGGTTGGTGGGACGAGCCTACACCACCTTGAAGGCGTTGGGATGTGCGGTGGCTGACCCGACAAAATTCAACCTACTGGAATCGCCCATGATGGCCAAAACCCTTTCGCAGCTCCAGATGGGCGTGGGGAATGCCGCTAGTGGTGAGGTGGGCTTTCGGGCCTTAGAGGTGGCGCTAGAGGCAACGATCGCAGGGCAGTTTGATGCGATCGTGACGGGTCCGATTGCGAAGTCGGCCTGGAAGATGGCGGGACACCTTTATCCGGGTCAGACGGAAGTGCTGGCTCAGCGATCGGGTTGCACCGATTTTGGGATGGCCTTTGTGGGGCGATCGCCTTACTCCGGCTGGACCTTAAGGGCGTTGTTGGCCACGACGCATATTCCGCTGAACCAAGTCCCGAGTGCGCTGACGCCCGAGTTAATGACGCAAAAATTAAATTTATTGGTAAATCATTTAAAACAGGACTTTAAGCTCGATCGTCCCACGATCGCCATTGCAGGCTTGAATCCTCACAGCGGCGAGATGGGGCAGCTTGGGGACGAGGAAGTCTCGTGGCTGAATGGCTGGCTGGCTGAGATGCGATCGCGTTTTCCCCAGGTGACGCTGGTGGGCCTATTGCCGCCGGATACGATGTGGGTTAAGCCGGGTCAAGCCTGGTTTCGCGGGACTTATTTGGATACGGTCGCGGATGGGTTTTTGGCGCTGTACCACGATCAAGGTCTCATCCCCGTCAAGCTGATGGCGTTCGATCGGGCGGTAAATACGACGATCGGTCTACCGTTTGTGCGGACGTCTCCGGATCATGGGACGGCCTTTGATATTGCGGGGCAAGGGATTGCTGATGCGACGAGCATGATCGAGGCGATCGATTGGGCGATCGATTTAGTCAATGCACGAAGGCCATAATTTATGAATAATCCTCACCCAACGTCAACGCTTATGTCAAATCTTAAGGAACTAGCGATCGTTTTTTCTAAGTTGGGGGCGACGGCTTTTGGGGGTCCGGCGGCTCATGTGGCGGCGATTCAGGCTGAAGTGGTCGATCGTAGAGCTTGGATGTCTCGGGAACGATTGCTCGAACTCTATGCGACCACTCAGTTTATTCCAGGTCCCAATTCCACGGAATTGGTGATGAACATTGGCTACGATCGGGCGGGATGGAGAGGGTTAGTTGTCGCCGGAACGAGCTTTATTCTTCCAGCGATGGTTTTAGTGTGGGCGCTGGCGGTGGCCTATCAACAGTTCAATATGTTGCCTCAGGTGGGTCATGTTTTTGCCGGATTGCAGTCGGTGGTGGTAGCGCTCATTGCCCAAGCGCTCTGGAAACTCAGCAAGTCTGCCATCAAAACTCGGGCCTCTGGAGCGATCGGACTGCTGACGATCGGAGCGTGCGTTCTGGGCGTTAATGAGGTGCTATGGCTGGCCTTAATGGGCGTGATAACGATGCTGCTTCAGAATTGGCGATGGGTGAAACCTCCGATGAATTGGGGGCTGATTCCGATGATCGGGGCAGATCTTCCCGTTAAAGGCAGTTACGGATGGGCAGGCTCGATCGGTGCAATAGGCGGGGTGGGGTGGGTGTTTGGGTTGTTCTTTAAAATTGGACTTGTGATGTACGGCGGCGGCTACGTGCTGATTGCCTTCTTGCAGCAGGAACTTGTCGAAGGGCAGCACTTGCTCACCCATCAGCAATTATTGGATGCGGTGTCCATTGGTCAGATTACGCCCGGTCCACTGTTTACGACAGCCACATTTGTTGGGTATTTGCTAGCGGGTCATGGCGGGGCGATCGCTGGGACAGTTGGCATTTTCTTGCCCGGATTTTTGCTGGTGCTAGCGCTCCGTCCGGGGTTGGATCAGGTTAAAAACTCACCGTGGCTACAAGGGTTTTTGGCAGGCGTGAATCCGGCAGCTTGGGGATTGATGGCGTTTGTGACGGTACAGATGCTGCTGGCACTGTCGGGCTGGATTAGCTGGGTAATAGCTGTTACGAGTTTTAGCGTGCTTCTAAAGGTTCCAAACGCTTCACTCTGGCTAATGCTGGCCGGGGCGATCGTCGGTTGGGGCTTAGATCTTTAAAACAAAAAAGCGATCGACAGCTCAGTGTTCGATCGCTTCTTATTTAGTAGTCTGCGGCGTAAGTAAGCCAGGTATTTAGAGCCTTTTCGTTGTGTTTGGGGCACGGCGTGCCATGCCCCTACAGATCCGGGTTTCAGAAATTGTAGGGGCATGGCTTGCCGTGCCCAAAGCGCA
>JAYUJY010000040.1:0-2220 GCA_043764895.1 Synechococcales cyanobacterium | reverse complement strand
AACATCAATTGCTCAATGTTGACGTCTGAGTCCAAAACCCGTTGGACCGCTGCTTGAGCTGCCGGAAGTTCGACCTGCTCATAAATCGTGAGATCCAGTGCTTCAAGTTCCTGCTGCGCGCGATCTGCCGACTGAACCACCAGAGATTGCAAATGAACCGCTAATGAACTGTTTTGAGACGCTTCAGAAGGGTCCATCAACGGTTCATTAGGGTGTTCAGAGCGTTGCTGGGATTGGATTTGCTGCCATTGTGCGATCGCCTGTTTCAACGTCAGATTCCCATCCTTCGCTTGCTGCGCGAACCTCACAATGCTCTCCACCGCTGATGCCTTGAACGGTTCTTTTCCTAGATTCAGCGCCTGGGCAATCGATCGCGCATCCTCCGCATAAATCTTGTACTTCGCATAAATTTCCTGCGTTGATTGAGTCTTAAATCCGTTGCTCATGAACAAACCTCCTCTGATTTAACAACTGAAATGATTCCAAGCTTTTCCAACCGTTGGTCCAATTCGCCACAGCTTTTTAGCCTGACAAACTCTCCACGAGTACATTTCCCGCCGCCACCTCGATTTCGCTTCTCACAAAATCGAACCATTTGGCGCAGTTCTTCAACCAATTCACGGCTGATCGGCTCTTCAAACCGATCCAATGCCTTTCGGCAACTGGTCAAGGTCGGTTCTGAAACCAACAGGAATTTCGCCACCTCCGTCCAAGTCTGGGGAACGGGGCACTTATAAACTTCCGGGTTTAGAAAAATGTCCAATACCATAGTCAAACTCTTGGAAAATACTCCTAATGGTCTCAAACCCTTGGAAACCCCTAATACTCAAAGAGTCTTAAACCCTTAGAAAAGGTTGGAGGCGACCGAATATTAAGGTGGAATGTTCTCAAAACCAGACATCGACTCACTTGGACGACCGAACATCGGCTTTTTATTTGACAACCGAGATGATTAACATAGTGGGTCATTAGAACTTCCCTTCACAGCTTTATAACATTACGTATAGTTATAACCTATAATTCATTTAAGTTTACGTATAGTTAAATAATAGCCCTACGTCTATCATTGAGAGGCTGTCTGTAATGGATTTAGAAGTGGGACGGAAACCGGGATACAGCTATACAGGACGCGATGAGCCAGGTAAAAATCACACAATCTATGTGTCTGACCCTTCATGGAAAAATATTAAGGCGATGGCTCATGAACGTGGGATGAGCATTTCTTTGTTCATTGATTCGATTGGGGCTGGAAAAATAAAACTAGCGGAGCAAGTTACTACAACCAACGACCTTCCCACAGAAATCACTAAATCACTCATACCAGAGAATTTGATTCAGGATCCGTCTGCCGCAGCAGCACCCCCAATCTCCCAAAGTGAATCAACCCACAACCCCGTAGACCCATTCATAAAAGATTGAAGATGGAATATCAACCTCTTTTATCGGATCCTCTCATCACCATTTCATAAAAGACGCGATCTAATATGATTTGTACGTAAAAAATTTATGTTTCGTTGATATATTACTTAATCCGATCACATTCGATAAGAAGACTCTACACATCAACTAACCCTGAAAGCGTTTAGGGAAAGGCTAAAGAGACTAGTTCTGTCTTAGGATCACCCCCATAAGACCGGGCGAAAAGATCAAAAAAGATCAGGTGTCCTGATCAAATCCACGAAATTTGGTGTTTAATTGATCGGTATAGCCATCTATACGGCAGTAGTATGACAACCACGCTCAAACAACCAGAAAGTATGAACGGCTCTCCTGTAACTGAGTTTCCTTACGCACCATTCGGTCAATGGCTGCGAAGTAAACGTATGGATGCAGGAGTCAAGAGCACTTCAGCAGTTGCTCAGGCAATTGGAGTTTCTAGGAGCTTGGTCAACCATTGGGAAAAAGGAAGGTATGCGCCTTCTCTAACTCCCATCAAGATCATTACTTACGCTAAGATCATCGGGACTAATCCTGAAGAGATGGCAGTGGAGCAAGAGAAAAATGGAGGCTTTATTAAAATTGACTAAAAACTGAAAAAACTGTGCATCTAAATCTAGATACACAGTTTAGTTCTGAAGGCTCAGGCTTAGCGCTCATCAATAAATCACAATAGTTTTCTTCGCGGGAAAGGGTGATTCATTGTTTTGCAAGAGTTGCTTTTGCACTGTTAATAAAGACTTTTGCTTTGTCACTTCGTGACTGGGCGGAGCTTTTATTTGC
>JAYUJY010000039.1:0-8307 GCA_043764895.1 Synechococcales cyanobacterium | reverse complement strand
CCCAAGCCCTCCAGGTCGCCGCTGAATGGCTTTCCCGATCGCTATTCCATTCGTGTTTCACCTTCACCGCTTTCACGATTTCAGGAGGCTTCCGATCGGGTGCATTCCGTTCCACAAACTCCGTCACTGCCTGAGGATAATCCGCAGGCTTCACCAATTCCTGTTCCGTAATCAACTGCTGAATCAACGATCGTGTCGCCTCATACTGCTTCTCCTCCGGTAAATCTTCCGTCCAAGCCAACTGTGATCGCATCACATCGGGCAATGTATTCCCATCCACCGCTGTAAACCCCAAAAACCGCCATTGCGATCGCCATCGAAATCCGTAATCGCAATATTCTTCGCCGTCCAAGGATTCAAAAACATCACACCCGCTTTGTCATAAGCCTCCGCATCCTCCCATCGCAACGACCGAATATTATTAATCGCGATCGCTGCTGCACCCACATTGGGAAAGGGCGATCGGTAATAGGCCACGCTTGCTCCTTGCGGTAAATCTCGATTGGCAATTTCCCAAGGCTTTAAACTGCTATGGTGTTGAGCTGTCGCACTTGGCACCTCAATCCCCCGAATCGCTAAATCCTTCCGTTCCCCTTTCAGAAACCGTTCCAACTCACTATTCACCCGTTTAAAGCCTGCCAACATCCCATGAGGATCTGCCGCTGCCAACTCCTTCAACCAATCCTTCGGCACCCGTCCTGAACTCTCCTCTCCAGGCTCCTCCCGGTCGATTTTCTTCTGGGCGTAATACTGCATCAACGCCACTGGGTCAGAGGCGATCGCCGCTAACTTCTCCGCCTTCTCTTTCATCCTAGGATTAAATTCATGCAATGTCGCTTCAGGAATACAGCCCTTCACTTGTGGACCGACCGATTGAAATCCATACTGCGCATCGGCTTTCCGGTTAATCCAAAACGATTCTACTTCATGAACTCCCGCCCGAGAAAACCGATTGTCATCGCCTTTAATATCACTCCTAGAAACGATCGCCTCCACCCCCAAATCTTTACACCATTGACTATACGTCAGCGTTCCTTTTGCGATTCCTGGAAAATCTGGCGAGGCGGCTCTAAATTGTGTCACCAAGGTCAACGGATTCAATCCGTCATCTTCGGGTGTCATCAGCGATCGCATCACCGCTTCCGACACCAACATCGTGCCATCGCCCATCTTCTGAAGCAATCGATCGTCTAATCTTAAAAAGTCTGTATTCAATGCTCCTTCATCATCTACCACCAGAATCTTGCACGATGTTCTTAACGTGGAAGCAATACCATCAGATGCAATCAGACTCCCATAAGCGATCGCATTGTGAGCAGCATTCTCATCTTGAGCATAAATCGGTTGAATATCCCGATCGCCTTGCATCATTAACCGTGCTGTATCCGGGTCTGTAAAGTATCCCTTCTTCCCATTGGCGAACACCAACACTTTTCCATCTTCTTCTAGTCGAAGCCGATCGCGCCCATCAATTCCATCGTAAAACTCCCCTACAAAAAACGCCGCATTCTCCAACCCATGACGCTTGAGCCAAGCTTCCAAATAGGAATGCTCAACTAATTTTTGCTTAGGTTTCAACTGCAACGTCTCCGGGTTGGGTTGCTGAAGCACTTTCCCGGTCTTAATATCAATCTAAGTGATGAGCATAGCGATCGCCAACAGAGGAGCAAGGTAGATGCGTCCTAATCGCCCTAATCGTCGAGATAACCCTGTTCAGAGAGAAAACTAATATCTGCCCCTTCTGCCAACCGATCGGAGACCGAATCAAAGCTGGCCCGCCGTGCTGGACGACGCGTTCGGTCTTGCAATCGGGCTTCTTCGATCAAGCATTCCAACCGATCGAGTTCTGCATCATAGGGGACGCGATCAATCGATCGAGGTCCGCCTCCTGGCATGAAGTAAACCAATGCAGGTGAAGGGTTCATAGGCTTATTCCCAGAGATAAGGATTGCGTTCAGAAAGACAGGTAGGTGGAAGACTTGAAGCCATTATAGAAAAGGGTTCTAGAAATTGGCCATCGATCGGTCTGTCAAATCTTTAGAACAAGCTGTTGGAATTCTCCTTCCTCAGCAATCAATTTATTAATTCCTAATCCTAATAATCGGATTAATTTCCCTTCTAAATTCAATCCCTCTAGCAATCGTTGTGATGATTCCTGAATCGATCGCAGCTCCACAAATGCATTCGTCTGCGTCACACTCCTCGTCACCTGAGAATAATCTGCAAACTTCACTTTCAACGTCAAGGTTTGTCCTGTGGTTCCTGCCTTCTCCAACCGTTCATCAAGGTCGATCGCCACCTTCTCCAATGCCATCTCAATCTCACGGCGATCTCTCAAATCTGGGTCATAGGAGGTTTCCACACTGACCGATTTCCGCACGCGATTAGCGACCACAGGCCGATCGTCTTCCCCCCGCGCAATCTGGTAATAAAACCGCCCCACCTTACCGAACCGTTCCACTAATTCCGCCTGCGATCGCGCCTTCAAATCAGCCCCAGTAAAAATCCCCATCTCATGCAATTTCCCCGCTGTTACTTTACCAATGCCATGGAACTTCTCGATCGGCAACGTCTCCACAAAGTCCGCCGCCTGGTGTGGCAGAATCACGGCCATCCCATTGGGCTTATTGATTCCCGACGCCATCTTGGCCAGGAACTTATTGACCGAGACCCCCGCCGATGCCGTCAGTTGAGTGGTGGCAAAGATACGCGATCGGATTTCCTGAGCAATCTGTTGAGCCGACGCAATTCCCATCTTATTGTCGGTCACATCCAGATAAGCCTCATCTAAAGCAACGGGTTCTACGCGATCGGTAAACTGACTAAAAATCGCTTGAATTTGGACTGAGATCTGTTTATAAACCTCGAACCGAGGCGGGACAAAAATGAGATGAGGACATTTATACTTTGCGGTGCGGGATGGGGTTGCTGAATAGACCCCGTAGGCCCGTGCCTCATAGCTTGCGGCTGCGACGGCCCCTCGTTTCTCGGGTGAACCCCCGACTGCAACAGGTTTTCCCCGCAGTGCTGGGTTATCTCGCTGCTCAACCGAGGCATAGAAGGCATCGAGATCCACATGAATGATTTTGCGATGGGCGGTCATTACAGGTTATGTCGTAGAGTATTCTCAAACAGTCATCCAGATGTTGAACAAGATAACCAATCATCTAACCCTAATACCCAGCGAGGCCAAATCTGTGATTCAGCAGCTTGAATACATTCGTCACACTTTTCTACGATCGCTGCCGCTGCTGGAGTAATACTTTGATCAGCCGTTGCTGTTGAAGGAGTAACCGTTTCTGGTCGTCCACCACTCCTGCAAGCTGATCATTTAAATAATCAAGCGAAGTAATCACGTCTTGATACTGCACCAGTAATTGTTGTGCTTCTGATTGACGACGACGATTTTGCCGATAAGCAATAAGTTGCGATCGATTCAACCGTAAATGTCCGATCGTAAACCTACCGACGATCGTCAATCCAATGAGTTGTCCATTCTCAGCTTCAATACAATGTTCAGCAAAATCGTCATTGCGGGGATTCCAGAGTGGCACTGACTGAGCATCTATCGGCCAGTAGTCTTGTTTATATTGGTTACAACTGGGACAAGCATAGACCAGATTATCAAACGAATCTGAACCACCCTTCGATCGGGGTTGAAAATGATCGATCGTTAGAGCTGTGCCTGCATTATCTTCACGGACACCACAAAACTCACAGGCACAGTTAGCACGCTTACGAACCTGCTGACGGAGATCGGCTGAAATACTCACGCTGACTGAGGCATGATTAACGCCTGCTGTAACTCAGAAATTTCCTGCCGTAGAATCGCGTTTTCCGATGACACTTGCCGGATTTTCTGAGAAACAGCACTAATTTTTTCCAAAGACGAATCAATCGTCGCTTGTAAAGCCACACAATCGATATCAGCCCCAGGCATCTTCAGCAATCGTGATTCTTGGGAATCCTTCTCTGCATACCAAGCCTCAAGCTGCTCTGTTTCCATAGAACTCAGGGCTTCGCCTCGGCTCGATCGACCGTGCAATAACCCACCTAACTGATCTGAAATCATGATGAAATCAAGCCTCCTATTTCATCCAAGCACCTTTACAGTATAGCGCAATGTATAATTTTCTTAGCTGAATAACGATCGAACTTGTTCATACTCCGCTCGAATCGCCGTAGTAGGCAAATGATTTAAGCGTGTTTCCAAAACGATGGGAATGCCTGTGGGCAAACGCTCGCGCCAAGGAATCCACCATGTTTTATCCGTAATCCGAGAATGTAAATCATGTTGTCCATCATTATCAGAAATATGAATCTCAGAGAGTCGGTCAGCGATACAATCAATGACCTTCAACCGTTCTTCAATCCGATCGTCCCGGCCAATATTTAAGTGAGACAAATCCAACACCCACTTTAAATCTGGCCTTGCCGATCGTAATGCTTGAATAGACTCTAAATCATCTAAAAAGTATCGTTGCCTTGATTCCTTTGATGAGGAATACATCGTTTCCACTGCTAATTCAATCTGTCGTTGTTTACAGATCTCATCAAGCCTCTCCAAATTTGCTAAAAACTGTTGCCATGCCACCTCGTGTTGGCGTTGGCAAAGCCTCTGCCTAGCATCAAGCCTCCCGGAACAGGAATCACCACCATACTGCCCAGGATGAACAGAATAAGCGGTAATCTCCTGCTGTGCTAACCAATCCGCCATCCGTTCAAAATAGTCCATTTTCAGCGGCAACGCCAGATTAAAGGGTCGATGCTGGGATTCCCATACAAAGGCATGATGTGCCCGGAATTGCATTCCCTGCTGGCGAAAGGTTTGAATTGCGATCGAGGCATCTGCATCCGGTTTGACCCCGATCGCTAATTCAACCTTCTGCACTCCTGCATCCGCAAATACGGTCAATGCCTGTCGAGTAGACACGCCACCATAAGCAGACAAACTCACATAAAGATCCATTAGTCCTCCTTTTTAGGCTGTGTGGAATCGTAGATAAAGCTTACCTGTCGAGGTTCCAATGCTAAGAGGGATACAGCATACAAGACGAGGTAGCTGATCTCCGCCAATACAATTTCATCCTGTAGACTCATTGTTTTTGGGTACCATAAATCCTCTAAATACGACTCTATCTGCTCCAATTGATCGCGTTGAGAGCGGCCATGTTCCCGATTAATCCCGTAGACCTGTTTGAGCAAGATTCGTTCGATCTTCATCGAGCTTTCCCCCCATTTCACTTGAATGGAATAACCGAAACTCGTATGGGTGTTTTCATCATCATAGTCATCCGGATCGATCGTCATTTCATAGTCAGAAACCTTCAATGGCTGTTCAGCCTGATTGAGCGACCAGTCAAAGGGATTGGCTGAAAGCTTAATGGCTGATTTAGTCCGCCAAGATTGACTCTTTTTGGGTGGAAGTTGGTCAACAAAACCTTGAAACCCCGAGGTCTTCAGCAAAAAACAAGCATCCGTCTCGATCGCCTGCTTCAACTCTGCCAATGCTGAAACCTGGTTCTCAACCAAGACCGCTTCCTGTTCCCTTAATCGAGCAATTTCGGTGTGAACCTGTTGTTCAAGCTGATGAATCTGGGGTTCAAACTCGGCTGAATGAGACTGGATAAGCTGATGGTAGCGATCGAGCAAGGCAATTCCGTTCGTCATTAGGGTCATACTCCTAGCGAATCAATAAGAACTAGTGTACTATTTATTTCAACGTATGGAATACAAAATTTATGGTGCTGATTGAATATCTAGAACGAGATGATTGGGCGGATGTGCTTCGTAGAAGTTTCGAGGTCGCGATCGACCTCCTGCAAACCGATCGCTTCGGTCTAACGTCCAGTGCGGTGGATGACGTCAGAGGCGGGTTGGCGAGTGGCGGCGTGAGTCGTGTTCGGCTCCATCTTAATCGTCAGATGAATAACTGTCGGTTCACCGCCGATCGGCAACGCGAGGAGGATTCGCCGGAGACAAGCCCCTTTGAAATTTGGATGTTCTCAAAGGGGTATTCTCAGGAAACGATCAATGTAATGGCGCAAAAATCGATCGATGGCTCATCCAGAAAGGGTTACGCTTGCCTGCATGAGTCATCGCCCCACCGTGGACTTGATTAATATCTGCCACAGGATTGCCAGTAATCATGATTGGCTTCAATTTCATTAATCAGGGCTGAAAAATGCGCCGGAGTCGGTGTGGGACTTCGGCGCAGAATTGGGTGATGGAGTGTGATGGGACGTTTTGATGTCCGTGGAATCTTGTTCATAGTGCCCAAACAGTAAGGTTTGAGCATCAGCGCGATCGCGCCTGCAAGCGATCGATGGGAACTTTCATCGTGCGGGATGGGTAAATGTTGCCGAAATAGTACATACTACCTATTATAGAGGCGAGATTATCTTCGAGCATTCATCATGTTCTCATCAGCGCCCATCCACTATAAAGTCACTCAATCGCCAATGTCCCTTGAGCTATGGCGACTGAACGATCTGGATTATCACAATTTACGGGAACTCAGCTTTCGGATCCAATTTAATGAGGGATTTAAGATTCGCTTGATTGGTCAGGAACTCGGGTGCGATGATGCACTGAATCTTCCCAGAGCCTATTTAGCGTTGCGATCGTTGTTTGGGTTGAGTTCACAGCGATTGGATCATTCCTCACAGACATTTGCATTTCCGCTTCTAATGCAAATTAAGAAAGAATCGCGATCGTTTAATTATCTTTTAGTGATTGAAGATATTAAGGGCAGCATTTACTTTATGATTCATCGAGTGATGGATTGTCAGGAATATCAGCACTTTGACCCATGGGATCACCATAAGCCCATTGAAGAGGAACTGAATCAAACCGAGATTGAGGAACTGATTACCTATTTCTGGGGCTATTTAAAATTTACGGCGCAACAATTATTAGTGGAGCCACAAACCATTCAGCCGTTTGTCCATCAAGTGGATGCTAGCCAGATCATCTATGGATTTTGGGATGGTGAATGTGTGGAACTGGAAGTCGAAGAAGATGAGGACTACGAGGAAACTGCCTTTCGTCTGCGATCGCAATATGAACCGGAAGTGGAAGAATCGGGTGTGAATTTAAATGATGTCCAAAGATTGATTCAGTCGATTACCTCGTAGTGATGCTCACGCTCCCCACCTATAATCCAATGGCACTGAAATAACTTAGGTTAGGCAACTATCTTCGCTTTGAGAACAAAGCGAGGTTGTGTCATCCGAGGAAAGGGCTTGGGTCTACGCTTTACGACTCGGGGTTCATGTCGGTCAGGTCTAACGGGTAGTAAATCAATGGCGATTTGTGAAAGTAAATGTCGATACAGTCGCTTTCGGACTGTTTTATTTAAATTTGCACATAGAGGAATTATTGCATTAAACTGCTGCCGTGCCTCTTGGAACGAGAGTCGAGACCGAGCGTACTTAGCCAGGGGAGAAGCCCTCTCCATCAAGGTTCTAACAAGATTGTAGGCTAAGAGATGGCTCCATAGTTCTTTGCGAACCATCCCAGGGGTTTTCGCCGTCAGCATCTCCATTTTTAAGGTGGTTTTGAGGTGGCGTAAATTAATTTCAGCGGCTTGCCAACGATACCCATAGAGTTGGGTAATGGCTTCGGCGCTATATTTCTGGGCGTCCAATAAGGTCGTGACCACGATAATTTGTTGATCTCGGTAGCCCAGTTTGGGCAAGCGCAGAACCACTTCTCGAACCCATAACGTGTCCGGGATGGCTTCAAATTCTTCTGGACTCATGTGCTCTGGACGCTGTTTTGGTTTTTCCCATAGAACGTGATGATCCTGCTTCCCTTGAGTGCGACCGCTCCTGTCAGCAGCGAGAAGAATACGACGAGCTTAGCGATCGTCCATCCTCCGCCCTCGGCTTGATTCCCGTGTTGGGGATAGTCGGCTTGGTTAGCCGCACTGTCACTCATCAAGATTGTGGTGCCGTCACAGGCTCGAACTCGGCGACCACACCACTGTTGCTCGGCGGGAACAAGGTGTTCTAGCTCTTCTGCGATGTCCGGGATCAGGTGTTGTAAAACTCCTTCTGGAAAGCGATGTCGAGCTTACTAAGTGGTCATGCAAAATCAAATATATATTCGTATAACTGCTATTATTGGTCGTTATTATAGAAATTATGCAGGTCAAAATGAGATTTATTCAAGAGCTTAGCCAAGAGACAATTAGTATGTTAAATCGAATATACCACCAAAGTAAGCATTTTGAAGTTCGACGACGTTCTCATTGTATATTACTGAGCTTCGAGGGTTTTACAACGACAGGATTGATGACCATCT
>JAYUJY010000038.1:0-8374 GCA_043764895.1 Synechococcales cyanobacterium | reverse complement strand
CCTTGAGGAAACAGGGGGCTAATGTGTTGGATGCTCTGGTTCAATTATTTATGGGCGATCCGATCTCTCCTCTTCCACTGCCTGAGTAGTTACGATTTCAGACTCTCCGCATCAAGGTAGGCTATTTAGCCAGAAAACGATCGTCGAGTTTTCAGATTTCCAATGCCCATTTTGTCAAAAAGCACAGCAGGAATTGCACGAATTCTCAAAACAGCATCCAGACGTTCAGGTGGTGTACAAACATTTGCCATTGGTTCAAATTCACGATCAAGCAATGGCAGCAGCAAAAGCGGCTTGGGCGGCTGGGAAACAGGGAAAGTTTTGGGACTATCATGACCAGCTTTTTGTGAATCAGGAGCATTTAGGAGAGCCGCTCTACGAGACGATCGCCCAAGATTTAAAGCTAGATATCGATCAGTTTAATCATGATCGCGTTTCTAAATCAGCGACGGCGGCGATCGACGCTGACTTGAAATGGGCTGACCAACTGGGCGCAACAGGAACGCCCTTCTACGTATTGGTTGGACCGAAGGATGTTCAAATCCTCACTGGAGCCAGTCTGAATTACCTAGAACAAGCGATCGCAGCGGTGTAATCATGAAATTAAAACTTGCGTCTTTCTTTCTCCTTGGTGCGCTGTCATTAGGCGTCCCATCTTCTGCCCAGTCTGTCTCACTTGCCCAATCGCCAATGACCCAAGTTGCGACCGATAATTTTGAGAGTTTGAAAAAATTGCTCTTCAACCCTCAAGGTGGAATGGTCGCGGGTGCAATCGTCACAATGATGGTGCTGAGTTGGCGCTCAGACGGCACAGGTTCAAAAGTGAAAAATCGCCTCGCCACATCCCGCTGGGCAGGCCCAAAAGAGAAATCAGCCGCCCGCAAGAAAGCGCATCAACAGGTGAACGATCGGCGTGCCAATTCTGTCTCACTCTGCATCGCATCACCGAAGTTAACGTACTTGCCGACCGCGCGTTCAAAACCGAACCGTGCAACACCAACGCCGATCGGCCAGAAAGTGGTTAAAATTAGCCAAGATAACCACACCGTCTGGCTTCCCGATGCCCAACGTGGACTTGCCGTATTGGGCGGACCCGGTTCAGGTAAAACACACTCCGTTATCGACCCTGCCCTGCGATCGGTCATCGACCAGGGTTTTCCTCTCATTACCTACGACTTTAAATATCCCACCCAATCTGAACGCATTGCCGGAGTTGCGATCAAAGCGGGATATCAAGTTCGAGTCTTTGCCCCTGGTTTTCCAGAATCAGATGTGTGTAATCCACTCGACTTTATTCGCGATGTGAATGATGTCGATATGGCACGTCAAATTGCGATCGTCCTGAATCGAAACTTTAAACCGGGGACTCAATCGGTGGAAGATCCGTTCTTCACCAACTCCGGCGACCAACTGATTCAAGCGATTCTACTTCTAGCTAAATCAACCCCTTATCCCGATATCATCACCTGCGCCAAAGCTTTGGGTGCAGACTCTCTCCCCGCCCGAATCAAGAATGCTAAACTCCCGACCTGGATCGAAACCAGCTTTGGTCAACTGATTTCAATGGCCGACTCAGAAAAGACCGTTGCTAGTGTCATCTCAACCGCCGCCATTCTGTTCAGTCGATTCATGTCACCGAGCATTCTGAGCGTCTTCTGTGGCAAATCGACTATCCCGCTTGATATGGAAGGCAAACAACTCTTAATCATCGGCATGGACCGAGAACGCCGGGATGTCGTTGCTCCCCTCCTTGCGACGGTGATGCACATGATCATCACGCGCAACGTCACGTCCAAACGCCGAAAAGACCCGCTCGTGGTCTCCTTAGACGAACTCCCCACCTTATTTTTACCCAATCTCGTCCAATGGCTCAACGAAAACCGGGAAGACGGTCTATCGTGCATTCTTGGTTTTCAAAACATGGTGCAATTAGAAAAAGCCTATGGACGCGAAATCTCCCGCGCGATCTTCGGCGGTTGTGGAACCAAGGCCATTTTCAACCCACAGGAAAACGAATCAGCCCGCGCTTTTTCAGACTACCTAGGAGACGAACATTTAGAGTACAAAACCAAGTCCCGAAGCAGTGGCGGCGGCAAGACCAATACCAGCATCTCGCAGCAGGAGAAGACCCGAAAACTCTGCGCCCCCGAGGAGTTTCTCCGCTTCCCGACGGGAACCTGCATCCTAATTAATCCCGGTTATTCAACCAAGAAGGAAACCGCGATTCCACTGCGACTCTCCATCCGAATCCCAAAGGCGGATTTGAAACGGATGGACGAAAGCCAACGGTACTGGGAAAAGGTGAAAGCAAAACTAATCGATCGGAGTGCGCAAGTAAAAATTACAGATTTAGAAATGCAAAAGCGCAAAGATTATTTCTATGAAACGTACCCATTACCGCGAAAACCCGATCCGAATGCCGAACAAACGGCCAAGTGGGGCGTTGCGAATGGATTTTTGTAAGGAGAAGCATCATGTCCAGTCCATTTGTAGACCGTTCTGATAGCTCCCATGCGCAGTCCTCCTATAACCACATGACTCAGGAAGCAGCACAGCTCGTGATTGAAATACTGCGCCTCATTGAGTTGAATGCAGAATCGCGATCGCCCATTTCCCAAGGAATCTTGCTAGACAGGGACCCGCTGACCTCAACGACTTCAAGCATCCCGATCGAAGGTGAGATCATGGATGCTACCGTTATCGAGTTCCTGCCACCGCCGCCAAAGTACCACTTGACGCCGGGTGAAGGTGACGAGCTGCTGATATCCCCATCTCCAGACTTGCCACCCCTTGCCCCAGGTCAGATGGCCGAGCAATTGATTGCGGGAACGATCGATCGGCTAGTCCAGCAGTACGGCGCTGAAGAGGGGTATCAGACTGAAATCTATAGGATTGAAAGAGAGGCCGATCAGACCCGAATATTAGATTCACGTCAGCGAGAGATTCTATCCTTTGAAAAGATTGGCGTTGACGATTACGATATTTTAAGCAACAGAATGTCGAGTGACCAAACGATCGAGTTTTTGAAAGTCCGGTTGAATCTTGAAGACCAAGGACTCGACCAAATAACAACGAGTTTCAAAACCCAAACAGAATCGCTAGGGAACTTAGCTCCCGAAGGAATTGAATCAGCATTTGTGGCAGATTATCTATTGCAGGGGTACGAAACTGACAACGCTCAATTTCAAACCTATCAATTCAATCGAGACGCAGACGGCAACATCACGATTACCCGAGACGGCTCAGGCGGACGGCTAAATCAATCCTTCTCTTCTGATACACTAACCACCGACGACCTGACTCAGAATCCATCCGGTCACATTGTCATCCGAACCTCAGAAGGGACGATCGTCGAGGCCAATTTAACGGCCAAGGACCATTATGGATTTAGCCAAGTGGGCCGTTATGCGAAAGAGCATCCGATCGGCCTGGAGAGAGGAGAAGCGCGATCGACCTCATTAGATTTTAGTCGAGTGTAGGAAACTAAGACAATCCAGGGTAATGACGTCCAGCAAAGACTTCTTCGCCTGATCCAATTTCTTGAGCTTAGGGCTGGGTGGGTGGGGCTTCGGGGTTGAGTTGCTCACGTTGTTTGCCAACTTGCTCAACGGTGGTTTTGGCGTCACGGGCTTAGTTAATGGGTTTGGTAATACTGATTGCTGAAGAGGACGACGGTGCGGCCTTGGCTTTAGGCTTAGGCTTACTGCTGCAACTGGCGACAGGTCCAATCACCAAAAGAGAGAAAACAAGATGGGGTAGACGTGGGATTCGCATGAGTTTGAAGAGGTATGGCTTTGAGTCTGTTGGTATTGTGCCCATTGCTCTAGGGGATGCATCGTCCGTGATTTACGACCCAGAGTTAAGACACGATCACCCGTTTGTTACCGACCGAGATCGTCGATAGGAGTGCCTGAAGACAGTGGATGAACTATAAATAGAAATCCTCTCAATTACTCTGGTATTGCGAGGATTTCCATATTTTAAGACCGATCGATAGGAGTTCTCCTCGCTCGACGGGATGGAGACCGTTGGATCATTTGCTGCTGAGGTTTGAGAAGTAGAGTACCCTGTCGTCGTTCGCGGTCGCCCTGCCACCAGAGATTGAACCAGCCGACGGCTAGGTCAAGAATATGGATTCGGACACCCAGCAGGGATTTGGGCTGGTTATCACAATCTTGCAAGAGTTGGGAGACGATCGCCCGGTCATCTGAATAGATAAAATCACCGATCGGTCGCCTAATGACTGCATCTGTGCCCAACAGGATGAAACACGCTTGACTGCATTCTTGAATCGATCGATCGTCGTGGAGAATGAGAATAAAGTCTTGAGAATGATCAAGCCAAAACCGTCTTTGGAAATTGGCCTGAATGAAGGCAGAACAGATATTACGTTCTTCTGTGACGTCTTGAGCCGTAATCAATAGATAGGGGTCGTCTATCCAGTGGAAGTGAATTTGAATCCAACGGGTGTGGCCGTTCCCGTCCAGAATACGGTAAGGTCGAAGCCCGATATCAGGTTCTGGGTATTCGATATCGGTAAAGAAATCACGGACAAACTCGACATCATGAGGATGGATAGTCTGTAAAAAAGACTCTAAACGGCCATCAAACTGATTGAGATGAAGGCCATGGATGGTTGCTTGGGCTTCAGTCCAGATAAACGATCGAAGTGTGGGGTTCCAAATAGACAACCCAAAGGGTATTGAACTTAATGCAAAGCTCAATAAGTCAAGATTAAACATAGGATTCATGGATTGATTCTCCAGAATGTAAAAAAGACTAAGGTGCGCTCTTCCTAATGAGCATCTAATGAGGACAAAATAGAGCTAGCAATCTTAGACTGTAAGAACCCTGATTCGATGTGAATGCGAAAACTAAATTGAATAAAGTGTACAAGTAGCCGTTGGTAATGCAGGATGTGAAAGATGAGTCCAGCGAGATCCGTTCCAATTCTGTAAGTTTTTAAAGAGCACTTTGAACAATTCCCTTTGTTTAAGGGATGTGCGCTTTAGAAAACAGTCATTGGTAAAGTTTGGAATAAACTTCTCTTTCTAAAGTACTACTTCCATAAAGCATTGGGGGAAGGAATAAATAGAAAAGCGATAAAAATGCGCCAAAAGGAGTAGATGAAATGTAAATTTAGGGAATCTAGGATTTAGATTTGGTATTGGAGCCGACTTTTTTGATCGAGAGCATGTGGAGCAATAGGCCATAAATGGAAGAGTCTGTAAAAGAAGTAGAGCGAAGAAAAATGTGTCTAGCAACTTCATAAATGGGGGCTGTTTCCAATTGGCAACTCATGATGCCCTTAGTCATCAATTCAAACTCGTCTTTAAGCTGTTTTGTGGTCAGTTCAGTAGAGAGAAGTCGATCGTAATGATTGAAATTAAGGATGATGTCTTGGCCTCGAATAACTTTAAACTCATGATAAGAATGATGGACGATCGCCCATTGAAGTGTAGGGTCAGCGTTGGCCTTAGCGATTTCAACCCAATGCAAAAGGACTTTTTGGACCCGAAGCATATCATCTCCGCGAATGACCATCGTTGATTTTTCGGGCTGAGGAAGCGGAGTTGGGATTAGAATTGGAACTTGAATTGGAATAGGGACTAATTTAGATTTGTTTTCCCTGATGGTTGTGATAGATTTTGGCGGGGCAATCGATGTCTTTTTAGCCTTAGTGTTTGCGTTCTTAAGTTGACCGAGATCAGTATGAGTGAGGTCGATCGGTGTTTTCTTCTTTTTCTTTTCAACAATGTTGATAGCGGCTTGGATGGGTGCAGGCGCTTTTAAAATGGGGACGACGGTGCCCTTCGCTTCGACGACGCCTTCCGCTAGCGCCTCAATCATAAAACGATCGGGTGAGAGGTCATGGTCCAGACATTCGGGGAAACGATAGCGAGTGAGGTGAGGACTCGCTACGAGGTTGGGACCCTTCTCAGTGACCCATCGAATGATCAGGTCAACTTGCACAGCGCCCTTCTCGATCGTCTTTCGCAGGGTGTCGAGGGGTAGAAACTCATAGCCAGCGACCAACAGAAAAGTCTCTTGATCGGTGGTTCGATCCGTCAGGGCATAGACAACGCCTGGTTCAAAGATGAACTCATCTAAGTCATACCGTGCGTCTTCCCAGCAGAGAACCATATAGCCAACCCCGTTCTCGTCTTCTATTTCGATCGTGGGTCGGCTAGGCTGAATCATGGGTATGGATGATTTTTTAGGCATGAGGGTTTTAGGAAAGAAGACTGAACACGGGACTAAAAATAGCCTGACGATTGGGATTGGATAAACACTTAATGCCATCAGCGAAGCCTAAGGACCGAAGTAATCTGTCGATCGTGCGTTTGGCCGATAGTTTATTATGTTCATCAAAGACAGGATCAAACTGATAGGTCTTCGGCTCTTTAATCTCTAGTAAATAGCCCCAAACCTTAGCATCTAGATTAACCCGAGTCACCCGCTCATCTCGTCCAATGATCCGAATAGAGCGAGTGTCCTCGTCAAAGTCTGCCCAAGTTATGGCCAGCACATCGATGATTGGGAGGCGAACAAAAACGACTAGCCAAAACAGCATCCGTTGCTGGGGAGCTAATGTTCGCAAGGACCAGATATCGACAAATTGGTAATCGATTACCATCTCCTGAAAAGGTTCAATGAGTTCGGGATGCTTTAGGTCAATGATAGATGCGAGGTCTTGAGAAATTAAACCGTTTCTGAAAAGATGATTAAGAAGCGATCGGATTCCAACGCCTTTGCTGCGAATGGTTCGTTTGGCGTTTTGGGTTTCAGCAGCATTGAGGAGGGCGGAGATTTCGTCTTGGACGAAGAGGATATCATCCTGGGTCAAATCAACGAGGGGCTTATGGTTTAAGACCTCCATGAAGAACTGGTAGCTATAGGTATAGGTGTAGACGGAGCCTTTCGCATAGCCTTGAAGCCATTGCTTGATGATATCTTCATTGCTGAGGAAGGCAGAGTGAGGGGGTGAATTAACTTTCATGAGATAATATAGATATATCCGTAGATATGAACGTAACACATGAACAGAGAAATGAGGAAAGAGAAGGGGTCGAAAATTTGGGATCGCACTCTACAAGCTGAATCTAGCTTTTAAAATCTAACTTGAGGAACATCGCTACAGGACCGATCGGATTCTTATCGTGTTAATAAAGTAAATAGAGCAGTGATGAATAAGTACCCAGAAAGGCGATCGTCCTTTATAGTGTAGAAATCGATTTTGCTTAATGTTTGTTCTTTAGTTACGGTTCTCCTTGAAATAGTAGAGATAAACGACCCAATACACAAGGCAAGATGCCATGACTCAGATTCCTTCTCGTCTCCCTTTGCCCTTAGCGGCGAGGGACACTGATTTTGACGGCCTTTCTGACTATGATGAAATTTACCTTCTCGGCACAAACCCATACTCATCGGACAGCGATCGCGATGGGATGGTGGATTTGATTGACCCAGACCCTCGCTATCCAGCACTCCTGACCGAAGTTGCGGAACAATTGGGTACAGGTCAAGGCCAGCATTACTCGATCGTCCTAGAGGGTCCGTTAGTGCAAGTTTCGGCGCTAGACGGTCGTTCTGGGCTAGACGGTCAGGGCTTGATTTTCTACCAATATGGCGACCAGACTTTATCTGACCTGCGCCAAGAAGACTTAAATCGTTTCGCTCAAGTGCATTATCAACTCCATCAAGCGATCGAGTCTCAAGCGTCTACTCAAATCGATCGAGACTAACGATCAGGCTGAAATTGTCCTCTTCAATAGAGTGTTATGAATATAACCGTAGTCTTTGGACTGACGACGTTTTTGTCGGCCTTCTTGATGTTCTGGCTGGAGCTATTTTTTGCCAAGCTACTTCTGCCCCAATTTGGCGGAGGAGCGGCCATCTGGACCACCTGTTTGGCCTGCTTTCAATTGCTATTGCTCCTGGGCTATCTCTATGCTCACTGGCTGGGAAAGGCATCCCATCGGATTCAGAAACTGGTTCATATCAGTGCGATCGCTCTTGCTCTCCTTTTCCTGCCGATAGAATTGCACCGAGTGGAAAATCTGCCGAATAGTCCTGTTTTACAAATCCTGATCACCGTGTTGGTGTCGATCGGGCTTCCAATGATTATCCTTTCAACGACTTCATCGTTGTTGCAATCGTGGTTTTCTCAAACCGACCAAAATCCTTACTTCCTGTACAGCTTGAGTAACGGTGGATCGCTATTGGCCTTGATAATCTATCCGACGATGATTGAGCCACAGATTTCCCTATCATTCCAATCCAAGCTCTGGGCCGTTTGCTTCATGCTGGCGCTGATCGGTGTGGTGTGGTGTCTGTTTCAAGCGAAAGAGACGGCGCGATCGGACCATGAAAA
>JAYUJY010000037.1:0-2274 GCA_043764895.1 Synechococcales cyanobacterium | reverse complement strand
CGCCATTCCCCATTCTTCTCATACCGATGGGTCGTAAACAGCACCTCATAACTGCCCTCAGCGATCGTCCCCACCTGATTCACATCCTGCTGAAGCCCCGTTAATTTAATATTCGGTAAGTTCTGAAGCTGCTGTGTCACCTCTGGCATCAACCCCTTCAACACAACCCCCATCCCATCACTGTGATGCCAAAGCGCCGACGCATAGGCCATTCGCTCCGCCTCTGGAATCTGGCCGATCGCCCCTTCCAAATAAACCCTCGCCTCCCGAATCCGGTCGTCCAAATCATACTGAATCCTCAACGGCGGGACTAGCTCGATCGTCGGCGATGCAATCCGTAAACCCGAATTCCCCACTCGCTGATCCAATTGATATTCTTCAATCGACTCTGGACAGACAAACCCGATCGCCTGTTTCCCTTGTGGCGTTACGATCGCCGCCTTCAATCCTTCAGGACTCTTCCCGTCCCGTTCAATTTCCAACACCCAATCTTTTTGTACTCCATCCGACCGCCAAATCTCATCACACCGTTCCACATCCAACATTCGCTGAATCATCAACACCGTTCCCTTTAGTGTTGTAATCTTTGCAGTTGGCTGTTGGTCTTCCGGTTTCCGTTGTCTTAACCTGTCGTCCATTACCCGTGCCTCTTTCACCATCCCCTGATACGCATGGGCGATCGTCATGGCCCGATTCTGAATCTCAACACTGAAATTATCTTTTGGAAACAGATCGCGAAACACTTCATGCTTCAGTTCTGGCAACGCACTCTCAACATAAATCTGATTGGCAACCTCCACCGCCCAACCGATCGGTTCCTGGGTATTCGTTGGCAAAACTTGCCCGTGAGTATAAACATCAGGATTCCGCTGATTGGCTCTCAATAAGTGTTTGCGATGAGCCAATGCTTGCATCAACGCCTGCACTTCTAAATCAATCCCTCGACTACTTTTCGCGGTATCCACTGCCGTTTGCAAGTTCACTGCATTCGGGCCATTCACCATGTCATTGAGCAATTCATTCACTAAATTCAGCCGATCGTCCACGAATGCCGCTTTATCCTTCACCTTCGTCAAATCCTGGCTGGAAGAGGCGATCGTCTCTACCCTCTCTTTCACGTCATACTTCAAAATCCCCGTTGGAATCACCAATTTCCCCGCCTGAACTTTTGCTAAAATCTTTTGATAATGCACCGAGATTTCTTTGAGTAACGCTTCCTTCCGATCGTCTCCAACATAAATCGTTTCCATCGCCAAGGATTGCAACGTCATCCCAACATTCGCCACCATCCCCGTCGGATTCTGCGCCGTTTGTTCCCACGCCCTCCAGGTCGCCGCTGAATAGCTCTCCTTTCCTTGATTCCATTCATGCTTCACCTTCGCCGCTTTCACCACTTCAGGCGGCTTCCGATCGGGCGCATTCCGTTCCACAAACTCCGTCACCGCCTGAGGATAATCCGCAGGTTTCACCAATTCCTGTTCCTTAATCAAAGTCTGAATCAACGATCGTGCCGCCTCATACTGCTTCTCCTCCGGTAACTCTTCCATCCAAGCCAACTGCGATCGCATCACATCCGGCAATGTACTCCCATCCACCGCTGTAAACCCAACAAAACACCCATTGCGATCGCCATCGAAATCCGTAATGGCAATGTTCTTCGCCGTCCAAGGATTCAAAAAAATGACACCCACTTTGTCATAAGCCTCAGCATCCTCCCATCGCAACGACCGGATATTATTAATCGCGATCGGTGCCGCGCCAACGTTCGGAAAGGGCGATCGATAATAGGCCACGATCGCCCCTTGAGGTAAATCCCGATTGGCAATTTCCCAAGGTTTCAAACTGCCATGATGCTGCGCCGTCGCACTGGGCACCTCAATTCCCCGAATCGCCAAATCCTTCCGTTCTCCTTTCAAAAACCGTTCCAACTCACTATTCACCCGCTTAAATCCTGCCAACATCCCATGAGGATCTGCGATCGCCAACTCCTTCAACCAATCCTTCGGCAACCTCCCCGGCAGCTCATCTTCAATCTCCTCCCGAGCGACCTTCTTCTGCGCGTAATACTGCATCAACGCCACTGGGTCAGACGCGATCGTCGCCAGTTTCTCCGCCTTCTCCTTCATCCTGGGATTAAATTCATGCAACGTCGCTTCAGGAATACAACCTTTCACTTGCGGACCGACCGATTGAAACCCATATTGAGCATCGGCCTTACGGTTAATCCAAAACGATTCCACCTCGTGAATTCCCGCACGCGAAAACCGACCATCA
>JAYUJY010000036.1:0-2276 GCA_043764895.1 Synechococcales cyanobacterium | reverse complement strand
TGCATTTGAAAGCTAGAAGCGACTTCCTCAATTTCTTCCTGAGACAACACAGCTCCAAACTGATCACACAACAGTTGTACAAATTTCTCTCGATCGACTGGATGCAACGCCAATGACATCACCTGTCCCAAGTGAACCCCATAATCGGGTCCCGCACTCATCTCACAGTCTGACTCAAACTCAAACTGCGCCATCGCTCGTGCCTGAGCTTCAGTGATCTTAAACGCCATAATCCTCACGTCCTTTTAATCATTCGACTATTTCAGAGTCCAGTCATCTTTCTAATCAGGATCGGATCGTTCAGAATCTTTTAGCTGTGGACGACTAGGTTTGACAGACAGATCTAGCTTTGCGCGGCGGATGCGAAATGGGGCAGGTTTCGGGCCATCCAACAACCGATCGAAATTAAATACACCATCCTCCTGCAATGAAGCCACGATCGAATGCCACGGCGCTGTTTTTTCATCAATCCGAACAAAGGGCGGTTCATCCCAGTTCAGCGCGTAATTGGAGTGGTATATATTCCGTCCGGTCATCAGTCCCTCTCGATTGCGATACACAGAAAAGTAGGACTGGTGAAATGGATGACTGGCCCACTGGGGAAGCGATTGCCAACATCCACTCAAGGTAAATTCACCATCTTTTAAATAAACAGCTTTTTTCGGCTGGCTCACTACCGTAAAGTGCATGACCCTAAACCCTTCCTCCGTCCAAGCTGGAGTCGGATAGACCCGCCAATATAACCGCTGTCCCACCAGCTTTTTGATTTTTCCTAATTTTCTCCCGCCCATAAACGAGACAGGCCAACTTTTATCACGCCATTTCATCAAAAATGTGCCCGATTCATCCCGCTCTAATTCACCTTCGATCACGCCATTCGCCTGATAAAACGGAGCAGGGTCTACCACATCAGGGGCGATCGGACTGCTCAGGGCTTCAAGGTCAGGTCCGAGGGGGAAAAGCTCGGGAATTGCGGGAGTTGTGGTTTGCATGTCGATTCTTGGGGTTCGATCGGGTCTTCATTCTATGATATCAATTAAGCTCCCAACCTGATTTAGACAACGGTCAATAAGCCTTCTGTCAGTTACAACCCCAGTTCATTACGTTTCTTACGGGATAGACCGGATGCAACAATACGGTGAGATTCCGTAATACATTGTCGGAGATCCTCATCACCCAGTCCAGGGTGATCATAGCGTTGAATCCATTTCATTCCCCTTGAAGCAAGATATGGCGCTGGGCGAAGTCCTGGCATCTCCCGCAACACCTCATAATCCAATGCTGAAGTCTTGAACGTAATCCCTGGTAATGGATAATCCTGACCACTGCAAATCGCAAACATCTTATCACCCACTTTCCAAACATCCGAACCCTGCCACTGCACCACATGACTGGTGGCTCTCAAACCATTACAGAACTGGTTAAACTCATCTCGGGTCATCATTTTCGCCTTGCAGTAAATCTCATCTAATCGTTTAGCTTGGATAATCTCTCCATTAGGTCAGCAGATTCCCCGCCCATTTCTCCCTTTAATAGAACGTGATACCAGTTTTGAAGCTGTTTCAGAATTACACCACGCTGCGGATGACTAGCAGGGAGTGCCATCAAATCATCGATCGCATCGCGTTGAGTCGGTCCACGTCCCAGCAATCGCAGCCAAATCGTAGATTGGTCTCTCGGTAGTTCACTCGCGACAACGATCGTTGTATGGAATGCTGGCGGATATTCATAGAGGCCAGGAATCTGATGCGAAGACGGTTTGATTGCAAATCCTTCAAGGATATGAGTCTCGATCGACGGGACGATCGTGACTAGAAGTTTCGTCACTTCTTCTGGCTCATCGTCTTCATCTTCGTTCTCGTAGTCATAGTCCTCATCGTAATCCTCTTCCTCTTCATACACTGGTTCCTCGTCCACGGGAATAATATATCCATGGTCTGAGATTCTCCAAATCAGCCACTGCTGCAAACTTTTTTGCATCGTCCACTCATCGGGAGACCAACGCAGTGATTGAATAATACTGGGGACAAACAAAAGCTCTCCCAGCAATCCTAAATCCTCTCTAGACCGTTCAGGATTCGGTTCAAAGAGAACATCGACCAATTGCGCTTCGCCAATGATTTCGGGGTTCACCATAATCTGAGGATTATCATCGGTGACAGATTCTAAGATGGCGGTAGAAAAGTTCGATCGCGAAGGATGTTTGTAAATTCTCAGCTTCGGGTCACGAGGCATCGGTTCATTCAGATAAACCGTCCCAAAGTCATTCAGGAGGG
>JAYUJY010000035.1:0-2298 GCA_043764895.1 Synechococcales cyanobacterium | reverse complement strand
CCAGGTATTTAGAACCTCTCCGTTGGGTTTGGGGCACGGCGTGCCATGCCCCTACAAATCTATCTTTCCAGAGACCGTAGGGGCACGGCAAGCCATGCCCCTACGGTCTCTGGAAAGATAGATTTGTAGGGGCATGGCACGCTGTGCCCCAAACCCAACGGAGAGGTTCTAAATACCTGGCTTATTTACGCCGCATGATACTAGGCCGCTGCGGGTAAAACTTCAATCTGAATTTTCATACCTGCGTGGGTCAACATCGTGATGAGTTGCTCGATCGAAAACTGACTAATTTTTCCTTGGTATAGTGCTTCTACAGACTCAATAGATGTTCCCAAGTAGGTGGATGCTGCTCCGATCGTCCAGTTTTGAGTTTCGATGAGAGTTGTGATTTGATCCATGAGTTGCGATCGAATTCTCAAATTTTCTGCTTCCTGTGATGAGAAGCCAAGGTCTAAAAATACGTTTTGGGATCCAATTTTAATTTCATTGCTATTCATGATGGTTTTTCCTGATTTTGACGTTGTTTGAGAAGGGTTTTATAACGTTGCTGTCCGAGTTCTATATCATTTTGGGATGTCTTTTGTGTTTTCTTTTGGAAGACGTGGATGACGTAGATGGCTTCTTCAAATTTGGCGACATAAAAAACTCGGTAGGCATCTTCTGTTTGGATTCGGATTTCTTGGACGCCTTTACCCACGATCGCCATAGGTTTGAAGTCAGGTGGTGATTTGCCTTGCTGTATTTTCCACAGAGCAAATCCGGCTTCCTGGGAGCTTCCGATCCAATGAATATTTTTGTCAATCATGAACGATCGTGTTTAGGTCGTGTTCCTATATTATCGTAAACTGGGTTGATCGTCCCAGCATCCAAATTCCCCTCTCTTCCCATTCTCAATTCAAAATTCTACATTCAAAATTCAACCTTCTCACTTCGATAGCCAAGCAATCAGAAATACGATGATCTCCGATCGATCTAGACCAACGCAATCCCCACGCAAAACAATAGAATTCGCAATTGCTTTCGGTCTTGTCGCTTTTTATAGTTAGGTTTGCTTTTGTATCCATCGTCTAGGGTCGGTGATGTGCGTCGTTGAGCGGCTATGGTTTGGTTACAATTACGAATAGCATTTTTGCAATCTTCAACATCGTTATTGAGTTTGAGATATTCAAAAATTTCTTTAGCTTTAATGTAATTCTGAAGTGCATTGAAATGTTCATCAATTTTACCCAACGCCTTGCCAAGATTGAGGAAGGAAACTGCAATGCCTTCTTTATGACCGATCGCCATCATCCTCTCAAAGTCCCCCTTATCAAAGGGAATTTAGGGAAATCGGGCGATCGAAACTCACTTACGATCTCCCAAATTCGCCGTCCCATGAACCACCCCAACCGCTCTCATTTGCGATTGATCGTTAGAGACAAATGATGTCGTGGTGGCAGTCTGCGATTGATTCTGAATATTGACGATTTGTTGCGCCAACTCCTTCAACCGCTCCACAAACTCCTCATCCTCCACAAACTCCGCCGTCACCTTGCCGATCGCCCCCGCATCCTGACCCTTCGCCGCAGCATCAATGCCGTAGTAATCGGTTCCGCCATGATCACTGCTCCAGAAATATGCAATTGCTCTATATTTCCCTATTCATAGAGTAATGCCATCATTCCGCACAAAACTGAAAATACGATCGATTTTTCTATGCTGCGATCGAAGGTCTAACGATCGGTGATGCTGGCTCGAAGTGTAGACACATGATTTGGTCTGGGTAAACACCGATCGACTCATAAGTCCGTCCAGTGCGATCGCTGAACTCCACTTCAAATGCCTTACCATCTGCCAAGAGTTCCACAACTGTTCCGACTTGTCCGCGCCAGAGACCATATTCAGGGAGGTCTGTACTTAGGGCCACGACATCAAGAAGATTGATTCTATTTTGTACCATGATAGCCTCACAACTTTACAGGGGATAGCAGGTGGTTAGTCTTGGGATTTCCGAACCCTGCTCAATAATCCAACCACTCCGAAGTACTCCGTTTCTATTATGCCATTCGATCGCAAAATCGAGCGTATAGCGTTGCCCAAATTGATCCAATCTTCCTAACTTAGCCTCATGAGTTTTGACGACTTGAAGTAGAATTTGGCGGAGTTCTTCAGCATTGTCAGCCTTCATACCCAAAATCGACAAAAAAAGACGTACTTTATGGGGTCTAGCGTAATCAGTATGCTAACGTATTAGAATACGATATCAGAGATCCCTTATGCAACTGACTGTTACTCAACTCCTTGGCTTGCCGGGTATTG
>JAYUJY010000034.1:0-8558 GCA_043764895.1 Synechococcales cyanobacterium | reverse complement strand
GATGGTCATCAATCCTGTCGTTGTAAAACCCTCGAAGCTCAGTAATATACAATGAGAACGTCGTCGAACTTCAAAATGCTTACTTTGGTGGTATATTCAACTTAACATACTAATTGTCTCTTGGCTAAGCTCTTGAATAAATCTCATTTTGACCTGCATAATTTCGGGTCTATCGACTAGAGTATGCTGTACGAGATTTTTAGTTCTTTAGAATCCTTTGCTGAAGCGCTTTTTAGGAAGGTGAATTTGTTTTTTGATCGTAAAATCGACAAAATCTTTGTACAGAAAGGCTTTCAGATGAAATTTTTCAAAAAGTAGCATACTCTAGTCGATAGACCCATAATTTCTATAATAACGACCAACAATAGCAGTTATACGAATATATATTTGATTTTGCATGACCACTTATTCTGAAAGGTCATCTAAATTTGATGAATGAGAATTTACTCATTGATGATGAGGTCAACTTAGACAGTAAAGATGAGGAAGAAATAGAGGCGAATGAGGTAGCTACTGAACTTCTCTTAGGGAGGTCTGATCGATTTTATGGTCAGCTACGCAATTACACCGCAAAACAATTAGCCGAATATGCTAACCGGATAGGCTTGCAGGATGGCGTCTCTCCGGGCGTTGTCGCACTGAATTATGGTTGGTATAAGAAACAGTGGGGTTCGGCAAGTGGAGCCTTGAAGCTACTGGAGCCTAACGCTAATGCATCTCAGCAGATTAATCACTATTTGCTAAAGCATTTAGATTGGGATGAATTAAGCAATGATTATCAAGAGTATTTGGAATTAGTGTTGGGTTTGGAGCGTGGTTAAGAATGTCTGGGGATAGGATTTGTTTTTTGGATAATGATGTTCTGTTAAAACTCTCTGCCTATGCACTATTGGATGATGCGATCGTAGCTTTAAATTTTGATCCTGATGACTTGTATGTTTTAGAGTCGGCAAGGTTTGTTTTCCGAGATAGTCAGAGTGTGGTTCGTCGGTACTCACAGGATATCCGAGACAGGGCGATCGCATTTGTTCGTCGTTGCCACCCGGTACGGACAAATGTGGGAAGTGATGAATTTATCGCATTATCTAGACTCAAGAATCTGGACGAAGGAGAAGTCGGATTACTGACAGCAACAAAAGATATTCCTTCGTTTATTACAATTACCGGGGATAAGCGTTGTTTGAAAGCGATCACTAATGGGATGGGAATTGAAGCAGTACAGCACAGGCTTCAGGGGCGAGTGATTTGTTTGGAGCAGGTGATTTTGCTTTTAATTCGGCGATCGGGGTTTGAGTGGGTGAAGGTTCGGGTGGTGCCAATGTGGGATTGCGATCAATCTTTGAAGGCTTGTTTTGGCTCGGGAGAGTGGGCGATCGAGGAAAATGTAGTTGCAGCGTTGGAAGGATATATTGAAGCCCTGAGGTAAGAGGCTCCAGGGCTTTTAGCAGATTTGTCTAAGTTTTAGGGGCGGGATTTTTGTAGTCACTCAGGGAAAGCTTATGCGGCGATCGGTCTCATCTCACAGCGAAGGGCTTCTTCTATGGTGTCATGACGACAGTTGTAATCGTCGGCAAGATCGTCGATCGAGTCACCTGCTTGGTAACGTTCGGCGACGATGTGTGTGGGGATGCCTGTGCCTACGATGACTAGTCGTCCGAAAGCGATGCGAGGATCGATGACGACGATGCGGGGATTGCTTTCTTCTTGAGAGCGGGTGAAAGGGTAGAGTTTGAATAGCGAGGCCAGAGTCGTCGGGTTCAATACGCTCTAAGTGGGCATTAAGCGCATCTTTGAGGTTGGTTTGACCGGATTGAGAAACGTTGATTAGGGTGCCGTAGTGTTCGGTGAAGAGATTGACGCCATCGGTGCGGAATTCACTACGGGCAAGAGGATGGGTGACTTGTAGTTCGGATTCGAGGTAGTCCAGGGCGGCGCGAACTTTGTCGAGTTGGATTTTGTGATCTTTACGGATGGCGCGGAGGACGTGGATCTCGATTAGGTTGGTGAAGGAAAGGAGACGCGGTTTTCGATCGTTGGTGAGGATGAGGGGTTGGAAGTATTGGTCGCCTTGGGTGGTTTCATAGCGGCGTCCAGCGACCCACGACCGGACTGTGCCCGCTGGAATGCGGAGGTAGCGAGCGGCTTCACTGATGGCGTAGGTGGGAATGTCTCTTGGATCAATTCCACCGTAGAGGTCAGACATTTTGCGGGTAGGGGTGTTAATCGATCGGTTCTATCTTAAACGATCGATTAACCATTTTGCTTAGATGATCGGCCATGCGGGAATGGCTTGATCGATCGCTTCCATCACCTGAATCGTTTCACCGAGGGCGACGACGATTTGTTGGTAGTGCTGGATGTCTTCGGGGCTGAGTTGGCGACCTTTGCGATCTTTGAGCCATTTATGACAGACCTGGTAGCCGCCGATGTGGAAGTTCCAGACGGTTTCAGGGACTTGAGTGAAGGCGTCGCCTTTTTTGTTGATGATGACGTTGCCGCTGATGAATTTGGGTTGTCCTGGATCAACCATGCTGTTCCCGCCGTTGTCGATAAATTTGGGTTGGGCTTTTTTCTCGGTGAGCTTTGGGGATTTCATCAGGTGCAGTTGCACGAGTTGTTCACCGAGGGTGGCGAGTTGGGTGAATAGGGTGTTGTTGCGGGTGAGTGGGACACGGGGAAAGTCAATTTTGAGGAATTCGGCGTAGCGGGCGCGGTAGGTGGGTGAGTGGAAGACGGCGTAGATGTAGTGGAAGATGGCTTCGGGGGTAGGAGTGTAGCCGAAGCGATCGGTGATGTCGTCGAGGAAGGGTTGGGAGAGGTTGGGGCGGCGGGTCATTCCCATGGCGCCGCATGTTGCCAGAATCCCATCTTTGTTTGTCGTGATGTATTCAAACAGAGATTTTCCTTACCTATTATATGAGAAATTATTTCTTTTCTTGGATAATCAGTTGCTGCATGACCTGCGTAAAACGATCGCCAATCAAAAGGACGATAAGCACAAGTGATTAGCTTATCTTCCCATGATTCATCAGATCTAAGAGCTACTCTTGCTCTTATGAGATTCCAATCTCGATTATCCTTGAGGTTATATTTTTCTGCATAATCTTTATCAGAGATAACGGTTCCACGCATCTCCGAAATTCTTCGTCTAATTTTTTCTCTGTCAAAATCAACAGCAAAATGGTCTCTATGCGTTTGAAACCCTAAGACGTTGACTTTCATGACTTCGGTAATCTTCCATCCTTGGTCATATTCACTTAACAGATTGGAATCCTGGGGAGTGAAGAGATAAAATGGAGCTTGAGGCTGGAGGTTTTTCCAGTTTTCTGTCTGGCTATCGTTCTGAGTTAACCAATTGTATTTCTCTTCTCGCCGACCAATTAGGTCTGAATGAAAAACTCTAGCTAAACCTGAATTGCTATTTAGACGCTTAACAAAAATACAAATTACAACACCTTGTTGAATATCAAAGACATTTTCATCTTTTGAACCATCTTCACAAACCTCTTTCTTCTTTGTATTGCCATGTAAATCTAGAATGTAAATATCATCAAAAGTTTGCATCAAGCTCTGACGCATTCCCCGGAATGTTGGGTTGTCAATAAACCCATGATTTGTAATAAATGCCAATACACCATAACCAGTCTGTTCAATTCGCCATTGCCCAAATCGAATAAATTTTACATAATCATCATTCAACCACTTCGGATTCTTCTCCCCTAGCGGCTTTCCATCCACTTCAAAATAATTACTCGTTGCCTGTCCTGAAATTGAATCACGACCATGCAACAAACCCCGAATCCATTCCCCATTATTTGCCGAATGACCCGAATACGGTGGATTACCCATCACCACCATCACCGGAGCCTCCTCTTTCACCCGATTCGCCGCATTCGCCTCATCCCAAATCCAACTCTCCTCCCCCTCCGCAGGCGGAATCTGAAACGCCTCTTCCAGCGTATTCGTCAGATACACCCGCAGCCGCTCCTCTGTCTCAAACTCATACCCCAACTCCGCCAACTTCAACCCCAACTTCATATGCGCCACCGCATAGGGCGCCATCAATAACTCAAACCCCAACAAACGCGGCAACAAATCCTGCTCAATATACTTTGACCAGTCTCCTTTCTTGGGCTTAAACGACCCATGAATCTGATCAATCACCCCATTCAAGAACGTTCCCGTACCCACCGCCACATCCGTAATCAAAACCTTATGAACATCCTTAACCGAGCCATCCGCCTGCTTCACCGCCACCTTACTCGCATCCGCCAACCCATCCTTCAACCCAAAATCCGTCTTCAAGATATGATCGACCGATCGGACAATATACCCAACCACAGGCTCCGGCGTATAATAAACCCCACGCTTCTCCCGCATTTTAGGATTGTAAGCCGCCAAAAAGTCCTCGTAGAATCGGATCACAAGGTCTTCCCGGTTCCCCTTCGATTGGAAATCTGACAAGATTACCTGCATCTGCACCGCCCGCAAAATGCTGAATACGCGATCGATTACCGAAACTAGTTCATCCGGTAAAGTCGTCTTCTCCGCCGAAATATCCTTAAAAATATTGCGCAAAAACGGATTCGTCTTCGGCAATCGTTCCCAGGCTGTGCGCCGATCGAATAGCGTTTCCTTTTCTTTACCTTCCCGATCGTCTTTCAAATACCCAAAAATTCGTGCAGTGAAAAGGCTATATACGATCGTCTGCGCATACATATCTGAAAAGCCATAATCATCTGACTTCTCAGCCTTCACCACCAACGATTTCAACAATCGAGTTTGTACATCCTCAAACAACCGATGCAAATGCCCATCTACCGCTTCAGCCTTGTAAGCCACCGGAATCACCTGTTCAATTTCCCGCGCTGCTTCTGCCAATAACACTGCCAATTCTTTTGCAGTTTTGATTGGCTCATAGAAGGCATATTCGACTTGTGGGATGAACACAAGTGCCCGTTCCGCGATCGGAACCTCCATCAATCGATTCAGCCGCGTCCGAAACGCCTGCGACTCTAAATCAAAAGTCTGAATATTCCGCTGTTTTAACCCACCCTCTGACGGCAAGACCATCGCAGCCTGTCCTGTCGCCCCCGAAGGTAAAAGCAAATACATTACGGGTTGCTGTTCATTTACCCGATCGACATAATGCCCATAGAATCGCTGTTGCTGTTCCTTCTGCGTCAACCATTTCCCCACAGACTTGCCATCGATCGTGTTCAATTCATGCAAAAATCCCACTGCGATCGGGCAAGTATCGATCGCCTCATCCGCATTCTGTCCAGGCCGCAAATACCAAAATTCAGACCTTTGTCTATCACGTTCACTAATGGGATACCTCAACTCCCTTTGAAGTAACTTCACTCGCTGCTCCAAGAGAGTCATCCCATCTGTTTGATTTTTTGCAGCAGACTCTGAGGCACGCGAAGTGTCGTTAGCAAGCACCATGGTTTCGATCCTAGCTCTGTATAAAAAATTACATAGAATTGAAGAACGCAATTCTCAAGAAAACGTCAGTAGAAATTTTCAACCGCTATGAATTGAGGTTGATTTTGAAGATATAGAGCTAATTAGAGTAAGAAAATACATCCTTCTGACGTATAACGCCCAGCGGTCTGGCGGAAGTGACTAATAAATGCTCAGAAAATACACCCGAATACTGAGTCGTCTTTTCGTAATTAACTTGAGACGAATCGTACTAATACGGATGCTAACAGATTATTGATTCAGGGTATTAAAATTTTATGCGTCCAACATAAAATGCAAGCCTTTGTGAAGCTGAAAGGCGTAGCTTCAATAAATCCTTGCATTGTGATGGTCCAAATCTAACCAAAATCCCAAAATCTTTCATCGTGTGGCATCCTAAATCAACAATCACCCGATTTACAACAGTCTGTCCGCATCTCCTCCGTCCTCCGTCCAAATACCGCTCCAACTGCACTAGCCCCGATGCCAACGGATCAGCTCGTCGATCGCGCCACACCTTAATCTTAATTCCCAACGTCACCGCCCCCAACCGCAAACATAGTCGGTGAAATGCTAGGAAACTCTCCTGCGGACCTTGCCCCGACACACGCAGCAAATCTCCCGATAAATTGGATTCGCAAGCACCAATCCCTCACCATCTTCTCGCCACAATAACCCCAAGCCACCGATTATCTAAGCCCCTTGAGCAACAAGCGACGAGACCGCAAGCTGAACGCTTTTCCACGACCGTTTCAAGCCTTAGAGTAAAACAAAGGTGACAGTAGCTTCGGTGCGAGTATTGCGGGTGAGGGGGTCATGTTCTAGAGGAATATTATTGGACAGCAACTTGGCTTAGGTTTCTCAGCGGCGGAAGATCGAGAACAGTATTGTGAAAGAGTTCTGTTTCCTCGAAGATGTCCCGTAGACTGAGTAAATGTAGTTGATATCGTTGGTGAAACTGTGGATCTTTTAAAAGTCGTTGAGCAAAGCCTGCGGTGTATCCGGCACCTGCGATCATCACACCAATCTGAGCTTGATGGAGACCTAAATTCCCGTAAAATTCGGCTGCTCTAGATGCGTCTAAGGAACAAGGATTTAATAATGTGGAACAGCCGTCCCGGCTGTTTGAGTCCAGGCAGGATGCCTAGCCCACAAATTATGGATCTTATTAAATCCTCATTCCTAAGCGATCGCGCTCTATAGCAATCCGATCTCATCTGTGAGATAACTTTTCTCTGAAAGGCTTTCCCAGAAGGAATCTGATTCTCACGAATCATGTCGGACTGCTATAGCTTCGACTGAAAGTAGATTCGTTTCCCCTTAATTTCACCTGAACGATCACAACCGCCATCGCTTCCGATATCGCCTGGTGTCAACCCTAGATATCGTGCGGACCGTTGTCCTAATTCACCTTTTAAGGTGGCATCGGCACATCAAAACACCCGACGAAAACCCAACGATTGGCATCGTCCTCTGTAAACGTAAAAAAGATGCCCTAGTTGAACTCACCCTCCCTAAAGATGCCAACATTTTCTCCGCCCAATACCAACTCTACCTACCCAGCAAAGAAGAACTCCAACGCCAAATCCAAGAAGCCGCCCAAGAAGCAGAATTCTAATCCCCTGGATCTTGGGCCGATCGTTGTAGGGGCATAGCTCGCCGTGCCCCTACGACGATCGGGAAATCATCCATTACAAATCAATCAAAAATCAATTATCGCGCAGTTCCAAAAACCTGCGTCCAGTAATACCGATATTGATCGCTAGAAGGTCCGTAACCGACACCCAATTCACGGAATTTAGGACTTAAAATATTTGCCTTGTGACCAGGACTATTCATCCATTGCGTCATCGTCGCAGAAGCCGTACTGCCTCCTGCTGCAATGTTTTCACCGATCGCAGAGTACGTATACCCCACGGCCTGAACCCGCATTACCATGGTGCTACCACTAGGAGAGGTATGACTGAAATAGCGTTTGCTAATCATGTCATTCGTATGGTTTTGAGCGGCTTGGTTCAGTTTGCTATTGAGCGTCACAGGCTGAAGTCCCGCCTTACTGCGTTCCACATTTACCAAGCTAAGAATTTGCTGTTGGAAGCTGCCATTTTGCGCAACGGGCTGCTCGGCTGTCTGCGTGGGTACAGTTGTGGGCCGGGTCGGCTGTCTGCGCCACCATTGAGCGTTAGCCGGAGCGATCGAACTAGCCGTAATACCGATAACCGTAGCGATCGTGACGATGGGAAGAAATTTCATAGAAGCGTTTACAAAGGTAATTGTTTCCAGCGTTCCCTGACGATCGGTCTGCCGATAAAGTTCCCGTCAACATCTATTCCACCAAAAGTATTAGACCCGCAAGGCTTTCATCTGATGGAAGGGACAACCAAAAATATCTGCAATTTGTTGCGTCGCCATGCCCGATCGAAAACAGCTTTAACGGGTTTTTTCTTCTACTGCCATCTCCGTGAATAATTCATGACACTAACGAATTAGCTGCTTTCGGTGCAGTGCCGAAACCTTTGATGCCGTAAAGCTTTCAGTTAAACCGAGTACTCAATTTCGATTTTATGTTCAGACAGGGGAGGTCGATCGCCTATCTTCTGCACTTGAATAACCGATTTCATCTCCTCTAATTCCGCCGCCGTCAGGATCACCCGATCGCTCTGAAACTCCATCGGCGTCTGAGTCACCGCAGGCTGTCCGATCGCCGCCCTCTCCACCCCAACGTCATCACTATAAGCATCATTCAACCGCCTACCGATCGCCTCAATCCGCCCCAACTCTTCTCCATTCCCCTGTACCTTCACTGCTAAATACCAATCCCGTAACTCCGATCGCGACGGCGAATACCCCTGATTTTTTTGAACTCTCAAAATTTCCGTCACCTGAACCTGCGCCACCTTCTCCCCGGCTAAAATCTCCGCCCTGGCGATCGGCCCTTCAGGAAATCTCAAAGCACGAGGATCGATCGATCCCAACGTCTTCGCCACCCCGGCTTCATCCAGAACCGCGATCGCGGGAACCGATCGCCATTCCCCATTCTTCTCATACCGATGGGTCGTAAACAGCACCTCATAACTGCCCTCAGCGATCGT
>JAYUJY010000033.1:0-8690 GCA_043764895.1 Synechococcales cyanobacterium | reverse complement strand
CGGATTAGCGGTCGGTTAAAAGGTTCGGACTATGGTGGGATTAACGGGGCTGTCGTTACTGATTTGGATTGTTTTAGTGATGCTACGGGATGGATTTTGGAAAACCGATCAGCGATTGCCAGACGTCGGTGATTTTTTCCAAACCCATCCTGCCCCGCCCATTGCTATTGTGATTCCTGCACGCAACGAAGCTGAAATGCTACCGCAGACGCTACGATCGTTGCTGAAACAAGCTTATCCCGGAAAGTTTTCGATCGTGGTCGTAGACGATCACAGTTCTGACAACACGTTTCAAGTTGTACAGGACATAAGCCAAACTAGTAATGTGGATGTCGTTGTTGTACGTGGGGAGACCTTGCCTGCGGGATGGACTGGAAAGCTGTGGGCGCTGGAACAGGGACTTCGAGTGGCGGCAACACTGAATCCAGAGTACGTGTTGTTGACAGATGCAGATATTTTCCACAGTGCGGATAGCTTAACAAAGCTCATGCATCAGGCGATCGTGCAATCCTGCGATTTGGTGTCGCTGATGGTGAAGCTGAGAACCGAGAGTTTTTGGGAACGCGCGTTGATTCCGGCCTTTGTCTTCTTTTTCGCAAAGCTCTACCCCTTTAGAGCCGTGAATAACCCAAATCGATCGATCGGGGCAGCAGCAGGCGGCTGTAGTTTGATTCGGTGGACGGCGTTGGAAAAGATAGGCGGAATCGCATCCATTCGGGGTGCCTTGATTGACGACTGCACCCTAGGACAAGCCCTCAAACGCAACGGCAACATCTGGCTCGGCCTAACCACCGACACCTTAAGTTTGCGGCCTTACGATTCGTTGGCATCGATTTGGGCGATGGTCTCGCGATCGGCCTACGCACAGCTCAATTATTCACCGCTGTTGCTGGTCGGGACTGTGTTTGGGATGGCTGTTGTTTATGGAGTGCCGATCGTGGGGCTGGGATTTGGATGGATGCAGCGGGATGTATGGGTGTTTGCAATGGCGTTGCTGACCTATGGTTTGATGACGTGGGCTTATCTTCCGATCGTGCGTTTTTATGCACAGCCAAGCTGGATGAGCTTAGGATTGCCGGGAGTTGCAGCGCTGTATTTATTGATGACTTTAGACTCGGCACGGCAGTCGATGCAGGGAAAAGGTGGCGCTTGGAAAGGACGGGTGTATCCCAATCAGGCAACGAAGGAATGAGGATAGCGGTTAAGCTGATGGGTGAGTCATTGTGTTTTGGGTCTTTCTATGCAGAAATTGACATTTTCAACGGTGACGTTAGAGCATCTGCGGCAGGTGGTTAATCTTCAAGAACGGGATGCGTCGGAGATTTGGCTGGCGAGTGCGGAGATTGAGTTGGTCGATCGCGAACGGCTTCAGTTGGAGATTATTCAGTCCTATTTGATTCATGAAAAGCTGCATTTGCTGAATGAGGCGACGCTGTGGGCCAGGGCGATTTATCCATTGCTATTAATTGCAGAAAAGACGGGAATTCGCGCTTGGTCTAAGGTTCTACTTTCTGCTGTGTATAGTCAGTTTGAATTGGATGGGATTGTGGATGGGGTGATGGGATACAGTGTGGCGGGACGGCTGGAGATGCCTTACTTAGTGGTGGTGGAGACGAAGCGAGGGGTTGAGAATAAAAATCCTATTTTTCAATTGTATGCTCAACTTCTGGCCGCAGCGAGATTGAATTGGGAGGGCGACCGCAACCCTGTACAGGAGGTTTTTGGGTGTTATACGATTGCGGATAGTTGGACGTTTGTGCGGGCTGAGGTGTCGGAGATTGAGTCCGATCGTCCGACGCTGAAGGTGGAAGTCGTCGCAGGAATATTCGGAAAAAAGTGATGGGGAGACGATTTTGAAGGTGCTGAAAAGTATTGTGGCGAAACGGGATTAGGAGCGATCGCACGCCTAAAATGAATTTGCAATCGGGATTCTCTCTAAAAAGCAGTTCCTAGGGCTGAAGCCAATTTCGCAAAATGTTAATTAAGACTGGCGAGAAAGGTTCAAGTTGACCCTTTTGGGGCTGTGCCAAGTCATTGATTAATAGGTCCAACAGTTCTTCATCCTCTAACCCTTTATCAGGATTAATCCCATTTTTCCACAACAAAGCATTGAATAATTGTTTGCGCCTTTCGACTAGAGCACGATTGTTTTTTTCGTGGTCTCCTAGGTTTAGGATTTGAATGGTGGTGATGGCCCGATCGCTCAAGGCTTCTACTCGACCACTAATTTTGAATTTTAGTTCAGTTTCACATTCTGGCATCAGAGGCGTTAGGGATAGAAGCTGGGATTTATGGGCATTGCCGCATTGATTTTGGGTATTGCAACTGGCGACGATATTAGTAAAGTCGAGGGTTAGGGTGGGATGATTGTGTTGAGCTTTTATATGTTCATTATGGCAATCCTTAATGTCTTTTATGGGTTGGCAGCAATAGGCACAGAGATAGAATTGTTCTTCTAGAGCCTGTTGCCGAACCGATCGGCGAATGTCGTCAGTGAGTTGTTTGTATTGTTCATGGGGATTTTTCCGTTTCCAAGCTGTTAAACTGGTCGGCTCAAGCTTTTTACTGATGGTTCGCATGGCGCAGTTCTTGTTTACGAAGGAGGAGTTGAGCTTTGAGGAGTTCGAGATGGTTGGCGGGGAGATCGGTGGTTAGTTCTGTGAGGAGTTCTCGGGCTTGGGTGAGGTTCGAGTCTTGAATGGCATCGAGAAGATCATTGATTTCACCCTCAATCTTTTCGTTGCGAATAGAGGTATCCATCACTTCCAATAGGACAGTATTGGCATCTTGTCCATATTGGGAAGGCAGTTCTTCCAGTTTGCCATTCATGAGGGTATAAACCAAGGCATTTTTATAGTCGCTAATCACGAGGGGCGAATGGGTCGTTAGAACAAATTGGCAATGGGGGAACGTGTCGGTAAGCCGATCGCACAGATTTCTTTGCCAGGAGGGATGTAGGTGTAGATCGACTTCATCAATCAAGACAATGCCATCGCCTGTCAGGGGATTTTCTAGGGCGGGATTTAGCATGGCTAGACGACGGGCAATATCTCCGACTAGGGCAATAAGCGATTTTTCACCTTGGGAGAGTTGGGCGACGTTAAGGGTTTCACCATTTTTGTCGATCGCCATGTGGAGACGGGGTTTACGATGAACTCTCAGGTTGTCCATGTGGGGCATGAAATTATGAATTGAGGTCCGGACGGCGGTCAGTTGGCGATCTTTAGCTGAGGCATTGAGTTCGTTTAACCGTTGTAGTACTTCTGGATTGAATTCAAATTGCGATCGAAGTTGGCTTAGGAGATTTTCAGAAATCCCTGATTCATTTTCGGTATCTTCCCGTTCTCGAAACCATTCAAAAAAGCGACGGAAATCTACGCCTTGACTGAGTGCGTTGTCGTAACCATCAAGTTGTAGAAAGGTATGCTTAGTTCTAATTCTTAGCGGGATGTCGAGGACAGTGCGCTCAGCGGGGTAAAAGGCAATGAGGGGAAGGCTCGTTTGGGGGTTGTGGGTGAGGGCGTTGCGATAATGGTTTGTAAGACGAGTGCAGTCGCTGAGTTGTGTGGTGTATTCGACTTTACGGCCTGCGCGGTTTTTGGCTAGGCTCCATTGTAAAGGCTCCTCTCCGTCAGAATGATTTGGGGACCGAGAAGGATTGATCTTTACTGCAATCAAAGCAGCGGAGGCTGTATTAAGGATTGCTTCTTCGAGAATCGGATTGCCGTTGCCTTTTTCCGTTCGCAAACGAGCAATAAACCAACTCAGTGACGTTGCCAAAGCTTGTAGTATTGAGGTTTTCCCGGCGCCATTGTTGCCAACAAAGATCGTAATGTTGCTACTAGGATATTTCTCAGTGGGTGCTAAGGGCAATTCCAAATTCTCAAATGGACCAATATTAGTTAAGGTGATCTGTTTAATTTCCATATTGACAGCGATTTTGTGTTTCCCCTCGTTTTCTATAGTACCTTAAGTTATAATTCACTCCGGAAAAGGGAATACTGAGCTTGTATGGGTAGTTAGACGATATAAGTAAGGATTTTTGATTATGGATTTCGTGACGCCGTTGTTGGGATTGTTGGTACCACATTTGCCTGCGTTGTTGAACAAGGCGGCAGAGGATGTCGTGGGGGAAGGGGCGAAGAAGGCGGTTTTTGAGGCGGTGCCGAGTGGGGTGAAGGCGATTTGGGCGAAGGTGTGGCCGAAGGTGGAGACGGACCCGGATGCGAAGTCGGCGGCGGATAAGGTGACGATCGATCCTGAGAATGCGAAACGGTTGACAGCGTTGGAGGTGGCGATCGAGGATTTGCTGACAAATTTGGCGAAGTCGGAACCGGGATGGGTGGCGAGTTTGCAGGATTTGCTGAAGTCGGCTGAGACGGAAGCGGTGGCGAGTACGATCGTGAACGTTGACGGCACGGATAACCAAGCTCTGGTGAATGTTACGGCGAAAAACGTAGTGGCAAAAGTGGAGGGCGGCGCAAATTTTCATTAGGGCAGGATTCTAATCTGGAGTCTTCATCTGCCCCGATCCCCACGATCGTCAATAATTCTGGTCATGGCGCACAGATCTTTCCCGATCTGAGGGCTGGTACTTTTATTGGCAAGTATGTGGCGGGGCAGCGCAAGGCAAGTCTGTTTCAACTCCCCGCAACGGACCCGAACTTCACCGGACGATCGATCGAAATCACCAAAATCGAAGCCATTCTAACGAGCGAAAATCCGACGGTACTCATTTCGGCAGTGTCGGGGATGGGCGGCGTGGGGAAATCGACGTTGGCGAAGGCGATCGGGAATCGGCTGAAGACCCAATATCCTGATGGACAGCTTTATGTGGATTTGCGGGGGCAGTCGGAGTCGCCGAGGGAGCCGATCGCGGTCCTAAGCGAGTTTCTCATTGATGGCTTTGGGGATGATCCGCAGAACTTGCCGATCGAACTCGATCGGTTGCAAAATCTGTTTTACGATCGGCTGACAGGTCGCAAGATTTTGGTGGTGTTGGATAATGCGGCGGATGCGGCACAGGTGGAGCCGTTGTTGCCACGGGTGAATGGCTGTGGGGCACTTGTCACCAGTCGGGAAAAGCTAGTGGGTCTTTCTGGCATTGGGCGGGATAGCTTTGTGCCGTTGGATGTGATGACGACGGGTGAAGCGATCGCGTTGCTCGATCGGTTGTGTGGGGAAAAGACTCAGGGTCGTGAATTGACGGCAGAGTTGGTGCGGTTGTGTGGATCGTTGCCGTTAGCGTTGACGATCGTGGGACGTTTATTGTTTGGGAAGGCTTCGTTGACGTTGGTGAAGTTGATTGCGGAGCTGGGGGAAGAGCGATCGAGGTTGCGATCGTTAAAGTATCGAAATAACAAGGATGAGATTGATCCGAAGTTGGATGTGGAGGCGAGTTTTAATTTGAGCTATCGGCAGTTGTTGCCGGAGCAGCAGCGGGTGTTTGAATCCGTGGCGGTGTTGCGGGGGGTGGACTTTGGGGTGGAGTTGGCGGCGGTGCTGGGCGAGATGGAGGAGACGCAGGTGCAGCAGCGGCTGGATCAGTTGGTGGCGTTGGCGTTGGTGGAGATGCCGAAGGATACTGTTGGGCGTTACCGCTTTCATGATTTGATGCGGGAGTTTGGGCGGGAGAAGCTTGAGCCTGAACGGGAGGAAGAGCTGACGGGGCAGGCGTTAGAATGGTATGACGACAATGCCAATACCTTTGATAATTATTTAAAACCGAAGCACCGAAGACCGATCGCAGAAGGCTTAGTCAGCGAATGGGAGCAGCCGTTAGAGACGATCGAGTTTGCCTTAGATGTAAGGGCCGTAGAATGGTTTCTGGTGGAGCATAGCAATTTGCTTGAAGCGGTGAACTGGTCACAGGATTTGGGTGAACACGGAATCGCGGTGCAACTCGCAGAAAATTTGGTTGCATTTTTTCAGCGTCGGAGTCTCTGGAGTGATTGGGTGACGAGCCATCTAGTAGCGCTGAAGTCGGCGAGGGCGATCGGCGATCAACAAGGCATCGCCCAAACGATCGGAAATCTTGGCATAGTCTACAGAGACCAAGGGAAATGGGACGACGCGATCGACTGCTGCCAACAATCCTTAGAAATATTGCGTACGATCGGCGACCAACAGGGCATCGCCCGAACAATCGCTAATCTCGGCGCTGTTTACCAACTGCAAGGAAGATGGGACGACGCAATTGACTGCTGCCAACAAGACTTAAACATATCGCGCGCGATTGGCGACCAATATGGTATCGCCCAAACGATCGGTAATCTCGGCGCTGTCTACCAATTACAAGGAAAGTGGGATAAGGCAATTGACTGCTACCAACAATCCTTAGAAGTAAAACGCACGATCGGCGACCACCAGGGCATCGCTCAAACAAGCGGTAATCTTGGTGGAGTCTATCAATTACAAGGAAGATGGGACAAGGCGATCGACTGCTATCAACAATCCTTAGGAATAAAACGCGCGATCGGCGATCAACATGGCATCGCCCAAACGGTGATGGGTCTCGGCTCTGTTTACCAATTACAAGGAAAATGGGACGAGGCAATCGATTGCTACCAACAATCCTTAGAAATAAAACGCGCGATCGGCGACCAACAGGGCATCGCAACTACGATTAATAATCTTGGCTCTGTCTACTCCGCTCAAAAGAAATGGGATGAGGCAATCGATTGCTACCAACAATCCTTAGAAATAAAACGCAGGATTGGCGACCAGCATGGCATCTCCCAAACAATCGGTAATCTTGGCTTTGTCTACTCCTCTCAAAAGAAATGGGACGAGGCGATCGACTGCTGCAAACAATCCTTAGAAATAAAACGCGCGATCGGCGACCAATCTGGCATTTCAACTACGATGATGAACCTTGGTACTGTCTATAAATTACAAGGGAAATGGGAGAAGGCGATCGACTGCTACCAACAATCCCTAGAAATAAAGCGTGCGATCGGCGATCAACATGGCATCGCCCAAACGATTGGGAATCTCGGCAATATTTACAAAGCCCAAGGGAAATGGGAGGAGGCGATCGACTGCTACCAACAATCCATTCAAGCTTCCCACCAAATCGGTGATCCACAAACCGAAGCCAACGGCTGGTACAACCTCGGCAGCACCCAAGTCAAACTTGGCAACCCCGCCGCCCGCACCAGCTACCAAAACGCCAAAGCCCTCTATGAACAACTCAAGTTCACCAACGACGTTCAAGACTGCGATAACGCCATTGCCACGATTGATAATCCTCCAAAAAAACGATCGTTCCCTCTTTGGCAACGTGCGATCGTCCTTCTGGTGTTGGGCATTGGGTGGATGGCGATCAAGCCTCAAGTTCCTGCGCCGCAGAATGGCGAAGTGAGAATTCAGAAGTGAGAACGGGGAGAGGGGCGATCGCCTTTCTATGGTTAGGTATCGCTTACGCAACCTTAAACGAATCTCGATCGATGAATGAAATGGGTGACGGTAACGGGATTCCTTCTTCGATCGCATCCTCTATCAATAATTCCAACACTTCCTGTGCATGACTCAACGCCTCCTCATAGCTAGTCCCATGGGTCACAGGCTGCATCACTCGTCCCGCAAACTCCGGCAAAAACACGACAAAGCATCGATCGTCTTCAGACCATTGAATAACGACAGTGTAGGGAGATTTCATGATTGTTCCTCCTGAGAACGATCGGTTTTTATCTGTTCAAGCCGTTCTAAAGCCTCGCGAACCTGTTCCTCCAAATAGAGTTTTGCATCACTACCATCCTTTCCAGCAATGATAATCTTCTGCGAAAGCTGTTCATGTTTCCACTTCTCATGACTCCCCTTTGCAGGCTTGCTACTGAATCCCGCTTTCCGCAGAGCCGCTTTCAACTCCCGAATCTTCTTCGGCATCACCCCAACCCCAATTTCTAGCTCCTTCAATATAACCGATCGTTCTCCCCACAAGAAAATACGATCGTTCCCTCTGTGGCAAAGTGCGTTGGTTTTAACCGACCTTTGGTCATCGTCCTTCTGTTGTTGGGCATTGGCTGGATGGCGATCAAGCCTCAAGTTCCAGTGATAACTCCAGTTGAGCAGAATCAAAGACAATGACTTTTGGGATTACGATCGTTGCTTTGATCTTACGATCGTCCTTCTGCTGATCTGTTAAAGTAGAAGAGTACGTCTTTCATGAGCCGTTATGCAACTTCAAGACCTTCAGCCTCAACTCCTTGCCCTAAGTCCCACCGAAAAACATCAAGCGATCGAAATTCTCCTACAAAGCTTAGACGATCGTTGTCGTAGCATTGAAAAAACAATAGGGTTCTGTGGCGGAGATGCCAGAATTATGAATACCAGAATTCCCGTCTGGGTCATCGTACAAGCGCGAAACCTCGGCAACACAGACGCACAGATCTTAGAAAACTATCCAACCTTGAGTGCGATCGATTTATCCAACGTATGGGCTTACGCAGTCACTTATCCTAATGAAATTGCCCAAGCCATCCAAGAGAACGAGGATGCATAGCTCGTGGCAAAACTCTATGCAGATGAACGATTTCCATACATCGCAACCGCACGGTTGAGAGCATTAGGACATGATGTTCTGACTGTTCAGGGAACCTCGAACAATCACCTATAAAAGGTCTTATAATGAGATTGGGTGAGACAAGAATAAACCCCATCCGCTGCTGAGGTTCTTATGGACAAGTATA
>JAYUJY010000032.1:0-8758 GCA_043764895.1 Synechococcales cyanobacterium | reverse complement strand
GGTCCCTTTCGATCGCGCCTAGAAGCGAATGCAATCCCCGTTGAAGTGATTAGCGATCGGGAAATTCGGGTGACTCAGCAGAGCGGTCTGGTGCGCGGATTGAAGAGTGTGCCGAACCTCTTGACGATGGCAAAGACGGTTGCCCAGATGAGTAAAGACTATGACGTGATCTATGCCAATACCCAGAAGGCACTGATTGTCGGGGCGATCGCGAGTGTCTGGAGCAAGAAGCCCTTGGTGTTTCATCTCCATGACATTTTGACGAAGGAGCACTTTAGTCTCGTAAACCGGAAGATATCGGTGGCATTTGCCAATCGCTTTGCATTGCGGGTGATTGCAGATTCTGAGGCCACCAAGGCGGCTTATTTGGCGGCGGGCGGGCGATCGGAAATCACTGAAACGGTGTATTACGGCTTTGAGATTGAACCTTATCTGGATATTATGCCGAAGCCAGAGCAGGTGCGGGCGGAGGTGGGTCTGTTCGACAAATTTATCGTGGGACACTTCAGTCGATTGTCACCTTGGAAGGGGCAGCATGTCCTGATCGAGGCGCTTCAGTATTGTCCGGAGTCCGTGGTGGCGATGTTCGTGGGGGATGCGCTGTTTGGGGAAGATGAGTATGTGGCGAAGCTCCACCAGCAGGTGGAGACCTTAGGACTTCAGGACCGGGTGAAGTTTCTTGGGTTTCGATCGGATGTCTCTCAGCTTATGGCCGCCTGTGATCTCGTTGCCCATACTTCGACGTCTGCCGAACCCTTTGGTCGCGTGATCGTGGAGGCAATGTTGTGCGATCGTCCGGTGGTAGCCGCCGCAGATGGGGGAGCGGTGGAGATTGTCACCCACGGCAAGACGGGCTGGTCTACGACACCTGGAGATGCCTTCAAGCTCGCCGCTGTGATTAATGAATGTGTCAGCGATCCCATTGCCAGTGCCGCGATCGCTCATGCAGGACATCTAGAGGCGATCGATCGCTTTCACATTGATAAAACGATGCGGGAAATCGATCGGCTTTTAGCTCAGGTCATGAAACTCCAAGATCAATCTTCCTCCAAACTCGTAAGTTCTCAACGTTAATCAAGCTAATATTTTTTGTTTGTAAAGTTTACGTGTCCATACTGAAACTTTACAGAGAAGTCGTTAAAGTATCACCATACCCATCCGGAGTACTACGCAGATCCTCCGTAAGACTTATTTAGTTTGGCTGATACTACACCCCACGTCCCTATATTCTTATGGCTAACCCCCAATCCCTCCAATCTCCGATGACGCTTTTGGCTTCTCATTTGGAAGCGATGCGACCGAGGCAATGGACGAAAAACTTTATTGTCTTCGCTGCGCCCCTGTTCGCGTTTAGCTTGTCGTATAAGAGTCTTCAAGATAGTGTTACTGCTTTTTTCCTATTTTGCTTTATTTCCAGTAGCTTCTATTTACTGAATGATGTTCTCGATTACGAGTCTGATCGCAAACATCCGACTAAATGCAACCGTCCGATCGCATCGGGTCGAGTCAGTGTTCATGGTGCCATCGCGCTGGCAATCGCTTTGATGTCGGTCAGTCTAATCACAGCATGGACTAAGAATGCATCTTTGGGTACCATCATAACAATCTATGCGATCGTTCAGGTTGCCTATAACCTGAAGCTGAAACATATGGTCATCCTGGATGTTTGTACGATCGCCTTTGGGTTTGTGTTGCGAGCTTACGCGGGTGCAGCGGCGAACCAGATTGGATTGTCATCCTGGTTTGTTCTCTGTACGGCGATGTTGGCGCTCTTTCTGGCGATCGAGAAACGCAAAGCTGAATTGCGAATGAGTCAGATAAGTGGTAAGAAGACTCGAAAGGTCCTTCAGGAATATTCGACGGGGTTACTGAATCGGATGGAAAATGTCGTCACGACTTCGACGCTGATGTCTTATACCCTTTGGAGTTCAGGCCCGTACATGCGTGGAGCTTCCACGTCTTCGATGTTGTTTACGTTGCCGTTTGTGGTGTATGGACTCTTCCGTTACCAAATGATCAGTGAGCCGAAGGACAGTTTGGAAGAAGGTGGCGATCACACCCAGAAAAGTGAGCGACCGGATGAAGTGCTTCTACGAGATCCCTCTATTTTATTTACGGTGATCGGCTGGGCGTTGACTTGTTTTACGATTCTCTATCTCAAGTCGAATAACTGGATTCGGTAAACATTCATTCCCTTACTTTGATGATGACATTTTTCGATCGGATTCTGATTTTATTGAAGCTTGGACCTGATCATCGATTCATGACACTCTCAACGATTTCTATAAAGTGGTTGAGAGAGAATCAGATCAAGGGACTGATTTTGGATCTCGATAATACCATTATTTCTGAGGACGATCGCTATCTATCCCCCGGAGTCGAACGTTGGCTCCAGCAGGTCCAAGATTATGAGATTCAGATTTTTTTGGTCTCAAATGGAAAGCGCGAGGCCCGGTTTATGGCTTGGAAAGAGCGACTTCATCTTCCGGGAATTCATCGAGCTAGGAAGCCCTTTAAATCCGGATTTAACCGAGCACTCCGATCGATGAATCTTCGTCCTCATGACGTGATGGTGATCGGAGATAGCTTTCATACGGATATATTGGGTGCAAAAATATCTCATTTGAGATGTATCCAGGTTGCATCCCTTCCCCATCCGAAGCGGTGGTGGGAAAGTCTAATGGGCGCTTATATTCAAAAGCCCTATCCCCAAGACTATCCATTAGACCCAAATGAAATAAAAGGCAAGGTGTCTTACTAATGACGGATTTCATGAAAGTCGGGCTAATGATTGTTTTGACGATCGGGAGCAATACGATCGCCCAACTCCTTCTAAAACAAGGCTCTCAGGTTGGAACGTTGCTCAATCCATACTTTATGGGTGGCGTTAGCTTCTACGGACTGAGCACGATATTTTATATGGTAGTGCTCAAACAAGTGAGTCTTTCGATCGCCTATCCAACGATTATTGGAATGACCATCATCTTCACGACCATTCTCAACAATGTTATTTATCGTGAGAAATTCTTCTCCGGTCAGTTGATTGGTATAGCACTCATTATTTGTGGCATTTCTGCAATTACAGCAATGCCGAAGCAATTATAATTTACTCCTTAGTTTGATTCAAAAAACTACAACTTAATTCTATGAACATTTCTCAAAAATCAGAGCTGATGGAATATATTTGTGCAAAGATATCTCGCGTTGATATATTTGTTTGCTCGGGACTAGTTGTTCTGTACACTATTCTAATATCTCATTACTTTGTACCCGATCTTCTTAATCTTCAGGATGTTTGGTTTGACTCTGACGTCCACAGAATTATGAGTGGCATGTTAGACAGAGAGAGCATTGCACATTATCGAAGTGCAGTCCATCCTATCTTTTCTCTAGTTTCCTCCTTAGTCCCTCTGGGTCTAACCTATTTTCTTGGGTTGACCGATATTGCAGCTATGAAGCTAGTTGTTATTTGCGTAGCCGCACTTTGGGCTGTCAGTCTATATGTCTTATTGAAGTTAATGGGTTGTCAAATTCTGGATGCAGTTATTTTCAGCCTGATTGCATCTTCTAGCTCTAGTACAATATTTTGGCTAACTATTCCAGAAAGCTACAGCTACGGATCAATTACGATTATTTTTGCCTTAATTCTAGCTGTTTTAACAGACTCCGTATTCCTGTCTTCAAGTTATTATATTTTTATTAATGTGATAACTTTTGGCATCACGGTTACCAATTTGATGTTCGGAATCGCTGTGACGATCGTGAATCATTCACTGAAAAGGACAGCCAAAATCCTATTTTCTGGATTGATTATAGTTTTTGTAGTTACACTATTTCAAAAGCTTATTTTTACGAAGGCACCCATTTTAACGTTCATTAGTATGAGGGGTGAGAACAAATATACCGTCATTCCTAGTATTGCCCGTGCAATTTCTGCAAGTTTTTCGTTCTGGTCGCATACTATGATTATGCCTGATATTACACTGGCTCCTTATTTAGGAATAGAGCCAGTTCTCAGTCTCTCTGTCCAAAATTCTATTCCACCGATTAATTCTCTTTGGGGATCTGTCGCAACGCTCTCTTGGTCTAGTCTTCTCATCCTCGGAATCTTTTCCGCATTTCGCTTGAAGACTCATTATAAATTAAGACTAGTTCTTGGAATGGGACTCATTGGACAATATGTCTTGCATCTAATTTACGGCACTGAAACGTTTCTATATTCACTCCACTTTTTCCCTCTATTGTTAACGTTAGCTGCGTTGAGCACCTTAACTTCTTATCGATGGTTAGCGTTGTCACTAGGTTCTGTCTTTCTTGTCAGTGCTGCAATTCATAATAATGCCATGTTTGAAAGAGCCGTTACGCTCATACAGTAATAGTAAGACTATTTATAAATAAGCCTTTCTTCTCTTTCTCTACTCTTAGGATTAGCCCCAACAAAAAATGCTAAAGACGTTGCTCCAAGATCTACAGAACCATCGTTATTAACCCAAATATCAGACTTAATGGGTCAGAACACATTTCCAATCTTTGTTAGTAAACTGAAACTGAGAAATACGGATGTATCAGAACTAACAAATTATCTGGGTTTACATTTAGATTAAAATATTTTCTTTATCCGGTTATAGGTAGAATTTCTAGTATGAATAGAAAGGAACAAGCTCGCTACGTAATATTCCAGTATTATTTAGTGAGCTAATTAATATTTAATAGACTGGATTTCATTATTTATGCAAACTTCTCAACAAATATCTCTCAATGATAAAACTAATTCCCAAAAAACGACTCGTAAAATTCTTGCCCCCTTTCTCAAAGACGATCGCTCAATCCATTACAAAGACAACGGCATTGCCCTTGACCCCAGCATTACCTTCAGTTCTTCGATGCTAGCAAATGCCTACTTTTTTGGGCATCCCGTGTATGGAAAAAAATATTTTGAGACTGAAAACCGATCGCCGGAATTTATCGATCGATGGCAAGCGGCGATCGGCACTCTAGACGACAAAATAGTTATTGATGTCGGCTGTGGCCCAGGAAATCTATTGGCGGCGATCGGTGGAACCCCAAAGGTCTTAATCGGCACCGACGTCAGTGAAGGCGCATTACATCATGCCCAAAAACTAGGTTATACAGGCCTGCTCTCAGATGCTCAAGACTTGCCATTAATCGACCAATGTGCGGATGTGGTTCTATTGAATGCGGTCATGCACCATTCCGATAGCGCTGAAGAAGTGCTCCGAGAAGCCGCAAGGTTAGTGCGTCCGGGGGGCATTCTGGTCACAGACATGGATCCCCAAAAAGGAGCCTGGGATTTCAAAGGATTGGGCCTATTGCTTTACACCATCCGCTACCCACTGTACAAATTTCTTCAGTCAGATTCCTACAAAACTCAAGAAGAACACATCCTTCGCCTCACCACCGAAGTCCACAATCAGCAACCCGGTGACGGCATTGAGATCAGGCTCTACGAAACGGTCCTCTCAGAACTAGGATTTGACTACAAAGTCTGTCCACATAATCATTTTATCGGCAGAGACGTTCTAGACGGCGTAGTCGGTCAGCCGCCCCTGCGATTTTGGCTCGGACAATGGCTTTCTGGAATAACACCAGGGACTAGAAATGCGGGACTGTCCATCATGTCTGTTGCACGTCAGCCGCTGAGAGATTGAGAGATCTAAGATGATTTTTAGGAATAAGTTTACCGGAAGCCCCCAACCCCCAATCCTGGGGGCTTCGGAAATTCATATCCCCCAGAATTGGGGGCTAGGAGCCTTTTCGCCAGGGACTTTATTTTCACGCTGATCCCCAAGTTCTACTCGTACTTCACGCATAGATGACCGCAATCTGCCGATCGTTGCTGCTCAATCAACCCTCTAGATTTGGTAAACGGGCCGTCGAGGACACCATATAGTGAATGTCCGGACGACAGGGAGCTGTGGTGTTGAACGATCGGGACGACATATCAAGAACGCCAAAGACAGCAGCACCAGTGTAACCTCGTACTGTACTATCATGGCATGATTAAATAATTAACGATAAACCCTACAAACATGAAATCATTCAGCCTAAAATCTTTATCATTCTATGGCAGTGCGATCGTTTTGGTTGGGATTCTATTTTCCATTACAACAAGCTATGGTGAAACTTATCTCAAAGCCGCCACACCGATCGCTGGACGATACCGATTTAGCACCGACAACTGTCTAGATAAAGCCGTGTTAAAACTCGATCAATCGGGTCGTTACCTCACCGCTGCTCTAGTCCTTCCCACCCCGCCCAATCTCACCGCGCTTCCCCCTACGTTTAGCGGCACTTGGTCCGGTCAGCCCACACCACAAGGAACCACCCCATTATCGTTGACGGGAAAGCTTCCAGAAATCCCCAGTTGCTACTCTAATCAACGGGCTTGGATTCAAGGCACATTGGGAAAACAGACTTTTTCTGGGGATTTGATTTTGGCCAATGGCACCCGAGTTCCCTTCCGATCGCAGCTTGAAGTGAAGCCTGCCGAGACACCGCCCCGATCGCACTAACACCCTTTTCACCCTAAACAATGCAACGTAAAATCAAACTTCTAACGATCGGAAAGGTCAAATATTCCTGGGTTGATGATGGGATTCGAGAATATGCAAAACGGATTCCTGGATTGACTGTCACTGAACTGAAAGATTCACAAAAGAGAACCGAATGGAGTGAAATAACACCCCACATAAAAACGCAAGATTGCGTCATTGTGCTGACTGAACGCGGCAAACTTTATAACTCCATAGACTTCGCAGCGTTCATTGAAAAAACAACGCTCGACCATACTTTATTGTTTGTAATCGGATCATCCGATGGCATCACGCCAGAACTCGAACGATCGGCGCATCACTCACTAGCCCTTTCACCCATGACCTTCACCCACGACATGGCTCGGTTACTGCTTGTCGAACAGATCTATCGCGCCACGTCAATTCTTAGCAATGGCAACTACCACAAGTGACTGATCCATAGAAAGCCGATCGGAGCAGGAACCATTTCGCGAGAGTCCAAAATTTGGACTAGTACCAGATAAAGAATCCCTAATACCAACGAAATCGCGCCAGTAATAACAGCAGTCAGTTTTGGACGTTCCATGGAGTTGACCTATGACGAATGTGGGTAGATAAGTCACTATTTTACCATTCATCCCTTCCTCAACCTGTGGGCGATCGGGGTGGAATACCGTTTAGAATAATGAAGATATTCAATTTGGACATTCCTATGACTGTCTTACTCAATAGAAACCCAAAAATTTTATCCAATGCACGATCGATTCCGCAGTGGGTATCGATGACGTGGGATGAGTATGAACAATGGCGGGATGCTCAAGGATCGAAAACAGAGCAATGGTACTTCGATCGGAATTTATTTTTGGTGCATGATAGGGGTTGGGAAGGAATCGTTCATGCGCAGGTCAAAGATTTATTTATTTTGCTGATGTCACTTTGGCACATGGCTCATCCCGATCGAATAGCACAGTCGATGAGTGGTGGATTGTTAGAAAAACCGGGTTTTCAAGCTGCCTCGCCGGATCTCATGCTTTATGTCGGTCCGGGATGTCCTGAATGGCAGCCGGGTGAGACGCGAAGGATTAACCTCGATCGGTGGCGGGTTCCGGATTTGGTCGGTGAGGTGGCCGACACGACGCTGGCTAGTGATCTCGATGAGATGAAACAAATCTATGCGGCGCTCATGATTCCGGAGTATTGGGTAGTTGATGTACAGGGTCGGCGGGTGCTGATGTTTGGGCTGGTCGCAGGGAAGTATCAGGAAATCGAAACGTCAGCGCTGATGCCGGGGGTCACGATCGCACTCCTTGAAGCCACGATCGCTAGATGGGTAGAAGGCACCAATATTGCGGCAGCGGGTTGGTTTATGAAGCAGATTTCATAGCGTCTCAATGCGTTTGCTGCAATCGCGGGAAAAGCAACCGCTTCTCGTCATGAAAACCGATGTTTCTAAACTTGTTCGATCGATTAAGTAAGGGCGATCGCTATAATAAAATTTAGCCACTGATTCCAAGGTAAGCCCTATGAGTTCAACTACACTCAGCCCTGACCTAGAGCGCTTCATTGAGCAAGAACTTTCCCTAGGACGTTACATCAGCCGAGAAGCACTCCTTGAACAGGCATTAACCCTTCTAGTTCAACGATCGCCCTCCCGTTGGCGAAGCCTCTCCTCTGGAGACTCAACCACATCGCTTGCAGGAACCGTCTTACACTACGATGATCCCTTCGAGCCTGTGGTTAGCCCTGACGATTGGGATGCGATGTCATGATCATTCTGGATACACATATTTGGATTTGGTGGATCGATAATAGTCCTCGATTGACGGATCTACATCGATCGCACATCAACCAACATCAGCCTGACGGTTTGGGCATTAGTCTAATCTCCTGCTGGGAAGTTGCCAAAGCCGTCGAATCTGGGCGATTAGGACTCTCTCTACCTGTCCAGAATTGGCTAGAGTCTGCGATCGCCTACCCTGGAATCCAACTTCTAGATTTGACAATCCCCATCATCATTGAATCGACAAAACTCACCGGATTCCATCGCGATCCTGGCGATCAGCTTATTGTTGCTACATCTCGAATTCTTCAGTCGCCCCTCTTGACTGCTGATGGCAAGAATTTATCTGGACAAGAGGGAATCCCCACACTATATCGTTTACAGATTAGTGTGGGATGAAAGCGCCGTGAGTGTGAGCGAACACACTATTTGTCGGGACGATCTT
>JAYUJY010000031.1:0-96890 GCA_043764895.1 Synechococcales cyanobacterium | reverse complement strand
AATGCTGGCACACTCAGTTAGATTGCTACTTCACTACTTGAAATTTGGGGATGTCCCAGTCCCGCTTCGATTCATACACTAATTCAGCAACGCCGTTTTTTCGACGGTGATTATCATTGTCGTGTTTGCGCCTATTTTTAGTTTGACCGGGGTGGAAGGACGAATTTTTGCGCCGATGGGATTGGCTTATTTGCTGTCTGTGGGTGCATCGCTCTTGGTTGCTATGACCTTGACGCCTGCCCTTTGTGCGATTCTGTTAGCTAATCGGCCCTTGCCCCAGGAAAACACTATCGCCTCCCGTTTGGCGATGCAATCCTATCGTCCCTTGCTGGATTTCTCCATGCGATCGCCGCAAATTGTGTTGGGTGTAGCGCTGGCGGCAGTGATGGCAACGGGGGCGATCGTGCCCTCTCTTGGACGCGTGTTTTTGCCGGAATTCCAAGAAAAATCCATGGTCAATTCCATGGTGTTATTTCCAGGCGTGTCCCTCGACATGACCAATCGTGCAGGCGCGACCTTGGCTAAGAACCTGAAGGGAAATCCACTGTACGAGTGGGTCCAAATCCGCTCTGGACGCGCGCCCGGTGATGCGGATGGTGCGGGCGTGAGCATGGCACATGTGGATGTGGAACTGAGTGATACTGCACTGAAAGATCGCAAAGCGAGCGTGAAACAACTGCGTGAAGCCTTCCTAAAATTACCGGGCGTCGCGCCGAACATTGGTGGATTTATTTCTCACCGGATGGACGAAGTGTTGTCGGGGGTGAGAAGTGCTATTGCCGTGAAGATCTTCGGTCCAGATCTCGGAGAACTTCGCAAAATCGGAGAACAAATCCGCGATGTGATTCAACCGATTAGAGGCATTGTGGATCTCCAACTCGAACCGCAATTGCCCATTCGTCAAGTCCAAATCCAATACGATCGGACCGCTGCTGCCACCTACGGCATCACCATGGCCCAGTTATCGGATCTTGTCGAAACGGCTTTGAATGGTCGAATCGTGTCCCAAGTTTCAGAAAACCAACAGCTCGTTGACATTTCGGTTTCCCTTGCAAACCAGTCAAAAAATAGTCTAGATGCAATGCGATCGATTCCGATTTCCACCTCGACGGGGCAGACGATTCCCCTAAGCACCGTTGCCAAAATTGACTATGGGATGGGGGCGAATGTCGTGAATCGAGAAAATGTTTCGCGGTTTATTGTGGTCTCAACGAACGTGGCTGAACGGGACTTAGGCAGCGTGGTGGGAGACATTCAATCTCAAATTCGCCAAAAGGTTCAGTTACCGAAGGGTTACTTTATCCAGTACGGCGGACAGTTTGAGTCTGAACAAACCGCGACTAATAATCTATTGGTTTACAGTTTGCTCGCGGCGGTGATTATTTCGGTGTTGATGTTCTTCTCTGTGAATTCACTTCCAGCGACGATCGCAATTATGATCAATCTCCCATTAGCACTCGTGGGGGGCATTATTTCCATTCTGATGACAGGCGGAGTGATGTCGGTTGCGTCTCTGATTGGATTCATTACGCTGTTTGGTGTTGCAGTCCGAAATGGATTGTTGCTTGTTGACAATTACAACAGCAAATTTGCTCAGGGAATGCCGCTGAAGGATGTCATTCTGAAAGGCTCATTAGAACGGATTGATGCCATTCTAATGACTGCCCTGACATCAGCCTTGGGAACGCTGCCGCTGGTTCTGTCGGGCGGTGCGGGGAATGAGATTCTGCAACCCTTGGCGATCGTGGTTCTCGGGGGATTATTTACCTCAACGGCGTTGACGCTGTTGGTCATTCCTGCAATCTATGCAAAGTTTGGGAAGTGGTTGGTGCCGATGTCAAAAGCGGAGACGTCGATTTAAATCAAAGACCCTAGTACCGCGCGGCGTAATAGAACCTGTAGCCAAACCCGTTAGGTTTAGGGCACGGCATGGCCATGCCCCAAACCCAACGGGGAGGAATTGAATCGCTGGTTTATTTAAGCCTCAGACTACTAGAACTCAGGGCTAGGGGTAGATTCTCTGTATCGGAAGCTGGAAGGTGTAGGATGAGATACAGATAAGCTGGCCCCTAACCCCCAAGTGGGCAACAAGAGATATATGACGCTACGCTTTAGTTCTTTACGATTTGGGTCTGTAGCAGTTGCGATCGCCCTTATTTCAGCAATCACATTAGTGTCGTGTCAGCCAAAACCTGAAGCGAAACAAACGCGATCGGATTGCGTTGAAAAGTACGATGCGAATAAGGATTATTTTCCAAATAAAACGACGCTTCAGGAGGCCAAAGGATTTACGGTTGAGTACCATAAACACTATAAAACCATTACAGTCACTCGTCCGTGGCGCGATGCAAAGGTACAGTTTAAATATGCATTGGTGCAGTGTGGGACGCCGACACCCGAGGGCTTTCAGGCGAGTCAGGTGATTCAAGTTCCGGTGCGATCGGTGGTGGCACTTTCGACGACGCATCTGGTGCAGCTTGAGAAGTTGGGCGTAATCGATCGATTGGTGGCAGTGAATGATTTCAAAAATATTACAACTCCAATGGTTCTAGAGAAGATTAAAACGAATCAAATCGCAGATGTGGGAAATAATTCGGCTCCAAACATTGAGAAAATTTTGTCGCTTTCGCCTGATCTAATCACGAGCTACGGCACTGGAAATCCGCAGGTAGATTCCTATGGGAAGCTCTTAGAAGCGGGTCTCAAGGTGGGAATTGTGTCGGAATATATGGAGTCTACGCCCCTTGGACGAGCGGAATGGATTAAGTTTTTGGCGTTGTTTTTTAATCGAGAGGCGATCGCAGAACAGGAGTTTAGCCAAGTAGCATCGCGGTACCAGTCGATCGTTGACAAAGTTAAATTAGCTAAATCTCGTCCGACGGTATTTGCGGGATTTTCGAGCAAGGGCACTTGGTATGTACCGGGCGGGGATAGCTATGTAGCGAAGTTGCTGGCGGATGCGGGAAGTGCTTATGTCTGGGCCGACGATCGATCGCCCGGAAGTCTGAATCTTAACTTTGAACAGGTATACGATCGGGCGCGTCAGGCGGAGTATTGGGTGAATGGGAGTCAGAAATGGAAGTCCAGGTCGGATGTGACGCAAGATGATACGCGGTATGAAGGGTTTTCGGCGGTGAAGAATGGGAAGGTCTATAGTCCCATTGCACGGGTCAATCCTGAGGGCGGAAATGAGTACTGGGCGAGTGGGACAGCGAATCCGGATGTGGTTTTAGAAGATTTGGTCAAGGTGTTTCATCCTGAACTGATGAACGATCGTAGCTTTTATTATTACCAGCAGTTACCATGACGTCTAGATTTAGATTTAAGTCTTCTCCTCAGCAATTTTATCTGTTGTTGTCTCTGTTGTCTCTAGTCATCTTATTTGTGTTGCATCTTACGATCGGTAAGGTTCCTATTCCGCTTGTGGAAACCCTGAAAATCCTATTCACTAGCGATGTGAATCAACCGGGATGGCGATCGATTATTTGGCAGTTTCGGCTTCCGAAGGCGATCGTGGCGTCTCTTGCGGGGGCAGCGTTAGCGGTGAGTGGATTGCAGCTTCAGACGTTGTTTCAGAATCCGTTGGCGGGTCCATTTACGTTGGGCATTAGTTCTGGGGCGAGCTTGGGGGTGGCGATTGTGGTGCTGGCGGCAGAGACGTTTCAATGGGATAGCCTGTCGCAGTTGGGCAGTTGGGCGACGATCGTAGCAGCGTGTTTGGGTTCTTTTTTGGTGACGGCCATTGTGCTTGTGGCGGCGCAGCGGGTGAAGAGTGGATCTTTGTTGTTGATTTTGGGGTTGATGTTTGGATATGGAACGGGGGCTTTGGTCAATATTTTATTGCAGGTAAGTTCGGCGCAACAGGTGCAGCAGTTTGTGATTTGGACCTTTGGGAGCTTCGGTGGGGTGACGTGGGCGCAACTCCCAACGATGGCTGGAGGGATTGCGTTGGGATTGGGTTTGGCAACGCTACTGACCACGCAGTTGAATTCGATGGTGTTGGGTGAAATGCAAGCGACGACGTTGGGGGTTGATGTGCAGAAGGTGCGGCTGGGGGTGTTGCTAAGTGCGTCGCTATTGGCGGGGGGCGTGACGGCTTTTTGTGGTCCGATCGCGTTTATTGGGGTGTCGGTTCCTCATCTGGCGCGGGGCGTTTTGAGGACGGCTGATTTGCGCTGGTTGCTGCCCGGAGTGATGGTGCTAGGGGCGGGGTTGGCGTTAATTGCGGACTTGGTGGCGCAGAATCTGTTGCCCCGATCGGTGTTGCCGTTGAATGCGGTGACGGCGCTGATGGGAACGCCGTTGATTACGTGGATTGTGGTGCGGCAAGGGAAGAGGAGTTGAGAATGTTGAATTGAGAATTGAGAATTGGGATGAAGATAATTCAGTCAGTTTGGGAAGTGTGAAGGAGGTGCGGCGATCGGAATCGTTGTAGAATGCAGCGACACATTAGACCGCAGGTTATTATGCGTCCAGTTATTGAATTTCAGGTACAAATTACGGATGGCGTAATCTTTATCCCCGAAAAATATAGAAATTCATTCAATCCAGCAGGAAATGTACATGTGATTTTGATTCAGCAAGACGTTCAACAGACGGGGCTAGGGGCATCTGCAATGGATACTGAATTCTCACGGGAGTTTTTAGACAATCCCGCGCTGATAGCGAATTTTGCGCCATTGACTCGGGATGAAATTTATGAGCACTGATCTAGAATTACCGCTTTGTTTCATTGATTCTAACATTTGGCTTTATGCATTAATTCAGAGTTAGGATGAACAGAAACATCAAATTGCTAATTCGTTGTTGCGATCGGTGCGTCATTAGAGCGACGATCGGCTGGGATTGATATTGAGTGCGCGAGTTTGCGCTAAAGATTGCATTTGTGAAGCGTCGATCGTAGCGGTCTGAAATATTTTACGAAAGTTTTACGGATTATCCTCTTTGGGGTGGGTATAACTAGAGGTAGGACGATTCTCTCTACAGAGATACTTCGTGAACGCACATCTTTAGGAGCGCAGTTATGGACCCGATTACGTTGGCAGTACCCGTGTTGGTGGTGATCGGTGGGAAGGTGGTGGAGAAGTGGGGTGAGAAGATTGGGGAGAAGACGTTTGCGGCGGGGGAGAAGTTGTTAAAGTCGATCGCGCACAAGTCTCCTGAGACAGCGGAAAAGCTGAAACAGTTGGAGCCGGGGGATGTTGTGCTTGAAGCGGAGATTGTGGCAGAAGTTCGTCGGATTGCGGATACAGAACCGACCGTGAAAGCAGGAGTGGAGTCTGTTGCAACGGCAGCAATTCTAGAAGGGAATGCGTTTCCGAGTTTGACGAAGTTGGCAGAGACGATTAATGGCGCGAACTTTGGTTCTGGACCTCAGACTAACAATTTTAACGTTTGACTGGAGTCGCCGATCGCATCTTCGCCAAAGTTAGATGCACCGTACTTTTATCCTGAATATTTGGGGGAGACCATTTTCGTCGGACGCGATCGGGAAATAAAGGATCTTCATGCGTTGTTGCAGGGGAATGACCGAGTGGCGATCGCGGCGGTCGGGATGGGCGGCGTGGGGAAGACGACGTTGGCGCGGCGATGTGTGATGCGGCATCGATCGGATTATCCTGGTGGCGTGTGGTGGCTGTCGGGGCGATCGATCGCGTTGGATGTGTTGGGTTATGTCGATCGGATGGAACTGCGGGTGGAGTTACAGGCGGATTGGACCGAGGAACAGATTGTTCAATACTATTTTGGACGGTGGGAGGAACGGTTTGGGGAATCGAAGTTGGTGGTGTTGGATGATGTGGAGGATTATGGGGCGGTGAAGGCGTTGTTGCCGAAGCAGGGATTGTTTCAGGTGTTGATGACGACGCGGGTGAAGATGCAGTCTCCGGTGAAGCGGTTGGAGTTGCAGGTGTTGTTGCCGGATGCGGCGATCGAACTGTTGCGATCGATCGTTGGGGATCTGCATCGGGTGAAGTGGGACGATGGGGCGGCGGGTGAGTTGTGTGAGTGGTTGGGATATTTGCCGTTGGCGATCGAACTGGTGGGTCGATATTTGTCGGAGACGGGGACGATCGGTTCGGTGTTTGGGCAGTTGCAGGCGAAGGCGTTGGATGCGCGATCGATCGATGAGGTGCCACAGGAGATGGACTATGGGCGAAATGTGCGGGCGGCGATCGAGTTGAGTTGGGAGCCGTTGGCGGAGGAGGCGCGGCGGGTGGCGATGGTGTTGGGGGTGTTTGCGTTGGGGGCGATCGAGTTGGCTTGGGTGAACGCTTGTGTGGATGAGGAGGATGTGGAGGAGATTCTCGATCGGGTGTTGGTGAAGCGGAGTCTGGTGGAGCGGACGGAGGAAGGCTATCGATTGCATTCGTTGGTGCGGGAGTTTTTGCGGGAGAAGTTGGCGGGGACGGAGGATGCTCAGGCAGTACGGTTGAGATGTACAGATGTGATGATGAATGTTGCAGAGCAGTATCGTGTACATGGACATTATCGGAATGCAATACCGTTATCAGAACAGGCATTAGCAATTAGGCAAGTTGAATTAGGCGATCGGCATCTCGATACTGCAACGAGTATGAATAATCTGGCGGCATTGTATCAAGTAATGGGACAGTATAAAAATGCACTGCTTCTGTTTGAATCTGCATTAGAAATTAGGAATTCAGAGCTGGGCAATCAACATGCCGACACGTCGGAAGCACTGAATAATCTGGGATATTTATACTATCTAATGGGACGTGATGATTTGGCACTACCATTGTACGAAAAGGCATTAGAAATTATTAAGTTGGAGTTAAGTGATCGACATCCATCTACAGCGGGAGTCATGAATAACTTAGCACTATTATATGAAGCAATAGGAGATTATGATTCTGCACTTCTGTTATATGAACAGACATTGGAAATCAAAAAATCTGTGTTGGGCGATCGACATCTCTCCACAGCAATTAGCATAAATAATTTTGCGAATTTCTGTCAATTGACTGGAAAATCAGATCAAGCATTAATCTTATATGAATTAGCTTTAGAAATCACTAAATCTCAGTTAGGCGATCGGCATCCTGAGACGGCATTTTGCATGAATGATTTAGCAAATTTATATAGATTGACAGAAAATTACGATCGAGCATTACCTCTATATGAATCTGTGTTGGGTATCAGAAAATCTATGTTAGGCGACCGACATCCTGATACGGTAATGAGTCTTAATGATTTGGCTGTATTGTACTCATTGATGATGAATAACAGCGAAGCGGAAGACTTCTATAAGCGTGCGCTATTCGTTTGTGAAGAGCTAGGGACCGACTATCCACTCTCATTCACAGTGCTCCATAACCTGGTAAAGCTATACCTCTCGAACAATAAATATTTCCGCGCAGGTACTTTATTAATGAGATGGCTGGAAATTTGTTATGAGTGCTTGCCAATCGATCATCCCGAAACTCAAAAAATTCAAACGCTCTTATCCAATCTCAAAAAGAATGATCTCTACAATCCGAAGTCCACGCCCAAAAAGCCAACAAATTCCAAAGCCTTTGGTGCAAAACCGAAGAAAGGGAAGAAGTGAAAGTTCAGTATGTGAGAAGGATTATTTCAATTGTGAATGTTGAATTGTGAGGTGAAAAGGACACGCGATCGTTGCGCTAAAATAGAAAGACAGTAACAAGGAGCAAATAACCCTATGGACCTCCAAAGCCCCACCATTTTGACCCTAGAACAAATCCGTCAACGCTACGACGGGGAATGGGTCTTAATCGCCTACACCGAGATCGATCGCAACCTCCAACCGCTCAAAGGCGAAGTCCTAGCGCACTCGATCGATCGAGATGAAGTCTATCGCGCCGTCTCTAAAGCTGAAGGACGAGACATCGCGATCGAATGCTTCGTCGAAACACCCGAAGATGTGGCATTTATTCCCCTGATCTTTTGGGAATAAGCGTTCTCATACTCGATCGATGAAGTGCGATCGTCAACATTGAAAAGATGCAAATCATCATTCCGAACAAACGCTATTGCAAACGCATCCGAAACCTAAAGTCGTACAAGGGAATTTGCGATCGTTACGGGAGAAGATGGGAATTTAGAATTTAGAATGTTGAAGTGAGAAAGGGTTACTTGGGATTGACCAAGATGCGATCGACCTTCATTCCTCATCTTCAAACGATCGAGATTGACGACTGTGACGAATATGTAGAATAGAAACACGGTCATCTTCAACAACGTATAAAATTCGGTACTTCGATCGCTTTCCCATGATCAATTGCCGAACCTCTCGATCGAAAAAACTTGCCTCAGGAGCGATCGGACAACGCCGAGGAAAGGTTTTCAATGAATCGATCGCCTCTTGCAGATCGTTATACCAATCATTCGCTAAATCAGGAGTCCGGTTATCACACAACCATCGATAACTCTTCTCGATTTCCTGAAATTCCTCCGGCTGAACCGTAACTTGATAGGTCATGACCGAGATGGGATACTAAACTTCTGACGTAAACTCTCGAATGCCTCATCCACCGGAATTCCCTCACCCCGGTCGAACGACGCCAATCCCTTCTGAATCCCCAACACCGTCTCTAGATATTCAACTCGATCCAGTAGTACTTGACAATCAACTATAGGCAAATCATCCTGAGCCGATCGCCCTTTCAACCCTCGCAAAAAATACAGCATCTCCACCAGCATCGGTTCTGGCAACCCTTCCGTCTCTTGGATTAAACGTTCATGCAGTTGCATCGGTCTTCTCTCCAAATAAAATCGACCATTCCATTATGCGCGATCGAGAGAAGAATTAGAAATGGTAAGTTGAAGAATAGAAATACGATTTCTTGTCCCATTAAGCTGCGATTAAATTAGGATTAACAGATTCCAACTCTAAATGAACCACCAGTAACTCAGTCGCTAACAAAATCGACATTGCATATTCACAACCCCGCCCATCCGCAAACTCCACCAAATACCGCCCACTCTCCTCGTATACCTCTACCACCGTCCCCACCAAACCGATCGGCAATGGCAACCGCGCAATCGCCTCCGACTCCACCTGAAGCAACCGATCGGCATTCAGCGATATTAGTACAGCAACCGTGTCAAGCAATTTAGGTAAAACCATCATCAATTATTTAATAAACGCAGTGACTAAACGAGGCACATCAGAATCATGCTTACCTTTTGAGTGATTTGGATTCAGACAATAGCCTGTGATCTTTTCCATTGGGATGAATACCCGATCGCCATTGGGAAGTTTCATAGATTGAGGAAAAATACAGGATGGAATTCAAGACTAAACAATAGAACTATATCCAACTGCTCTCTGCTCTTTATAATCATAATCTTCGTCATAATCGATCGTCCCAAACAATTCAATCACTTTGAGTCGCTTATACTGATCGATATAATCCCGCAACGCTTTTTCAACCAACACTTCGATCGGTGTATCAGTCTGAAGATCGATCGCTTCTTGAAGAAGTTCAGGATTAATAGTGAAACTAGTCGGCATAATATCTCCTATGGGAGTATTCATTATAATTATATCAGGTTGAAGAGAACGATGATCATCCGAAATCTAATGTCGTGCAAGGGGATTTTCGATCGCTGCGGGAGACGTCGTACAGTTGTTCCGCTGTTGGTCATTTGGAAGCGTCGAGTTTGTAGATCCAATGAAGCTGCGATCGGAGTTCTACGAGGAATCACCGATTTCCGGTATTTTAGAGACATCGGGAAACCGTGAATCATCAAGAACCTCTAGGAGATAACGCTTGTGAGCGATGCTATACTGCCACCCGTCATTCAGGCCATGTTGAAGGCTGACTTCTACCCCCATCCCGTCACCGAACCCGTCGAACTGATTCAAACTCACATTTCTTATGTGTTTCTGACAGGCGACTTTGTATACAAATTGAAGAAAGCCGTTAACTTTGGGTTCTTAGATTTTTCGACCTTAGAGAAACGTCAACACTTTGCCGCAGAAGAAGTCCGACTCAATCAACGCGGGGCCGGAAAACTCTACCTCGGCGTCGTTCCTGTGACGCAATCCGGCGATCGGTTTGCCATCAGCGGCGAAGGCACCCCCGTCGAGTACGCCGTCAAAATGCAGCAGTTCCCCCAGGACGCACTCCTGAGTGAAATGTTCGACAAGGGCACCTTAACCGAAGACCTCATCGTCACCCTCGCCAAAGAACTCGCCAAATTCCACGCCCAAGCCGACAGCAACGATCATATCCGAACTTACGGGACCGTTGCCGCCATCCGCCAAGCCTTCGATGAGAACTACAGCCAAAGCACCGGATACATCGATCGCGCCCAAACCCAAGCCCAATGGGATGCGACCAAAGCCTACAGCGATCGGATCTTTGAGACACAACCCATTCTTTTTGAATCCCGCGTAAAAGCTAACAAAATCCGCGAATGTCACGGCGATATTCATTTGCGCAACATCGCCTACTGGAACGGCGAAATGTTGCTGTTTGATTGTATCGAGTTCAACGAGCCATTTCGGTTTGTAGACACGATGTATGACCTAGCTTTTGTCTGTATGGATCTCGATGCACGCGGTCGATCGGACTACGCCAACCTGCTGCTGAATACGTATTTAGAGACCACAGGCGACTACGAAGGTGCCCAAGTTCTACCGCTGTACCTCAGCCGCCAAGCTTACGTCCGGGCCAAGGTCACCTCATTCTTATTGGACGATCCCGGCATCCCCGAAGCGGTCAAAATCGAATCCGCCAAAACCGCCGCTGACTACTACCGTCTAGCCTACGACTACACCCAAACCACCCACGGTCAGCTCATCGTCATGGCGGGCCTCTCCGGCTCCGGTAAAAGCACCACCGCCAGCGCCCTAGCCCGATCGAAATCCGCCATTCATCTGCGATCGGACGCCATCCGCAAACACCTTGCCGGAATCCCCATCGATCAAAAAGGCGACGATGCAATCTATTCCGCTGAGATGACCGCCAAAACCTACGATCGACTCCTAGCCCTAGGGGTGCCCCTTGCGTCTCAGGGTCAGACGGTAATTCTAGATGCGAAGTACGATCGCATTGCTCTGCGAGATCCCGTGCTAGCCCAAGCCAAAGCCGCCGGAATCCCTGTCCAGTTCCTCCATTGCGAGGCTCCGATCGCGGTGTTAAAGGCTCGGGTTGCTGCTCGATCGGGAGACATTGCGGATGCGGATGTTGCGGTGTTGAGTCATCAGAGTTTTGAAAGCTTTACGGGCGCTGAACAGGCATTCGTAAAGACGATCGATACAACTCAAGCAGTGGCGACACAGTTGGAGCTATAAGGGAGCCTGAATAAAAACATAAAACAACGTCCCAGTGTTATGAACTTCGACTCCGCCCGGTCCACTGATGTCAAGATTAAGATTGAGCGGAGTTCGATTTATGGTAATGCCCTTTCTAAAGGACGGAGAAAAATGCCTTCGCAGCTTGAGCACTGACGACAGAAGACCGTTGGTGTTAACTTCTCGAAGAGAATCGCTTAACCGGGTGCAGGCACGGTTAAGCCAAAAACAGTGAGACGTGAAGCATTTAAGCATCGCGATGGGTTTGTAGTTCTGGAGAATGTGGTGATCGGGATCTGCGACAATTGCGGCAATCGATATTATTCAGCAGATATTTTGCATGGTGTTCATGCGATCGCGACGGGCGCGTGGACAGCAGAACGGACTGAGGCGATTCCGGTTGCTCATTTGGATTTGGGGGCTTGAGGTGTAATATACAACGATCGTGGAACCCGATAAATTGATATGAGATGGGATGTTGAGTTTCATGAGGATTTTTATGAGGAGTTTTTGGAGTTCCCAGAAATTGTCAGGACTGAGATTTTGGCTAAAGCTAAATTGCTTGAACAACTCGGGCCAAATTTGAAGCGTCCTCATGCTGATACCCTAAATGGGTCTAATTATGCCAATATGAAGGAGCTTCGGTTCAGTGCGAATGATGGGGTATGGCGTCTTGCCTTTGCATTCGATCCGAAACGTTCTGCCATTCTGCTCACCGCAGGAAATAAGGTCGGACGAAGCCAGAAACGCTTTTATCAGCAACTCATCGAAGTTGCCGATCGTCGCTTTTGTGATCATTTAGTTAAAGTTAAGGAGAATCCCAAATAATGACGATTCATCTGAATACCGCAATGGAAGGATTATCCCCCGAACAACGTCAACGAGTGAACGATCGAGTTGCTGAATTAATCGCAGAAGATCCAAACTTACAAGACCTAGCCCAATTGCTCAACGATCGGAATCCAACCCTTCGTTACGGACTGTTAATTCAGTGGTCTGCGACTGATGAAGCTTTCGTTGTTCATCTTCCCGAATTCCCTGAGCCACAATTCATTACGCGAGGTTCAAGTTATGAAGAAGCCTTTCAAAATGGATTAAGTTCTCTCCATCAAATCATTCAATCTTATCTTCTAGAAGGCCGAGAATTACCTTCTGTCTTGAGTTGCGATCGTTGGCAAAGCCTCCCGGAACGGGAATCGTTACAATACACTTAAGCGTCGATTCCGGTTTCTCATTTGAATTGGGTGGCTTGAGGCATAGCATCTAGCGATCGCTTAACCGTTGCTCATCGTTTGGAGATCGGTGAAGTACCAAGTGGTTTGTTCATTTTCGGTGTGTCGGGTGACGATGCCGAGGGTTTCGAGAGCGTCGATCGCGTCTTGGATTTTGCTTTCGCTGCGGCTGGCGTTTTTGAATTGTTGGGCGATCGTATCTACCGTCCATTCCCCGCCTTGAGTTCGCAGTAGATCGCGAATGGCAGCGAGTTGATCTTTGAAGGCTTTGGGAAGTTCTTGTTGGGCAAGTGCGATCGGTGTAATCGTTTCGGCAGGAATGTCTAGCGTTGTTTGAGTCACTTGAATGGTTTCGGGAGCTTGGTACTCGGGACGGAGCCAACGAATTAATCCATTTTCTTCTTCTTCAGCCCGATCGGCATTCAGTTTTACCAACCGTTCCAAAATCATTTCTTCTACAGTCTCACTTCTCACTTCTCCATTCCCCAAATCTTCCCATCCATAGGCGCTAAATACGGCCAAATCTAATTCATCATGGATTTGTTTTAGCGTTGAGACGAGTGCTTTTTGATTGAAGGCTTTGTCTTTGTCGTCGAGGGTTTCGCCATTGCGGAGTTTTTCCACTAGGTTGTACATGGCGGTGATCGTGACTTCGGGATGTGCTGCTTGGACGCGCTTGCGGTGAGAGTCTAAGCGATCGCCCAACTCACGAATCTTCTGCTTTTGAGCCTCAGTTGGGTCGGGGAAGGGAAAGCGATCGAAGCAAATGGTTTTAACATAAACCGGGCGATCTTCGAGTAATCCACCCACTGCGAGCGACCAAACGACATGAACATTACTAGAAAGAACACCTAAGAAATAAGCATCTTCTAGGGCGATGACAATCAACTTATTGTCTGGTAAAACTGAACTATCTAAAAACTGAAATATTCTATGTTTGGATGTTTCGGGTATACAAATATAATGGTTTAGCGTCTTAATCGCCCCTCTTGTTTTTGGCATATTTTCTCCAAACAGCCACCAAAATTTCTTTCTAACTTCTCTCTTATTTACATTACGTTCTGGCTTAACTTCTTCTAAAATTTTTTGAAAGGGTTCTGAGTATTGTGATGCGTCCACCTCAGAACAGCCAAAAAAGTCTATTACATATAGCTTTCTTGAAATACCAACCAAATCCCTACCATTTAAGTAAGGCTTAACGATGCTATTTAAATATTTGTGTCCCCAGACTTGAAATTCTTGTTGACTCAAAATGAAACCCGCACCATGAAGGCATACCCCTCGCCCAGCTAGCAAATCATTGCTTTGGAGTTTACATGTAGTAAGTAAATTAGCTCCTGCTCGAAGATCACTAAAAATTTGTCCGACATGCTGCCATTCAACAGTTACATTCCGTGCCGTATCTTCAGGAACTTCAGTTTTTAATTCAGATACCACTTTTCCTAACTGAGGAGTATATTCTGTTACACCGTCCAAATCGGCTCCAGTCATTGCGATTCTAACGTCTGCACCCTCATCACTCCATGGATGATCCGGAATTGCCAATAGTAGGCGCAAACTATTTGATGTACATGATTTTGGGGATAAATGCGATGCGATTACTTTTCTCTGCCAAATTTGGCTAATACTATTAGTCGTGATCAATCCAAACCGTTTAATCTTTCCACTCCGAACTAATTCCGCAGCCTTATGCCACCAGTACATCACAAAATCTACCGTATCCGGCACGTCTTTATAAGCCTTTCGCAATATTTCCGTATAGCCATCGCCCAACCGATCGCGCATCCGTGCGTTCCCAATAAACGGCGGATTTGACACAATATAATTTGCTTCTGGCCATTCCGCTTGGCGTGGCTTAATGTATTTCCAAATCGGTACCTGATCCGTTGCATCTGGTATATCCTCACCCGTCACCGGACTTTTCATCAGGCGTCCACCCCAGCGCGATCGAACCTTTCCATCTCGACCTTTATCGGGTTTACGATCGGCATAATCCAACACCGCATCCCGACATTCAATATTTTTGTATTCTCGCAACACAGGTTCGATCGGTGCCACATCCCCAAACCGTTTGAAATGCCATTGCAAATAGCCAATCCAAATCACCAGATCCGCGATCGATGCCGCCCGAGGATTAATTTCAATGCCCAAAAACTGTGCCGGACCCACCTGCTCAATATCCAACCGAAACTGATCCGAACCCGTCACATCCGCCAACCGCTGAAACACCTCCGTCTCCAACTGCTTCATCAAATCCAACGTCACATACAAAAAGTTTCCACTCCCACAAGCCGGATCAAGCACCTTAACCGATCGCAACTCCGATAAAAACGCCTCCAACAAATCCGTCGAATCTTTCACCTGCTTAGGCGTTAGCACCACAGCATCCTTCACAATATCCATCACCTCCGCCTGCACAATCGCCCACCGATCGCGCAACGGCTCCAACACCACAGGCCGTACCAAGCGCTCCACATAGGATCTCGGCGTATAGTGCGCCCCCAACTTGCTCCGCTCCCGATTATCCAACGCCCGCTCCAACAACGTCCCAAAAATCGCAGGCTCCACATTTCGCCAATCCCGCTTCGCCGCACTCAACAACACCTCAAGCTGCGTTTTTGTCAACTCAAACGCCGTCGCCTCCGAAAACAACCCGCCATTAAACTGCAACAACTTGCCATAAAACCCAAACTTATTCCCCTGATTCATCGCCTCCCACAAATCCTCTGCCCCCGATCGAAACTCCCTCGGATTCTTCAGCCAGCGCGTCTCCAACGTCTCCGTAAACAACTGCTCCTTCAGCAACCCCACATCCTCCGCAAACATCGTAAAAATACACCGCATCAAAAACCGAGCCACTTCCTGCGGATCTCTCGGTGGCAAAGGAGGCCGCAAAGGATGGGAAAAAGGGAGAACTTCCAACAACTTAGCCAATTCTGCCAAATCCGCCGCCACTTCCCTCGTCACGATCGCCGCAATCTTCTCCGGATTCCGCGCCTGAGGATTCGTAAAAATATCCACAAACAGCGCAAAAATCTCCGGCTTCCTCAACTCCGCCAGCCCAATCTCCCGTCGTGCCCCATACCCGCCATACTCCTCGCCGAAGCCCATCCACAGCTCAAAATGACTCCCAATATCGCACGTCAACACAAACGGCGGACGACTCGCCACATTCCGCGCATAAGCGATCGCCTGCACAAACGCCCCCTCCATCACCTTCAAATACGCCTGCGTCCCCCGTTTCGCCGTCCCCTGCCCACTCTGCTCGCGCCCCTGCTTCGCCTCAATGACAAAATGCTTTTCCTTATAAAAATCAATATATCCCGGCGTCTTCTTCCCGCTCGGCGTATAAATAGTCATCGAATAATCAAACTCATAGGCGATCGTGCTCCCCTGTGGATTCGGACGCTCCACCCCCAACACATCACAAAACTCCGCAAAAAACATCTGATAATTCGATCGTTCCTTCCCCTTCGCCTTCTCCCACCGCACCACAAACGCATTCACGCGCTCGGCTATTTGTGGATCTAATGTCGTCGTAGAAGAAATTGCCATAATGAAAACCAGGGAAAACCTAAAATCTAGCCAAAGCCACCCGCATTGTAGAACACCTCTTCCGCCTTAAGATCATCCCCTAACGTTACATTCCGATCGGTGATACAAATACCGCCGTCAACTCAGGCAAATCCGATCGCCCTTCTCAAAAAACGATCGTCCCCGCATCCCAATCCCCCTCTCTTCCCATTCTCAATTCTTAATTCAAACTTCTCAATTCGATAGCCAAGCAATCAGAAGGACGATCGCTTTGACCTACCGAAGACGATCGAACTCAACCTTTCAGTTGAATCAAGGTCATTCTAAAATACCTGAGCCATAGGCATTTGAAGCGCTGTCTTGAAATCCTGAAGCAATGATTCCAAAAACATTAAGTCATTGCTTATGTCAGAGGCTTCGTCCTCTTGTAAGTCTGGACTTTCTAATTGCTGTGTATAGGCTAAGATTCGATATTCTAGTGCTTCCACTGTAAATCGCATAGCTTTAGGCGATAGATTAACCATGGTTCATGCCTCTAGTTTATTTTATAGAATAATTCGCCGATCGAAGACAGTGCGATCGTGTAATCTTCCAACTTCATCGTGTAGCTAGGTTCCCACAGGTAGTGATTCCCATAATCGTTGACGACTCGCAACTCAGTCGGAATTGAAATCCCCTCTTCCAACTGCCACCAGTTTTTCCCTCTTCCAGCGATCGAAAACGTTGAGATTCCACCGGAGTTTGCGGAAACCCAAGAGACTCCGTTGCGATCGAGAATTTCAATATCTTGCGCTCGGATATGATTCATTCTGGCAGATATCGAATTTCCCATCCGATATAAAGGGACTGGCGTTCTTCTCATAAGTTCATTGTAGAACAGTTTTCAACCAACTTGCTCTCTGATGGATGAAGAGGATCGATCGCCCTTCTCACTTCAAAATTCTACATTCTCAATTCAACCTTCTCACTTCGATAGCCAACCAATCAAAAGAACGATGACCTCTGGTCGGTCTCAGACCAACGCAATCCCGACAACAAACCATAGGAAAAACTTTCGGTTCATGGCGCTTAGTTCAGCGGCGGTGTAGGTTTTGGGTTGATTAAGTTGGCGCTGTTTTCATACCAGTCGATTGGTCTAAAATCGATCGTCCCACTGTTGAGCGCCGTGAATAACCGCTAGAATTTCGATGCAATTAGGTTGGATGCGATAGGGAAGGATAAACGGGGTTTCGGGGATGACCAGTTCGCGGGTACTGGAAACTCTGCCAAGACGACCCATTTTAGGGAATGATTGAAGGGCTTCAAGGCTTTTTTCAATTCGATCGATCGTTCTAGCTGCTGTATTGGGGCTGGTTGCCATGATGTATTCACGGGCTTGGTCGAGGTCAAAAAGGGCGAGTTCTGTCCAGATTATCTTCATGTCAGATGCCCTGTTAACGACGCCATTTTGCGAAGGCTTGGGCGACTTGTTCGTCGGTGGCAAATTCACCTGCGTCAGCTTGACCAATCCCTTCTTGGATATGGGTGACTTGCCATTGATGAGTTTGGAGGTAGAGGTCGATCGCATGTTTGAGAAGGTCGGCACGATCGCAGTGGAGTTCGGTGGCGATTTGGTCGAGGGCTTGGTACTTTTCGGGTTCGAGATCGAGGGTGATGGTGTTCTGGCTCATAAATCCTCATTTTGTAAGCGAGATAATTTACACTATAGCGTTGATAAGAGATGCGATCGTCCTTCAGTCCCGATCGCCCGTGCATCCCCCTTGGTCACGTGGACTTCCGGACGTGCGATGAATCCGATCGATTGTACTATCGGCCCAGCATTTCAATTCTCCATTCTCATTTCAATTCTTCATTCTCAATTCAAACTTCTCACTTCGATAGCCAACCCATCAAAAGAACGATGACCTCTGGTCGGTCTCAGACCAACGCAATCCCGACAACAAACCAAAACCATAATGGCTTAATCTTGAGTTTTTTCTGAAGGTAGGTGAGCGGTGATAGTAGGGTGCGAAGGGTGAAGAAGAGATAGCCGATCGGAGTTTCAGAGATCTGGGCGATCGGTTATCATGGTCTAATAAGACTCATTTTTTCTTTGGGAAGACCTACGAGAAATGAGTGTAACTGTTACGGTGAAGTCATGCAGTACGTTTGGGATCCATTGAAACGCCGATCGAATCTAATCAAACATGGGTTTGATTTTGACGAGGCTGAGGTTGTTTTTGAAGGTCCGACGTTTACGTATGAGGACGATCGATATGATTATGGTGAGCAGCGTTGGGTGACGTTAGGATTTTCAAAAGGTCTTTTCGTTGCGATCGCACACACTGAAACTCAATCTGAAATTCGCATTATTTCGATGCGTGGAGGGACTAAGTATGAACAATCCATCTTCTTCGAGAATCTCTGAAACGGACTGGGCTAGGGTATCGGCGATGTCGGATGAGGAGATTGATTTTTCCGATATTCCAGAGACGACAGCGGAACAAATGGCACGAGCGACGTTTCGGATTGGACGCAAGCCTGTGGAACGCAAACAAGAATCTGTGCAATTAATGATTGATCAGTTTGTGTTGGATTATTTTAAGGCAAAGGCGGGCGATCGTGATTACCGATCGTTGGTAAATGCGGCACTAACTGAATATGTTGTGAGTCATCCATTAGCTTAGTAAATATCCGATCGCCTTCTTTCTCCTCAATTCTACATTCTCAATTCTCACTTCGTTCACTTCTTCAGCCAACCAATCAAAAGAACGATCGCAATCCCGACAACAAACCATAAGAAAAACTTTCGGTTCACGGCGCTCAGTTCAGCGGCGGTGTAGGTTTTGGGTTGATTGAGTTGGCGTTGTTTTTCATACCAGTCGATGGTCTCTGACCGATCGGAGACCATCGTGCTTTCATTTGAGGGGCGATCGATCATAGGAGGTGCAGAAACCTGAACATTGCTGTGTTGATGGATCGGTTTCATTTCCTGATCGCACTGGGCAACAAGAGAGTCCATACCTACCGAATCAAACTGGATTTTGGCTGCTTCATAGGATTGTTTTGCGGGATAGGATTGTCCTAGCTTGACTTGGATTCGGGCGATGTAGAGCCATGACCATCCCTCGTTGTAAGGAGACTTCATCATTTGGAAGATCTTGAGTGCTTGTTGATGAAACTTCAGTGCCGTTGGGAAATCGGTCTGGCTCATGGCAACCAGTGCAAGACTATCGTAGACATTGGCTTCGCCGAGCCGATCGTCGATGTCTTGGAAAATGATCAAGGCGTTCTGATAGGTGATCAGGGCTTCATCGCTTCGTTTTTTGAATTGCAACACATCACCGATCGCCTGTAAGACATTGGCTTCGCCGAGCCGAGCGTCGATGTCTTGGAAAATGATCAAGGCGTTCTGATAGGTGCTCAGGGCTTCATCGCGACGGTCCAAAAAGCTTAATGCTTCACCTAAGGTTCTAAGCGCCGTTGCATAGACATTCCACTCTTCAGGGCTTTCAGGTTGCCACTCCAGCGTCAATCGGCTGTACATCTGATAGCGCTCTTGATTGAACCCTCGCTTTTTTAAAAACTCATCCAAATCATCGTGGGTTTCATCCGTACTGTAGACATTTTTGAAAGCTTCACCATAACGTTCTAGCTCACACAGATGATAAAAAATTTCCTGATAGGGATAGATAGTCACCCGCTCCGAAGCCCGAGTTCCCGCTTTTAAAATGCGATCGCGCAGCGGAACATAAGCCTGAATGGCCCCTTCATGTCCTGCGTCTAGCTCTCCTGCCTCTTGTGCGCCCAACTGCAAATAACGTGCAATCAAGGGCAAAAACGTAAATTGCCATCCTCCCTCAATCTTCGTCTCTTGTAAAGAACTCCACCGAACCAGTCGCCGCAAATCCGCCAGTCCAACCACTTCATCCACCATGGCGATCGCACTCTCAACCCCAAACTCGCCCCGAATCACACTTAACCGATACAAAAGTTTCTGCATCCAACCGGGATACAACCGCTCAAAGCTCGCATCCAGCACCCGTCCGACGCTGGCCTCAGTATCGCCCCGATGCAACTCCACAATCCCTCGAAGCATCTCGACCGCACTCTGCCCCAGCCTCACAATCTCCGGACGTTCCTGATCATCCTTTTCTTGTTTCTTCAGCAAGTTCACCGCCAGCATCAGCAACAGCGGATGTCCGTCCGCCGCCTTCACAAAAGCCGCCAAGTCAGCCGTCTCTCCCCTTACGCCCTCAGCCTCTAGGAGTGCGACGCCTTGTGAGTCTTGAAGTCCTCTGAGGGCAAGCCACTGCCACACCGCTCCCCTGGGTAATTCCAATCGATACTGACTCGTCAGCAACACACAACCGCCGCCGCTTTGTCCGAGCCATGCCGCTAGAAAATTGCCGTAAGGTTGCCACAGATCTGTACTTTGAAAGAGCGTTTCCAAATTGTCTAATACGAGTAAATAGCGTTTCTGGGTCAAATACCCCAAAATCCGATGAGACAGTTCCTCGTCATCAAGGGCTTGGTAGGTTTCTCTGATTTTGTCATACTCCACCTCTCCCACAATCGATCGCATCACCCACCGCGCAAACGTCCCAAAGGCGATCGGAATCTGAAAATTCACCCACAGCGGCGCACAACTAAACCCCAAATCCATCATACAAACCCGTGCCGCTGTCGCAGACTTCCCATATCCTCCAGCCCCCTCCAGCCCAACGAGCCGCAGCGTTCCACCCATCAAACACTTCTTCAATTGGTTCTCCTCATCCCGCACCTGCCAAATCTGATCCGTTGGCAATGGCGGCAAGCTTTCATTCACCACAGAACTAAGCGCCATCTGACGTTGCGTATAGTTGATCGTCTGGGTGATACTCCCAATCCGAATCTCATTCGCCGTCACATCCTGAAGTACAATTTGTTGAGGTTGAGAAGCTGTTGTAGTCATGGCTAAATACTAAAAATAAAAGATTGAGAAGTCTAAAAAACTCAAAGTCTCCCTTACCGAGAGGGATGCACGGGGGATCGATCGCAATCAACCGATCCGCCCTAAAAAACGATCGCCCTACTGTGTCATCGTCAAATTCTCAAATTCAAGACTCTCTGCCTCGATATCTGACAGTAATTCCTGATCGGCTGGTCCCGTCGCAGACATCAGGACATCTTTACCCTTAATCCCCTTCGTCGTCTTAATTCCCACCAGCATTTTCTGAACCCGCTCCGGTTCAACCGCCTGAATCTCCCGCACGATCGCCTTCAACCGTTCCTCAAACTCCTCATCCTCCACAAACTCCCCATCCAAAACCGTCACAACCTTCCCGATCGCCCCCGCATCCTGACCCTTCGCCGCAGCGATCGTCGCCAAATTCTCCTCCGTCTTCTTCCGTCCACTAAAGCGAGAGGCGATCGCCCCCCAAAGCTTCTCTATCAGCTTCTCCGCCGACTTCCCCGCCGCCCCTTCCGCAAACTTCTGCGCCGCCAAACCCACAATCAACGCTGTCGTAATCGGTTCCGCCATGATCACTGCTCCAGAAATATGCAATTACTCTATATTTCCCTATACATAGAGTAATGACAACATTCCGCACAGATTTCAAAATCCGCTACGATTAATCTATCCCCACCAAGCGTTGGCAAAACCTCACTTTTAGTGAATCAACCATGACAGATCTACTATCGATCATCCACAGCGACACGGACATCCTCAGCGGAACTCCCGTCTTTATTGGCACCCGTGTCCCCGTCAAAACCTTGCTGGATTATTTAGCCGCAGGCGATCCTTTGGACGAATTCCTCGATCACTTTCCCAGCGTCAAAAAAGAACAAGCGATCGCCGTTCTGAACATCGCCCAAGACATGCTCACGACCCCCCTCCTCACAAAAAATGCGAATCCTGCTTGATGAATGCGTTCCCCGCCCATTAAAACGACAACTCACCCAATACCAGATCAAAACCGTCACCGAAATGGGCTGGGCAGGAACTAAAAATGGTCAATTGCTCAAGAAAATGCAAGACGAACAATTCACCATCCTCCTCACCACCGACCGAAACCTGCGATACCAACAAAACCTCGAACAAGCAGGCGTTGCGATCGTGGTCATGGTCGCTAACAGCAATCGCCTCTCCGATCTCATTCCCTTGATTTCTCAAGTGTGTGATGCCCTAGAAACGATCGCCCCCGGCCAAGTCATCGAGATCTAAAAACCTCCCTCTATCTCAATGTTATCCCCAAATTCGCCGTCCCATGAACCACCCCTTGAGGTAATAGCTTCCCTACTAATACGTGCTGAAAACTCGATATCCAGTAACCCGATCGCACAGCCGATCGACTTCCCCCTCATCCCCAAGTTTCACATAGTCTCGATCGCCACTTTCCCCATCCGTTTCAACACCTTTAGTGCTTCGCAAAGCTCATCCGATCGCCACTCTGGAAAAAATGCTAAATCCTCCGATCGCGCAATCCCAAACCGTCGTTCTGCTTCAGCTAAAGTTTTGATCGCATCAGTCATCGCAATGGGCATAGAAGCCTCATAAACCTAGTTCTACTGTATCAAATTCAGCCTTGCTCAATCCTTGTTAACTAAAATACGATCGTTTAGACCCAAAATCTAATCCTTAAGGCTATCCATACCTCTATCCTAGGCAAGATAGATAAGCATGGAATATTCTGCAATCTTTGAGTTGGTCGTATGCCATTTGCTACAGACGATTTGTTCCCCCACTCACAAACAGATTCAAATTCTTATCTCATGAACTACAAGCTTGGTCTGAGTTTTACGAGTCTTGTGCTCGTCATCGTTGGAAGCATTGCCCCGAATCTCACCTTAGTGCGTCCCTCTAGCGCCGAAAATAAATCCGTTTGGCGATCGTTCTCACCTCCGGGTGCTGGCTTCTCTATTTTGATGCCCGGAAAAGTCATTGAAAGAGTGGATACAGAAGCAGCTTTATGTCTCGGCACTGGAAAGATGACTAAGAAGACTACGTATGCCTACCATTCCGAAGGGATGGAGCAGGATGGGACTATCTATGCAGTATTTTATTCTGATTACGCAAAAGAGTGTGAAATAGTATCTGCGGAAGGAGACCTGAAAATAGGTTTAAAGTTACTTTCTATGGCAAAATCTGGCGTGGTAAAAAGAAAACAAATGCTGCGATTAAATGGACATATTGGAGTAGAAGTAAGGTTAGGGGATGGGAAATCAGTTGCATTGTGGACAAGAGCCTTTGTTGTTCCTCGCTCTGATAAGCAATCTCGTGTGTATGAAATCATGATTTTTAGTGCAAAAGCAGACAGCTTGCCAAAAACCTTAGATGGTTTTATGAAATCCTTCAAGTTTACGACCCCTTAACGAAGAAGCCCCCAAAATTAGACGTTGGGGGCGATCGCCCTAATTCATGCCCCCCATCACCGCGCCGATATTTGCACTATTCAAATTCACGCCCGACGTCACCCGAGCGCCCATCAACGCCTCCAACGAACCGATGCGCTCCTCCAAAACCATTCCTGAAGTTTCCGCCGGGGCGATCGCTTTTACCTCAGCAAATCGTTTAGCCGGAGCCTTCCGAACCTTTCCGCCCGCCTGCAAATACTCCAAACTCCCCCGTCCATAGCGCGACGTCACCCCCATCAGCATCCGTTCGGAATAGTCCCGCAACGTGGTTTCCTTCTCCTTCACAGCGACCCCGATCGCATCAATAGACGTCAGCATTGTGTTGTAATCCAACAACTCCATCTGAAGTGCCTTGAAGTGCGCCTCATACATTGTCAAACTCAAGCCATTGCCTAAGTCCAGCGTTTCATCGATCGATCGCATTCCAGATATCCGCATCGTTGCCTTATCCAATGCCGGAGACTTTCTCTTTAGACGCGCCATGACTGAGTGTCCTAATTTCAAAGTATGTTCAGATTCTATTCAGTCCCGATCGCCCTTGCCGTGCGCAGAAACTAGCAAATCTGCATTCATAATGACGATCAAATGGAGTTTAGTCTGCGGATTTTACCCAAAAATCCAATCCTCTACAGGTAAAACCCTCATTTGACCCGTAGCGACGTTCGTTTCACCCATGAAAACCCTCGTTTGACCCGTAGCGACGTTCGTTTCACCCGTAGGGACGATCGTTTGACCCGTGAAAACCCTCGTTTGACCTGTAGCGATCGCATATTTCAATCAAAAACCCTCCCTACTCAACCAGAGCAGAAAGGGTTTTAGAAATGAGAACTTAATCTTAATAATGTAGAACATCCGTCCCGATTCTTCGTTAGGTTTTGGGCACGGCATAGCCATGCCCCTACGACCTCTTGAACCCAGATATGTAGGGGCATGGCTCGCCGTGCCCCAAACCCACCGTGCCCCAAACCCACCGTGCCTCAAACCCACCGTGCCTCAAACCTACCGTGCCCCAAATCCACCGTGCCCCACACTCGATGGACTCCGTTCAATCCTCCGGCCTTACCTTGCGCCAGCACCGACCGGAACCTGTTGCTGCATTCGGCGCATCAACTCCTGCATCAGTCCATCACCGCTGCGACGAGCTTCCCAGTTGCCCGAGAGCTTATCGCGCTTGCGTTTACCCTGCGCCGACGCATCAATGGACCAATGGCCCTGAATCGAATTGCCATCCTCCGAGACCGTTCCCGAATAATCAACAATCTCATGACTCCCCGCCAAATATCGCTTCGTAAAGCTCACCCGACGGCCAATCAGTTCCCCAGCGACGATCGCCTCCCCCAATTCGCCGTCATCCAAAATATTTCCACTCAGCGTCCCCCCGCCTTGCACCAGCGACGCCTCAAACCGCATTGGCTCTGTGTTCTGCCAATACGTACCTAGCCAAGTTCCACTAAGATCAGTCATAGAGCAAAAATGACTGCAAGCCTGCAATCCCACGAAACAGCCCAACATAAGACGGATTTATTTAAAAGATCCCTCTCTCAAAATCCTATCCCATGATAACGATTCTGAGATCAGCAGGTAAACTAAAAGGGTTAAGTCTGTCTTAAGAATTAAGAATTGAGAATTGAGAAGTGAGAATCTCTAACTTCATCACTCGCACTTCGCACCCCCATTCCCCACTGCTATGACCTCATTTGTGACCAGACTCGTGACCAGCACCCTAAACCGCCTCAAGAAAGCTGTTCAATGGCTTTCTCACAATCGAGTCTGGGCCTTTGTCCTCGGCCTGTTGCTGACCCTTCTTCCCATCAATCTTCACCACCCGACCAGCGCGATCGCCACCCCACCCCAGAAAGCCACTAAGCCCGTAGCCAAGCCCGCAGCCAAGCCCGAAGTCAAAAAGGGCAGTGACGGGACGGGGAAACAGAAACCGGGCAAAAAACCGGGCTTAGAATCGCTCCTCGGTGGGGATCAGCAGCCTCCCTTTGAACTCGTCACCAAAAATACGAAGAAATCTGAAGGACTCCTCACCCTCTACCGCAACGAAAAAAACGGCAAGCTCTACCTCGAACTGTTCCCCGAGCAGCTTAACCGCAACTACATCACTACCATGACCCTAGAGAGCGCCATTGGGCAGCGTGGACTCTACAGCGGCATCCCCGTCGGCGAATTTCTCTTCAACTTTCGCCGCGTTAACAACACCATCCAAATCGTCATCCCCAACACCTACGTCCGAGCCGAACCCGGATCCCCGATCGCTCGCACCGTTGCCAAATCCTTCAGCGACTCCCCGATCGACACCCTCAAAATCATCACCACCCGCGACGACAAAAAAAGCGTCCTCGTCGAACTCAACAGCACCTTCCTCGGTGACCTGCCCGGACTCAAACCCGTCATCTCCGAAATCCTAGGCGCACCCTACAGCCTCGATCCCAACCGAACCTACTTCGGCAAAATCAACAACTTCCCCCAAAACATCGAACTCGAATCCGTCTATGGCTACAGCGGAGAAGGCAGTGAATCCGCCCTTCCGAGCTTCCTCTCGACTCTCCCCGATAGTCGCGCCTTTGAGATGCGCGTGCGCTACAGCCTCTCCGCCCTCCCCGAAAAAAACGGCTACCGTCCTCGCTTGGCCGACGATCGCATTGGCTACTTTATCACCGCCTTTCGTAGCTTCGGACGCGAAAATGCCCGTCAACCCTTTGTCCGCTACATCAACCGCTGGCACCTCGAAAAAGCCAACCCAAGCGCCCAGCTTTCTCCCCCCATCCAGCCCATCACCTATTGGCTCGAAAACACCATTCCCACCGAGTATCGATCGGCATTGCGGGACGGTATCTTAATGTGGAACGAAGCCTACGAAAAAATTGGCTTCAAGAACGCGATCGAAGTCAAACAAATGCCCGACAACGCCAACTGGGATCCGGCTGACATCCGCTACAACACGATTCGGTGGTTTACCTCGACCGATGCCGGGTTTGCCATGGGACCGTCTCGCGTCAATCCCATCACCGGACAAATCCTCGATGCCGACATCATCATTGATGCAAACTTTATTCAGACGCTGAAGCAAGAATTTCGCAGTCTAATTGAAACGAGTCAAGATAGAAACCAATCCTTCATAGGCGCACTAATGGGCGATCGCAATCTCTGCGAGGACACTGCTGCGATTGGGAAAGACTTCAAAAAAATAACCGTTAAGCCCACCGTTCCACTGCGATTTGGGAATCGGGAGATGAACACGCAGGACTTTTGCTACAGCATGGGCGGCCAGCAGCAATTTGCAACGGGACAGATGACGCTATCGCTAGTGGGTAATGCACTCCCCAGCGATCAAAGTCAGAAAGACTACATCAATGACTTTCTCCGTGAACTCGTCGGCCACGAAGTCGGACACACCCTAGGATTGCGCCACAACTTCAAGGGCAGCGCCATGCTAAAACCTGAAGAACTGAACAACACCGAAATCACCCGTCGCAAGGGTCTCATCGGTTCCATCATGGACTATAGTGCCGTCAACCTCGCACCCCAAGGCACCCAGCAAGGCGACTACTACACGCACAAAGTGGGTCCCTACGACGAATGGGCAATCGCTTATGGCTACACCCCTGCGACAGATGTTCAGAAAGAGCGGGATCTCTTGGACACGATCGCCCGTCGATCGCCCGAACCTGATCTCGCCTACGCCACCGACGAAGATGTCCGCCCTGGACTCGATCCCAAGGTCCAACGGTTTGATCTGAGCGGCGATTTGTTAACCTATTCCCAATGGCAATTTGACAACGCCCGCACCATTTGGGGCCGTCTCGATCAGCGTCTTCCCCTTCAGGGCGAGAGTTTTAACGATGTGCGCATTGCCTTCAACTCCGTCTTTGGCTATTACTTTGGCTATGCAACGAAGCTAACGAACTACATCGGCGGCCAGTACTTCAATCGATCGCGTTTCGGGGATGAAGTGGGCCGATTGCCCTTCGAGGCGGTATCGCTTGCCGATCAACGTAAAGCCCTAGACTTGATCCGTCGCAATGTCTTCGATGAAAAGGCGTTTCAATTCTCACCTGACTTGCTCAATAAGCTTGCGCCTTCGCGGTGGAGTCATTGGGGGACGCTGCCATCGAGTTTCAAGCTAGATTACCCAGTGCTCGATCGTCTACTCATGCTTCAGACCCGAACCCTCGTCGAACTCACCAACGCCGACAGGCTGACCCGACTGGCCGAAGGCGAACTAAAGAACCCCGCCCAAACTCTGACCATTCCTGAACTGTTCAACACCCTTCAATCCAGTATTTGGAGTGAAGTCTTTAATGCAGGCGATCGGGTCAAAATCTCCGTCATCCGTCGAGGCATTCAGCGTCAATACATGAACCTGCTGATTGCCATTGCCCTGCGTCAGTACGACGTCCCCGAAGACGCCCAAACCGTTGCTCTTTACGACATGAAACAACTCCGAAATGCCCTAACCAGCGCCCTCAAAAAAGCCGATCCCAAAGACATCTACACCCTAGCCCACCTAGAAGAAACCCGCGATCGGCTCACCAAAGCGATCGACGCTCCACTCGTCGGACGTTAGGGAACAAGTCCTGCGCAGCGTAAATGAGATCCGTATCAAAAACCCGTTGGGTTTGGGGCAAGGCATGGCCATGCCCCTACAACTTCTCAAACCCGGATCTGTAGGGGCATGGCTCGCCGTGCCCCAAACCCAACTTGATTCAAATAAAATCAGCCAAATAAAAGTCTCGTTCTAACAAACACGCATGACCACTCCCCGGCAACAAAACCAACTTCGACTTCGGCAACAATCGCTGAAGAATCCGAACCTCAAACACCGATGGCAACAATCGATCGACCTCTCCAGCAATGAGCACCACAGACAAACCAATCAGTTCTGAAACAATAGAATCCACCGGAAACTGCCGCAGCAAATTCAATCGCCAAGACGCAGCCTGGGGCTTGACCGACAGCATTGCATTAATTAAATTTTGACGTTCGGTCGCCGCCACTCGATCGTTGTTAATTAAAAAGCTCGCCAAAATCCGGGTTGAAAACGGATACATCGAATCCGGCAACAGACTCGACAGCGCACTCCCCGCCGCCAACAATGGAAATCGCGCAAACGACGATCCTGGATTAATCAACACCAACTCTTTCACGCAGCGATTTAGGCGTCCTGCAACTTGCATCGCCAGACAAGCCCCAAAAGATTCTCCACACAAATAAAGGTCTTGACCCTTAGCCCTTTCCGAGGTAATGAGCCGTTCCGACCGATCGACCATTCCAGTCCAGTCCGTGCGATCGTTACTTGGAATCGCCAAACATCGGACATCAAACCGCGCAGACAACCGATCGATTTGTGAGTCAAACAGCCGACCTGTCCCGTCCATTCCCGGAAAAAATACAAACAGCGGCAAATGTGGCTGACGCGATCGAGGCGATAAAAAATGAATAGAATCAAGCGACATGGTTTAGGCGGCAAGCAGTTCAGTGACTTGCTTTGATAAGATGGCTGTTAAATCTTTTACAACAATACTCGCTTGGCGACCCCGATAGCGATCGCGGTACGGATCGATCGCAAAAGGTTGACCAATCCGAATCGCCGCATTTTGATAGAGCACCGCCGGATGCCAGCCGTCTTGTTTAAAGAGTGGCTCTAACGGATCGAATTGATGCAGAAAACTAAGGGGCACCGCCGGACATTGCCATTCGGATTTGGAGCAAATAGCCACGGGCAAAATTTGTAAGTTGGGCACCGTTGTTTGCAATGCCAAATGCGCAAACCCCCGATAGAGCGTCCGAAGTTCTTTCGGCCCAGGCGGATTCAACATCGGAGCCACGCCTTCTGGGAAAATCCCCACCGTCTTCCCCCGATCGAGCAGATCGGTCGCGTGATCAAATAGATCAGGATACCAATCATCATTGCTCAAGGGAAAGCCTCCACAAGTCTGCAAGACCTCTCGCAAAATCGGAACATTTCCCATGAACCGATGACACACAAAATGAATCGGCGTATTCAAGAAACTCGTCAATAAAAAAGGGTCTAAAAAGCTCCGATGATTACAGACAATAATAAGCGGACCTGACTTTGGAAGACGTTCCAAATTATGAACCGTTACACTCAGACCCAGCCCACTCAACACATCCTGAGCCAGCGACATTGCATGATAATCAAATGGAATAATCGATTCTAGTAAGTTCATCAAGATAACGGAACACCACTCCTATTGACTCGATCGAAGGTGACCACATAGGACATCCATAATTATACCGTCATTAAACTTTCGATGTGTGCGTTAAGATAATCTGAGGCCAAAACTACTCCGATGTGGTAAACCCGTTGAAATATTTCGTTCCTAAAGTCAGACTTAGCTCTGAACTTCCAGTCCAAACCGGGCTAGAAGAGAAATTTGGCGGATTGCCTTGGGGTTTGACGATCGATCAAGTTCCGGTATGCACCCAGTGCGAGAAACATCAAATCCTAATTGCGCAACTCCTCCATCATCCAATTCGTCTTATCCTTGCTGAATGCTAAGATAATAAGGATGCATTGGAACATTCCTAATGAGACTAAATCGTATCACTATCGATCCGAAACGAATGAATGGACAACCCTGTATTCGTAATCTCCGCCTGACGGTTCGTCGGGTGATTGAGCTTTTGGCAACCTATCCTGATCGGGGAGAATTACATCAAGAGTTTCCAGAGCTAGAGGACGAAGATGTCCGACAAACCCTAATTTTTGCCGTTGAGCCAAGCCGTATTCGTCGTTTACCATTAGTGCCTGATGTCTAAGAATTCAAATGCAGCGGATAGACGAAAGCTGCATTTGTTTAGTTCAAAGTTATCTGCCGCCACTGATTTGAGCTGTTAGATTTGCTGTTAAACCTTGCCTTGATCTTTATCATTAGGTACAGCCACCTTCGGATTTTCCAAATCGTCCAGCGTCGCCATCAAAATCCGACGGGCTTCAAGTTTCCAGCCCCACTTTTGAAGGGCGATCGCAAGGGTTCCACCGATCATCGTCGCCATGAACAACAAAGGCTGGTCGGCTGAAATCCCCAAGAGCAACCCAAGACCCGCAATCCCCCAAAACGGTAGCGCAATAGTTTGGCGCTGGGTCATGATGCCTTTGGTAAACATATTTTTGGGCAATTCTTCAGCGAGCTGCGTTTTGGCGGCTTGACGATCGGCGACGGATGTGGAAATGCCAATTTTGCGCCGTAGTTTTTCGACCTTGCGGGCATCAGTGCTGTATTGCGTTAACTCATCTTCCGCCATCAACACCATGCGCTCGTACTGACTCATGACGCTCTACCTGTAATCGTTGTTCAACTGTAACATTAGTTTACAGGACTTCAGGACCGACTCGATCGAATGACCAAAAATTGGACCTAGCGCCCCATTCGTTCCCGCAGCGCACCTAAATTAGTCCGGACCACCGTTGTCCTCGGATGTGACGAGCCGAGAACCCGATCGAACAACCGTACCGCCTCTTCGTACAACGGCAGCGCCTCGTCATAGTCGCCCATCGCCACCTGCAATCCCGCCAAATTATTCAAACTCGTCGCCGTGGATTCATGGTCTTCCCCCAGCACCTCTCGCCGAATCGCCAATGCCTCTTCGTACAACGGTAACGCCATGGCATAGTCCCCTAGCAACCGATGGGCATAGGCTAACTGGTTGAGGCTCGCCGCCGTTTCCGGATGATGACTTCCCACACTCTCCCGGCAGAGTTCCAGCGCCTTTTGATAGAGTTCCGCCGCCTGCTCTTCTCTTGTGGTCCGCTCATAGAGTTCGGCCAACTGAGTCCTTGCGGCGATCGTCTCTAGATGCCCAGCGCCCAAAATGTCTGAATCAAGCTTAAGAACCCGTTCATAGAGCGCCACCGCCAACTCATCCTGCTCACTCGCCTCATACAACTGAGCCAACTCCGCCAAACCTTGCGCAAATTCAAGCGTTTCTGAAGACTCGTGAGCCGTCATCTCCCCGATCGCCCGTTCACAAACCCCGATCGCCGCCGCCAACTCCCGCCTATCCTGTGCCGTCTCGCCCTGCATCAGCGGTCGCTCAAACAGAAACACGCCCCCGCGCCCATTCCAAAAATCGGGAGCCTCCCGTGCTAAGGCGATCGCTACCTGCGACGACACCCACACAATCACAGGCACCCCAAAGGTTGCAAGCCCTTCCGTGGACCACTGCGCCGAAAAGAAAAACTGTTCCTGCGCCGACTTCAAGCCATCCCACCGAATCCCCAATAATTCATCCGTCCCGACCAGATTCACCACCGTCGGCGAGAGCGGTTTGGGTTGTTGGGCATAGAGGTTGAGCAGCGTCTCGTTCACATTGGGACAGTGACGATCGATGGTTGCTCGGCAACAGACCACCTCAAGGGGTTCCAATGTCGCTTCCATGACCTCGATCCAACCCATGCGATCGCCAGGATAATCACATACCGCAATCAGAACCGTCTGTTTCCCCAAACTCATCTGAACCGTTCGCACCCAATTTTCCAGACTGCGCTGCGGGTCAACTATGGGTTCAACCATCCGCTCTTGAACCCTCTTAGAGAAATAATCAGTCATCAATAAGCCCCGATCGCCCACAAAATCTCTTCATAGTTTAGAAGTCTTTCGGACCTAATTCCTATCTAAATTTGCACCTAAGACGTACCCCATAAGTTGAATAGCCGTCAAATGAACTGTTTTCTCTGTCCGATTCAAGGCATAATCGTTTGGAAAATATTCATATGCCAGGTTTGTCCTGGGTAAAATCCACGATCATTGGCAGCGTCTTTAATCGCGATCGGTAGACTCTCCCCCGGAACCCGCCTCTCCCGTCATGACTCAATCTCCCCTCCCCGAACCGATTCCCACTCCTCGCAAGCCGTTTTGGAAGAAAGCCGTTGTTCCACTGGGCATTTTGGCGATCGCAGGCATTGGTGGGACGCTTTGGGCACGAAAATTTATTTACGAGGACATTGTTCCGATCGTTGAAGCCTCTCTTAAGGAAGAACTACAACGCCCGATTAAGCTAGGCAGAGTCAAGAGCTTTAGCCTGAGCAGTCTACGCCTTGACAAATCCGAAATCCCCATCATCCCCACCGACAGCGATCATGCCGAAATCGACGCGATCGACGTAAGTTTCAACCTATGGGAATCCATCCAGCGCAAAAAGCTCAACATCAAAATCAACCTGATTAATCCCAATGTTTTCATCGAAGAAGACAAACCCGGTCTTTGGATCGGCACCGCACCCAAGCCCCCCAAAGACGACGAAAACACCGGAGACGTCGAAGTCACGGAAATCAAGCTTACCAACGCCACATTAAAATTATCCCCCATTTCCAAATCATGCATCCCCACCCCCAACTCCCCCCCCTCCTCCTCCGACGTAGGATGCGTTAAGCAAAGCAACGCATCAATTAATCCCCCCCCATCACCCAATCCCCCCCCAACCCCAAAATCCCCCCAACCCCCAAAAACGATCGACTACAAAAACTTCAACGCCCAAATCGCAATCCTCGACAAAAACAAACGCATCATCCTCAACGCCAACGGAGAATCCACCACCCAAGGCACCTTCAACCTCAACGCCCAAGTCCTCGACACCACCCCTCTTGTCCCCAAAAACCAACCCAAACCCACCCAACAGCTCGAAATCAACGCCCAAACCCGAGGCAACAAACTCCTCCTGAGTGAAATCGATCGCCTCATCCGCCTCCCCATCGAAGTCAAAAGCGGCGAACTCAACGGCAACCTCGACATCAAAATCCGTCCCGGTGAAAAATACCCCACCCTCAACGGCACCGGAACCTTCACCAACATTGCCGCCCGATTTCCCGGCGTCCCCTACGGCGTCAGCAAATCGGACGGCGAAGTCAAATTCGACGGCAAACGCATCATCCTCGAAAAATCCAAAGCCCTCGTCGCCGACACTATCCCCGTCCAAACCAAAGGCATCATCGACCTCGAAAAAGGCATCAACCTCACCGCCAAAACCGCACCTACGACTATTCCAACTCTGATCAAAACCTTTAAGTTAACCCCGCCCGCCACCATTAACGGAACCGTCCTCACCGAAATTAAAGTCACAGGTCCACTCGACAACCCGATCGTGGCAGGAAACGTCAGAAATACAACCCCCATCACCGTTATCAATACCGATTTCAAAATTGATAATCCCGAAGCCGATAGCAATCTAGGACTATCGAACCAGAATCGTCAAGCGATCGTTCTTAAGGATGTAGCCACCAACTTCAAAGTCGATTCAAAATCATTGCTCGTCACATTAACCGATCTATTTATTCTTCCTCAGTTGGGCGGCAAAATCACAGGCGCTGGCACGATCGCACTCTCAAGGCCCGAAGCGATCGATTTGCGATTCCAAGCAACGGATCTCCCCGGCGACACGATCGCCCAAACCTACAACGGCGGCAAAGCCATTCCCACCAAACTCGGCACCCTGAGCGCCACTGTCTCCGTCTCCGGTTCCGCCACCAATCCTAATACCCTCATCGCCTGGAACGCCCCCGAAGCCCAGTATCCTGCGAGAGGTGAAATTGCCATCGTCGGCAACAGGATCAAATTGCAAAATACAACCGCCCAAGTCGAAGGCGGCATAGCCAATATTAATGGCACGATCGTCGATGGTAACATCGCCCTGAATGTCAAAACAGACGGCATTGGTCTGAATAAATTCTCCCCTGACCTGCGAGGCATCTTTAGCAGTGATTTAAAAGTTACTGGTAACGTCGCTAACCTGAGTCCCCAAACCGTCCGAGTCGCAGGCATCACCCGTCTTTCCGAGGGCGTGGCCGTGATTCAAGACCCGATCGTCGCCGACATCGAATGGACCGGGAAACAACTCAATATCAACAATGCGAGCGCACCGGGTCTCTCGGTCAATGGCACGGTCTTCGCAGAATTGGGTGAGAAGCCTGACATCACCGGATTTGATCTCAACGTCAAAACTCAAGGAATTTCCCTTGCCTCACTTCCCGCCAATCTTCCCGCCAATGTCAAACTCTCCGGCAGCACCGACTTCGACGGCAAAATCACCGGAACGCCCAAAGCACCTAGCGTTAACGGCAACATTGCACTGAATGCGTTAAACGTGAATGGAGTTAAGTTTGATGCGCTGCGGGGGACGATCGATTTTGCATTGAATAAAGGGCTAGATTTCAACGTCGCTAGCAATCGCGATCGCATTTCAGCCAAGCTTGATGCCAACCTTCAGCCCATTAGCGCGAGCCTTCATCGGGGCAATAGCAGCGTCGATGCGGTACGATCGGGCGAACTCTTCAACGTCGCTATTCAGAATCTAAACCTGGATGAACTTAACGGCTTTGGACTCGATAAACCTATTGCTGCTGCGATCGCTCAAGCTGGAATTAGCGAATCCCTCGGCGGCACCCAGCTCGGCGGAAATCTCAACGGGACACTTGCTGTCAACCTTACGTCACAGCAACTCCAAACGGGCATTTTTAATATCAATTCTCCTCGTCTCGGAAACTTCCGTGCAACGAGTCTCACAGCATCTCTAAGCGGTGGAAGTCTCACAGCGATCAACGCTGGATCGATCGCAATTGTCGCACCCAGACTCAGCAATCTCTTTGAAGCGAATGACGTAAACGTTACGGTCAAGGGTGCAAATCTCCTCACAGGTGCGATCGTAGGCGCTAACGTCACGGTAAACGCTCCCCGCGTCGCCACCTTCACCGCCAAACAAATCACCGCCAACCTCGGAAGCGGCAGTCTAAAATCCGGTCAGTCCGGCACCGTCAGCGTCCTCAACCCTCGCGTGGGCACCGGACGTGGGGAAGATTTCAAAGCGGCGTTCTATCTTTCAGACCAGAAGATTAGTCTCCAAAAAAGCACCTTACGACTCCCCCTCCTCGACGATCGCGGCAACCCCACCGGAGAAGTCGGCACCATTGCCTTCAAAGGCGACGTCAATCTACGCGGCGAACCCCAAGTCAATGCCGAAATGGCGGTCACAGACGGACGGTTTGAAGATGTGTTAAAACTCGCACAGGTATTTAATCTCGAAGACCTCACCCGATCGTCGCCGCTTCCCACTTATGGCAGTGCCCGTGACGTCGTTGCCGAAAAAATTGACGTCAAAGACAAAACCCTGCTGCAACAACTCCAAACCTACGCCAAAAACAATCAAGCCCTGTCCCAAATTGCTGAAACCCGGCAAGGTTCAATCCTACCCACTTCCCTCGACATTCGGGGACGCTTTGACAGCACCGTCAAAATTGCCGGGAATCCCTTCCGGCCCGATCGCCTCAAAGCTGACTTCAGCGTCAAAGCCAAAAATCTCGAATGGCGACCTTATGCCTCTTATTTAGAAGAAAACAGCGATCGCAGCAAACTCGATCGAAATCCCAACCGCGTCCTCAAGGCCGACAGTGCAATTCTCGAAGGCGGACTCGACAACGGCGTCTTGAGTATTCGGCCCTTTATTCTCAATTCAGGCGACACCAAAATCCGCCTTTCCTCCGTCCAAATCGGCGAAGTCGATGAACAATCCGGCCAGCTCAAAATCGAAAATCTCCCCGTCGAAGCCATCCAAGAATTTATCCCCGTTCCGCTCTCTCTGGCCGGACAACCCCTCGCGCTGACAGGCAAACTCAACGCCACCGTGTCCCTTTCCGGTCCTCGCAACAAACCCAACTTCCTCGGCGCACTGGCCCTAGTGGATGGAACCCTTAATGGCAGCCCGATTCAGTCGGCTAACGGATCGTTTAACTACATTGACGGTCGCGTTAGCTTTAACAATCGCATTATCGCTAACTCTAGCGAACCTATCGTGGTCCAAGGGGAGTTGCCGATCGATTTACCCTTGCCGACCGGAACCGTCTCCTCATCCGATCGCTCCGTTAGGATTGCAGCACGGATTAAGGACGACGGCCTAGCGTTGCTAAATCTATTGGGCCAACCGATCGCATGGCAAGGCGGTAAAGGCCAACTCAATCTCGACATCACCCAAAACGACACCACCCCACTCACCATCCTCGGCTCTCTCACGCTTGATGGTGCGCAGGTCAAAGTTCAGGCATTACCCGAGCCGCTCACCAACGTCAAAGGTCGCATCTTCGCTAATCCCAGCGGCATCCAAGTCGAAGAGCTGCGGGGCGAGTTTAGCAAAGGCAGCATCGTCGCTCAAGGAACTTTGCCTCTCGTTGGGTTCAGCGATCCAGTGCTTTCTGAGGAACTGCCTCCAGTTGCGTCTCCAATCCCCTCCCCAGCCTTGCCCAGCCCCGAACCGCTAAAAATCGCCGTGAGCAAAGTCGCCATTCCCCGCCAACAGCCCCTCACGATCGCCCTCCAGAAAATTGCGATTAACCTTAAAGGTCTCTACCAAGGCGGCGTCAACGGCAATCTAATCGTCGGAGGTAGCGTATTCAGCCCTCGAATCGGCGGAAAAGTCTCGCTCACCAACGGTCAAGTCCTCCTCACCGACGCACCGACGACCGATCTCGCAGCCGGAGGCAAAACTGATGGTCGAGTCCCCTTTGAACTCAGCGCACTCAACTTGACCCTAGGCGACAATGTTCGAGTCGTCCGCGCCCCCATTATCAACTTCGTCGCACGCGGAAACCTCATCGTCAATGGCACCCTCGACAACCCCGCCCCCGTCGGTCGCATCGATCTCCAAGCCGGACAGGTCAACCTCTTCACCACGCAATTTGTTTTAGCACGGGGCTACCGAAACTTTGCTGAATTCCGCAAAGAGTTGGGTCTCGATCCCATTCTCGACGTGCGCCTTGTGACCGCCGTCCCCGAAGTCACCCGAACCCGCATCCCCACCAACAACATCACCGCCGAAATCGCCGAATCCATCAATACCGCCAACACAATAGGCGGTGTCCAAACGGTTCGCATCCAAGCCAGAGCCAACGGTCCTGCCAGTTTGCTCACGGAAAACCTCGAACTCAAGAGTAGCCCTAGCCGATCGAATACCGAAATCGTGGCGCTCCTTGGGGGTGGCTTTATCAACACCCTTGGACGCGGCGACGATGCGACCTTAGGCATTGCGAACTTCGCGGGATCGGCCCTGCTTACTAATGTTCAAGGTGCGATCGGGAATGCCCTAGGCTTAAGTGAATTCCGCCTTTTCCCCACGCTCATTGGCAATGAAAAACAGAAGACTTCGACCTTGGGACTCGCAGCAGAAGCCGGAGTGGATCTCTTAAGAACCAAAGACGGACTTCCTATCATCTCGGCCACCATCTTTCGAGTCCTGACCGTTCCTAACCAAAATACCCAGCTAGGACTCCGTTACCGAGTCAATGAACAATTCCTATTCCGAGGATCAACTGATTTTTCTGGAGACAATCGCGGCGTTGTAGAGTTTGAAACTCGTTTTTAAGACCCGTTTTTAAAACTTGGTTTAATCGAGACTTTCAGCGGGTTCAGGAAGGGCTTCAGCATTACTTTCGTCATCGCGTTCTCGAAGAACTAGCAGTTTAAAGGCCATAGCCGCAAACCCGATCGCTGCAATGGCTTTGGTCAACTTTACGGGTAAAATTTGTGCGGTGCCTTCTCCTACAATCACGCCGATAAAACTTGCCAAAATCAATGCAGCAACGCTCCCAAAAAACACCGCCTTAGGAGACTTGGCCGTGCCGCTAAGGGCGATCGCCGCCAGTTGACTTTTGTCGCCCAGTTCAGCCAAAAACACGGTAATAAAACTCAGTCCAAGAAGATTCCAATCCATGACTTAAGGCATCCCTGCAACATCAATCAAAAGCAATACCGCCACCATCGCCAAAATACTACCCGTCGCGAGTTCAAGCGTCTTCGGCGTCAGAAATTTCGCTAGCCACTGTCCCAACAGCACACCCACCAAACTCGTACTCACCAGCGCCGCCGCCGCACCCCCAAAAACCACCCAAGGTTCGTGAGATTGAGCGCTCATCAGCAAGGTTGCCACCTGAGTTTTATCACCTATTTCGGCCAGGAAAATGGTGACGAAGGTCGAAACAAAACAACGCCACACCACTGAAAAATCAGACGGGGCAGCCTGGGCCAGCTCATCGATATGAACGACCTCAGCGACTAAGCTTTCGGGGGGTGCCTTGGGAAGGGAAGTCATGAGCCTATTGGGACTAAGGGTGTTTTCACGATCTTTTCATAATTATAGTCATATGTTGACAGCCCTAGTCCAATCTAAATCCCGATCGCCCGATCGAATACCAGCATTTCCAAGCTCCGATCGCCGTAAACCCCCTCAATTTGTTCCCGGCAGCAGTCTATTGCAAAGTCATTGACGTCTTCTGGGGCGACATCGAAAAGGGCCTTGAAGGTCTCAGGGGTGACGCGGCAGAACGAGGGACGCTTTTCGTAGATGCTACAGTCGCGGGTTTCTTTATTGAAATTAATGCACCAGCCATCTTCGCCCACCAGGGTGAGATAGGTGACAATTTCTTCGTCGTTGAGATAGTCACCCAAATCCGGACGATCGATGGGGTCAAGGTTGCAGCAAGCACCACAGTTTTTAACGCATTGCCAGGTTGCCATAGTAGGGGATGGGCGGGACTCTCCGCACTCGAAACAAAAAAGAACCCTATCATTGTCGCGCGTTGGGGGGATTCGAGGTGATCTCGATCGTTGATTTTTGTAACGTTAATTAAAATAGGGTGCGGATGTCCGTAAGATATTAATCAATCACAAGTTCGAGTTTATTGAAGCGCAATGCGCGGGTTTGGGAGGGGTAATGGACTTTCTGAGTGCGATTAATTTTACGGTTGTCTTTCAGTTGACAACGCTGGCTCTGGTAGTCATTGCAGGTCCAGTGATTGTGTTTCTGCTGTTTTTGCGCGGCGGCGACCTGTAAATCAGGCTTCGTCCGATCGTTAGAGTTTTAAGAGAGAGTAGCTACTAAAGCCTAATCCTTGTGGTTAGGCTTTTTATTGAGCAAATGATGATAGCGAAGAGGCTCCCCAAATTCTGGCGGTTTCGGAAACTCTCGGTCCTAAGGGAGTGTTTTCAGCCATTGGACGATCGATCGTGCGTAACTTTCTCCCGCAACACTTGATACATCATTGTGATCGGCCCCTTCGACGGTGAACAGTTGTTTGGGGTCTTGGGCTGTGGCATAGAGCGTTTGACCGTGCCAATAGGGGATGACGCGATCGTTTGTGCCATGGATGATCAAGGTCGAGAGGTGGCGCGTTTGGCGAATATTCTGCTGGTTGGGAAATTTTTCGTAGGGAAGGATTTGGATGGGAATCGTGACTCGAAAGGTGCTGATGAAGGTGCTTTCTAAAATGGTGCCTGCAATAGATTGTTCTGATGCCGAAGTATGACGTGCTGCTAGGGCTGTGCTGGGTCCACCGCCGACCGATCGGCCATAGAGCAGAATACGATCTGGCGGAATTTTCAAGGTCTGCGTCAAGTATTGGTAGGCCGTTTCGCTATCCTCGTAGACATTCGCAACGCTAGGAGAGCCTTGACTTTTGCCGTAGCCGCGATAATCGTAGGCAAACACGCTCAGGCCCATGGCTTTGAAGTCATCGATTTGGGACTGAAGATCGCCCAAGTCTTCGCCGTTGCCGTGACTCATGAGTAACGTGTACTTTGCTGCTGAATTCAATTTATAGAGTGCGGCGATCGTTTGACCGTTGGGTGTGGGAATTTGCAATAGGCCGGGGAGCGTTTCGTAGGTGCTCGGGAAGGCCGGAAGAATGGCCCGATCGCTAAAGCCATAGGCATAGATGGCCACGGTGATGTAACTAATCAGCAGTAATCGGGCGAGACGATAGGTCACATATTTCCAGCGCGATCGAAGAATGGCGAGGCTCCGCACGAAAGACGCTAGGAACGATCGATGGAGATTGGGTTTCATGACCATGGGCGCGTTTGCCGGATGGAAAGGGGTTGGGTTAATTGTAGCGAATTCTGGGGGATGGACGATCGGGGAACGGGTCTATGAATGATTTTGGTGAGTGCGGTGGGAACGGCTGTTGTTGATGCTAACGGACTTGGATCGGACTATGCGATCGGGGGCGTTTGCCTCAGACTCCTGATATAACTTAGAGAGGGCTGATCTTATTAGCTGCGTCTGTTCAGTTGATCCCGATCGAGGTATGACTTATGGCGACTCAAGTGATGATTACATTACCGGACGAAATTTATCAACAGGCGGAGCGGTTTGCACAATTAGCGAACCGGGATGTTGAGAGTGTTTTGTCGGATTCACTTAAATTATCTATTCCCGAAATGCGATCGGCTAATCTAGAGGTCGTGCCTGTAACTCTTCTTTCGGATGAGCAGGTGTTGGAGTTGACTGAGCTTCAAATGGAACCGAATCAGGATGAACGGTTGAGTTTGTTACTCGATCGGCAACAAGCTGGATTGTTAGTGGGAGATGAGCGATCGGAGTTGGAGGTCTTAATGCAGGTTTATCGAGAAGCTTTGCTTAGAAAGGCAACAGCGCTGAGTGAAGCGGTCAAACGTCGGTTGATTGCGCCTTTGGAATCATGAGTCAGATATCAGAAGAAGTCCGCAGTCGGGTTAGAGAACAAGCTAAAGACCGCTGTGGCTACTGCCAGTGTATGCAGAAGTTATGTCCTAGGAATTTTGGAAATTGATCATACGATTCCTCGATCGGCTGGGGGATCGGATGATGAAGAGAATTTATGGTTGGCTTGTCGTCTTTGCAATTCTTACAAGGGGATTCAAACCCACGGTCGAGATCCGATTACAAACCGCAAGGTAAAACTGTTTAATCCTCGTCGCCAAGAATGGTCGTGCCATTTCGTTTGGACTCAGGATGGGGTCTATATCAAAGGGCTGACAGTGATAGGTCGTGCAACGGTTGTCGCATTACAAATAAATAATTCCTATGCTGTAACCGTTAGGCAAGCTTGGGTTTCGGCAGGTTGGCATCCTCCGATCGATTAAAAAGGATGATAATGCTGATCGTACTCTTAATAAAGTTCGGTGAGGAATAAGCCTCGATAGTTCCATTTGCCGAAGAATTTGCCATACTGATGATTAAGTTCCTCACAAATAATTCTGCTGGATGGTCGCTTCTCATGTCTGATGATTCTACAAAGCCAACTGAGGTTACGCCGGAAACTGCTGTTGAAAAGCCGGAGGAACCTGCCGTGAAGTTGTCGCCGGATGAGGCTCAGGCTTGGTTGGAGAAGTTGGAGCGGTTCGTGAAGTTGGTGGCGGAGAATTTGCGATATGGGAGTCTGACAAAGCGGTTTGTGACGATCGCTACATTACTTTATTTTACAATCACATCCCACCAGATCGGGACTAACTGTCCTTAACTTTTAAGGTATGAAGATTCAGTAAAATGATGAACTAGTTAAGCCATTTGGAATGGACACACATTGCTAAATAATGATAAAATATTGTATAGAGATAAAATAAAGAATATTAAATGAGACTTCTAAAATTAAGAATCAAGAACTTCCGAGGAATTGGATCCGGAGAAAATGGAAGTGGTCTTGAAGTCACACTAGATAAGCAAGACATTATTTTCTTAATCGGAAAAATAATATTGGAAAATCATCTATTCTTCATGCCTATGATTATTTCTTTCAAAATCAGAAATCTTCAATAGATGACTTCCACACTAAAAATGCAGATCTTCCTATAGAAATTGAAGTTGAATTATTAGCAAATGAAGATGAAGTGGAACAACTAAATCTAAAGCTTCATGGAAATGGAAATCCAATTTTGAGAAGGATTTGGGAGGTGCCAAAGGAAGCATCTACAATATATATTGGCAAATATGGATGCAAACCTGAAGTTTCTAAAGAGACAAGTAGAGAGGTAAAGCTTCTTAAGGCAGATCTTCCAGAACCAATTTGGATAAAAGGTATGGCAAAGACTCAAGATGTCGTATCTACAATCCAAAATCTAGTAAAAGATGCCATTCTTGATCAGATGAAGGAAGATCCTATCTTTAAAGAAGCTTATAAAACAGTCGAGAACTCAATTGTATCTCTTCAAGAAATCTTGCGTGAATCTGGATTTACGAATCAATTAGGAAATAAGATGAGTGAAAGTCTAAAGAAAGTATTCCCAGAAATTTCTTTACATATTAACAATCAAGGAAATGAATTTGATTTACCTAATCTTCTCCACAAATGTACTCAAATTGAAGTCCTTGATGAGCAAAATATGGGGATTAATCTTGATTTTCAAGGACATGGAGTGCAAAGACAAGTAATCTTAAGTGCATACAAAGAATGCCATGAATTCTTCTCATTATTACGATCTAAGAAAAATGGAAAAGATTATTCCTCATTAAATTTAGATATTACCCAATCTTTTTGTAAAACCAAGATTTTATTAATTGAAGAACCAGAACTTTTTCTGCATCCTGCCGGAATACGAGCAGTTCAAAGGTTATTATATGATATGGCTAAAGACTCCCCTTTTCAACTGATGTGTGCAACTCATTCACCAATTATGATTGATTTGGGTCGCGTACACAGTAGTTTAGTTCGCCTAACAAAAGACAAAGAAAATAATATTTCTCTATTTCAATTTAGGACAGATCTTGATTTAGAGCAGGATGGAATCGAGAAGTTGAGGATGGTTAGAAGCTTTAACCCACATGTATGTGAGGCTTTTTTTAGTGATACAGTTATTCTTGTCGAAGGTCCTACTGAATCGGTTGTTATTAATATATTGTTAGGACAATTTCGCGAAGCAAACTTATATGATGAAGACTGGATAACTGTTATTGATTGTGGTGGCAAAAGTACAATTCCACATTTTCAAAAAATTCTTCGCCACTTTAAAATATCATATTTTGTATTTCATGACCTAGATTCCCCTGATGATGAAGAGAGTGGTAATAGTGGGTGGGAGACAAAGAACAATAATATTTGGAATGAGATTGTTGAGGCAAAACATGCTGGATTGAACGCTGCACGATTCGTTTTTAAGACAAATTTTGAAATTGCTCACCCTTACCTGCGACAAAAACCCAAAGGTGGCAAGCCTTATGTTGCAAGTAATCAAGCCAAGAAGTGGGTATATGAATGGAGAGATCAAGGTAGTGTTGGACCATTGATTAAGAAGTGTCCTATAATTAAATTTCTCTGGAAAATAATCACACATACTTGGCATGACGAAGTTCATGATCCACGGTGGATTTTGACTCAATATCCCAAAAATGCATTAGTCAACATCACTCTAGACCATCAGCAAGAGGAGCTTTTTTATACCTTTGAAAATTGATACCTCTTCAACCAATATTCTAGATCTACGATCGTCCCAAAATCGAGAAGTGCGATTACTTGTACTGTGGATCTGTCACGATCGTTCTTCGGGGGAGTGCGATCGGGTTCTGGAGGGAGGTGCGATCGGTCTTTTAATGGGGAGATGTATGACCTACAATAATAGAGGCATCAGACCTTTTACTTAAAACTGGCTATGACACGAAAAGAACAGTTAATCGCTGCGATCGATCGATCGAATGACTCCGTTATTGATCAACTTTGGAATGCCTTCCAATCGATGCCGCATGAAGAAATCTCTTCACCTCTGAATGAACCTGAGACGCAGACGATTTTAGAACGCATGGGACAGACACCCCAGCATTTTCTGAATAACGGGAATCTCAGCGATCGTCAAACTCGTAAAGCTACGATCGCCCAGCACATCCAAAACCGACAGGCATCCCGACAATGAAACGCGATCGGGTTTTGATTGACACTGGAATTTTAGTTGCATTTTATGATGCCGCTGATCCGCATCACCATACAGTTTTTAATTTTTTAGGGCAATGTCGAAGTCGATTGATTACAACCATAAGTTGTGTCACAGAAACCATGTGGCTTCTTTCAGAGGACGATCGAGTTCAGTCTAACTTTTTGCGTCATCTTGCCGCTCAAATCTATCACTGTGAACCCCTCGTTCCTGAAGACTTTGAGCGAATTTTACAACTGAACCAACAATATAGAAATATCCCTGCTGATTTTGCTGATCTGTCTCTAGTTGTGATTTCTGAGCGTTTAGATATTCCTGCGATCGCAACATTAGACAGCGATTTTGATATTTATCGTCGGTATCGGAACCAGCCTTTCGATCGAGTATTTTATCCAAGTTAACCGATCGTCCCTCCGCACCCAGAACAACAGAAGTGCGATCGGTTTTCGGGGGAGGTGCGATCGTTCTTCGAGGGAGGTGCGATCGATTTTCGGGGAGGTGCGATCGCTAAAAGCTTAAATCCAACGCAATCATCAAGGCTTGATTTAGTTTGACGATCGAAGGCTCCTTCATACAGCCACGATATCGGAGAAATCGAGATTTTGCTAAAACCCTCACCTGATCCGCCATGGCGATCGAATCTTGATCCAACCCACCTTCTGGCGCTAAAATTAAAACCTGAGTCGGATAAACTCGTTTCCCCGATCGATAGGTCGTAAACGGAACTGCTAAAACAACAGAACTGCGATCGTTGATCACATCGCGACTAACAACCACTACCGGACGAATTCCACCCTGCTCCGAACCCTCTGTCGGGTCCAACCGCACGTCATAAACATCTCCACGCTTCATGCGTTGTTCTCCACCAACTGGAATGCCTCCCACTGAGCAGTTGCGAACTCAGCTTGCATTTGCGTTACATCTGCCTGATAGTCGGGATCCGCCAGCATTTCCATCAGAGCTATGTCAATCTCCGATCGAGAGGAATACGATCGCTTTTTAGCTAGACAAAGCCCCAGAAGCTCCTCGACAAGAGTATCTGGGGCTTCTGTTAGTTCCTGTAGTAATTGTTCACGAACAGTCATAGGAATTCCGCCTATATACAGCTTTTTCTAGTTTACAACTATTCGATCGCCTTTCCTAAAGCAAACCCGTTGGCGTTGGCAAAGCCTCTGCCCTAGCAGAAAGCCTCCCGGAACGGGAATCGTCCCTCCGCACCCAGAACAACAACAGAAATGCGATCGGTTTTCGGGAGGAGGTGCGATCGGTTTTTTGGGGAAGTGCGATCGGTTCTCGGGGGGAGTGCGATCGGGTTCTGGAGGGAAATGCGATCGGTCTACGAATCCTTCAGCCAAGACTTCAGATCATCGATCGTTTTAAAATCTAACAACGCGATCGCCAATGCTTCTAACTTAGAAAGCTGCAATGCTTCGATCGTTTTTTTAGTGCGGCTCGGTAATTTGCCGAATTTGCGATCGATTTTCGGGGGAGGTGCGATCGGTTATAATCTGGCAAGCATTATCAATCGCGGTTTTCTCCCATGTCGATCACCACACCGATTATCTCAGAACTCATTTTCCTAGTAGAAGAAGATCCCGAAAGTGGATACCTCGCCCGTGCCATTGGAGAATCCATCTTTACCCAAGCTGAAACATTGGAAGAACTTCGTCAGCTTGTGAACTGCCACTTTGAGCAATCCGATCGACCTTCGCTTATCCGCTTGCATATCGTTCGCGATGAGGTCATTGCTGCATGAAGCTCCCTCGCGACAACCCAGAATCAGGGACAACACCACATCACCATTCCAAATCACAGCCCAATCAAAGTTGGAACGCTCAATGCAATTCTTCGGGATATTGCAGAACATTTTGGGCTATCTCGGGATGAACTTTTAGACCAAATCCTATGAAAGCGAAAACACTTCGATCGGAAATACAATCGGTTTTCAGGGGGAGTGCGATGACCTTTGGTCGGTCGTAGACCATCGGCTATAATTTGGAAGACATTTTCGGGGGAAGGCACGTTAGAGTGATCGGATCAAATTATTGCTCTACTCGACACAGATTTTGCAGGATATTTGACCCTACCCACGACACATTGGAATTCAGATACCAACTGTTCCGTACAATTTGCCGATGAACGTCCAGTAGCCCGACCAAATCACGTCGCCGTAGAACACAGAAAGAATGGCACCCAACGCCAAAAACGGACCAAATGGAAACGGGTTTCCACGCTTCAACATCTTAAAAGCGATCGCACTAAGTCCAAAGACAGAACCCACTACACATCCCAAAAAGCACGACAACACCATCAGCTTAATGCCAAGCCACGCTCCAATAACCGCTAAGAGCTTGGCATCCCCGCCCCCCATCGCATTGGGACCCAAGAAAAAACGCCCAATCCACGTCAAAATATCCAAGCCCCACAGTCCCAAGACCGCCCCCGCTGTTGCCCAGACAAACCCCTGAATAGTCCCGAAAAGTGTTCCCGTAAGCGCAGCCGCGATCGTCGTCTGGAAAGCTAAACCAAGGATCAAACCGGACTTCATCAATCTAGAATCTAACGTTAGCGTATCCATATCAATTAACGCTAACGCCAACAGAAATGAGATAAAAATCCAGTAGCCTAGGGTTTGCAATGAAAATCCAAAGACTAAAAATATGGACAAAAATAACAATGCGGTAATCAGCTCAACCACAGGGTAACGCATCGATATTTTCGTCCCGCAATGCGCACATTTTCCCCGAAGCATCAGCCAACCGACGATCGGCACATTTTCACGCTTGCGCAATGGTGTCATACAGGTCGGGCATCTTGAAGGCGGATGAGTCAGTGACAACCCCAACGGAAGCCGATAGACCACGACATTTAAAAAACTCCCAATAGAAGCCCCCAAAATTGTCGTCAACAGAATAGCAGTCCCCTCGAATAACACATCCATGCTGCACCAAAACTCACTAAGCCATCACTAAGTAATCACCAAACTCTACTATCTCGCATTCATCACACTCAACGGAATAAAACACTCCTGAGGCAACAGAATCGGCTTGCCATTGAAGATCAATTTTCCACGGTAAGTCAAACGGCTAATAGCAACGCCTAAGGGCAATTCAGTCACATGGGGATGCACTGAATAATAAGTATCATAAATAACCCGCGCAGCTTGAATTAATGACGGATCTTGGTCCGGTGAAAACGCCGAATTATCGATCACAATGCCCAACTCCTCATGCCTAATATAGGTCTGTCTGCCGATCGCACTCATGCCACTCACATCACTCACAGTCCACTACACTCCGCAAAATGCTCGACATAAAATCCATACTTGGTAAATCAGTATTCAGTGACTGGATTCTACTTCCAGAAGCTCAAAACGGCACGAAAATAAATCTGCGTCCAAAATAAACCATGCCCACATATCACAGAAAACGTCCCGAAAAATCCTGAATCCCACACCCCCTAAAAAATTGTGTTAGCATTTTGTTTATATCAATCATTATAAAATCGGTTTGAGTAATGAGTAAGGTTCTGGTGCTGAATGCCTCTTACGAACCGCTTAACCTCACCAGTTGGCGGAGAGCGATCGTTTTGTTGCTGAAGGGAAAAGCAGAGCAGCTTGAAGATGCTGGACGTATCGTCTATGCTGACTTCCCAATGCCGTCCGTAATTCGCTTGCGTCAGTATGTGCGCGTTCCCTACACCGAAATTGCCCTCACCCGTAAAAATCTTCTTCACCGAGACGGCCACACCTGCCAATACTGCACTCACTCCAGCGAAACCTTGACCCTTGATCATGTGATTCCTCGATCGAGGGGAGGACAGGACACCTGGGAAAATCTAGTGGTTGCCTGTAACCGCTGCAACGTGAAGAAAGGCAATCGGACCCCTCGCGAGGCGGAAATGCCGTTGTTGCGTCAGCCCCATCGCCCCCATAGCAGTCTGTTTTACGAAGTCTCACGGCATACCAAAGGGGGAAGCCATCAGGAATGGCGGAAGTATGTGATCGGAGCTTAGGCATTGCTGCTCAGACCTAAAATATCGGTCATCGTGTCATAGACTCTGTTAGCCTATACAAGTCTTAACATTGCACCCCGCTAGATCTTCATGACGATCGCATCTCCAACTCCCCATCACTCCGAAAAAACCAGCGATTGGCGGCTGTTTCTCAAGCTAGCCCCCTACGCCCGAAACAATCTGAAGGGGCTGACCTTAGCGGTGTCGCTGCTGATTCCAGGGGCGATCGCTCGGGCCGTTCAGCCGATCGTGATTGGGCAGGCCGTGTCACTGTTGCGAAATGAAAATTCAACTTGGGCCTTTTTGCGAAATGTGCCGATGAGTCAGGGCTTGAACCTCATTGCGCTGATGTTGTTCATGACCATGGTGGGGCGACTCGTGTGCGATGCGACGCAGGGGTTATTGGTTCAGAAGTCGGGGCAGCGGATTACGGCAGATATTCGCAATGATTTGTTTACCCATGTGACGTCGTTGGCGGTCCGATTTTTCGATCGTACGCCTGTGGGGAAATTGATTACGCGGTTGACGAGCGATGTAGATGCGTTGGGGGAGGTGTTTTCAACGGGGGCTATTGGGATTATTGGCGATGTGGTGCTGATGTTGGTGATTGCGGTCTTGATGTTTACGAAGCAGTGGCAATTGGCGACGCTGCTGGTGCTCATGCTGATTCCGACAGCGCTGGTGATCATCTACTGGCAGAAGCGCTATCGTCAAGCCAACTACGATGCCCGCGAAGGACTTTCCAGCCTCAACTCCATGCTCCAAGAAAATATTTTGGGCGTCGGTGTCGTGCAGCTTTTCCGTCGGGAAGGCCGAAATAGCGAACAGTTTTTTAAGACCAATCGTGAATACGTTAAAGAAGTCGATGCGACGATTTTTTATGACTCAGCGGTTTCTGCAACATTGGAGTGGGTGTCTCTCATTGCGATCGCGATTGTGTTGGCGGTCGGCGGCAATTTAACGTTAGGAAAGTCATTGGATTTCGGAACACTATCTGCATTTATTCTGTTTGCGCAGACGTTGTTTGATCCATTGCGTCAATTTGCAGAAAAATTTACAGCGATTCAGTCTGGACTCACGGCGATCGAACGGATTAATGATGTCTTAGACGAACCCATTGAGATTCGCGATCGGTTAACGACCATTATTCCAGACGCATCCGCTAGCGTTGGCGAAATTCGGTTCGAGCATGTGTCGTTCGGATACAAGCCGGGTGAATACATCATTCACGATTTGGATTTCACCATTCGATCCGGCGAGAAAGTGGCGCTCGTCGGGCCGACTGGGGCTGGGAAGAGTTCGATTATTCGGCTACTGAGTCGACTATATGATCCCCAGGAAGGGCGAATTGTCCTAGATGGTATTGATATTCGAGATCTACCACAATCTGAATTGCGTAAACGCATTGGGATTATTTTACAAGACGGCTTTATTTTCTCTGGCGATGTGAAAGGTAACATTACCCTAGGCGAGACCTACAGCTTTGACGAAATCCAGTCTGCCGCACAAAAAACCAATGTCGCCACCTTCATGGAACAATTGCCCAACGGCTACGACACGCAGCTTAGAGAACGAGGAACGAACCTATCAGGCGGCCAAAAGCAGCTCATCGCCTTTGCCCGAGCCGCCATCCGTGATCCAAAAATCTGGGTACTCGATGAGGCTACGTCAAGTTTAGACGTGACGACCGAAGCCCAAATCCAAGATGCCCTTGACCACATGCTTGAAGACCGCACGGCCATTATCATTGCCCACCGCCTGAGTACCATTCGCAATGTCGATCGGATTTTGGTACTGAAACGGGGACGACTGATTGAAAATGGCAGCCATGAAGATCTGCTGGCGCAAGACGGGCTGTACGCAAGTTTGTACAAACTGCAAATGTTGGGGGAGTGAATTATTTTTGTCACCCCTTTCCCCAGTTAAGGTCTCTAGTACTGCGCGGCGGAAATAAGACCTTGATCTTTTCTTCGTTGGGTTTAGGACACGGCATAGCCATGTCCCTACATTCTCTGTAAACCCGGACTCTTAACCCGGATCTGTAGGGGCATGGCTCGCCGTGCCCCAAACCCAACGAAGAGTCTCTGAATACCTAGCTTACTTACGCCGCAGACTACTAGTCTTCCCGAGTGCCAAACGCCATTTGCATGATAAAGGGTCTGCCGCCATCTTCATGATATCGATCGGCCCACTGTCGGATAATTTCATCTAGTTCTTCTAAAGCTCGATCGGTCTTCTCCACCGAAATATCTAACGCTTCTAAGACCCGCATGTGATTGGGCTGACGTTCGGACCATCCTTTCATGAGACGGAAATAGCTGGCCGTGTCTTCCACCATCACAAACGTGCGCTCTTCGTCATCTTCCGGTGAGTAGGACGATCGCGTCAATGCGTAGAATGGCATCCCCCAAGGAGAATCAATGCGGCTAACAGTGCCGGAGTAGAGTAACCGCCGCTTAATGTGCTCAGCGAGCGCTTCACTGAGGGGAATCCGTTGATCGCGCGAAAGTTCTTCTTGGGAGAGTTCATGGAGGTGCTCGATAAGTTCCAAAAATTGGAATGAATTAATGAGCTGAGCATCGGGCAACTGCGGCGGAAGTTTTTGTTCTAGAATCCGCTTTTCTTCAGAGGTGAGGCTGGTCGAACTGATGCGCGATCGACCGGGCTGCCAAGGATATTGCTTAATCCACACGTAGGGAAACTGGATTAAGTAGCGCGGCTCCTGAGACCCTAGCATCTTTAACAATTTTCCTTCAGTCAGTGCTTTTCCCACTTCTTCCACGATCGCCTTAACGCGTTTCGGTTCGATGTGGTGAAGATGTCCGGTCATCCGAAGATTACCATCTTGCTCCAAATACGTCACGTAAATGGCACATTTTGCAGCCGTTGCTGCCGCATCTAGAAAAGCACCATGGCGGTGTCCTCCTGTTCGCATTGCGCTAAAGGCGAGGTACAGCATGATCTGATCCATCGCACTAGGACTGAGGAGCTTGATCAGATCGATATCTTTGGTCATGGGAGGCAAACACGATTTCAAGGAAGACTGGAACGAGGAGAACTACAACACGGAGAAAACAGTAGTGCCCACGTCTTAACGTATACTACTTTATCGACTGGGGTGTCTATCTCCCGCAGGGTGAACAACCCTATTGTTGTCTATCATGCCCCAAAAGCCCTAAAAATAGCATTCAAGAACGCTGCATACTTTGCTGTATTTAAAGTTACAAATAAAGGCGCGATTAAAGGCGCGATTTGAACTTGGCGCAATCTAGGCAACGTCCATGCGACCACTCCCGCGATAGGCCACATCTACACGACCGCTGCCGCGATAGGCGTTTTCGACGCGCCCACTGCCGCGATAGTCTGATGAAGATGGAGTCAGGGTTTGGATGGTGCTGACAATAGCAGACAGCATGAGAAGGCTGGTGAGAAGTAAAGAATGTTGAGCTTGCATAATTAGTCTACTGAATGTGTAACTAATCACTCATACAGACCCTCCGTAGTGAGATCAGGAAGCATTGGAAAAGTTTCTCAAAGAACTGCCCAAAACTGAGGTCGTCGTCTGACTCATGAAAATCATACAACTAGATTTTAAGTGCTTAATGATACTGACATCAAGTCCTCTGCTCCAAAAACGCTACTCGAATCCAAGCTCCGGCGATGTTGAGCTTGCCGAGGCAGGAAATGAGGGTGTCTGAAGGATAGGCGTGGAGTTGGCGATCGATGGCGGCATCTAGGGTAACGAGCGGGTAGCAATGATTTAATAATTTCACGGGAAAGTTTAAATGGATCCGGAAAGATAAGCCAACTTTTTCAAATCTTCCCGTAAATAAAGTTTCAGTTAAGACTGCCGTTTGGAGGGGCATTTGGAGAGAAGAGTGGGGTCGATCGCCCGGAATATAACCGCTGCGAGGATAATCCTGTGGCTGGTTTAGATAGTGGTTTTGCCAGTGATGCCACTGGGGATGATAAGGGGGAAGGTTATAGAACGGAATGACCGCAGCGGGGGCGATCGGATCGTTGAGGAGGGCGTTTTGCACCGTGCGGACGGGGAGATGACGAGGCTGGCAGGATTGCTCAATGCACAGGGCGGCGGCCATTCCGACGGCTTGACCGATCGCCAAGACAAGGGGTTGCAGACGGGTCGCTCCGTTGGCCATGTGGGTGACAGAGATGTTTTTTTCGCAGGCGAAGAATCCGTCAATTTGGTCCGGAATCAGGGCAGTGTAGGGAATGGTGAAGGGCGTTCCGGTCCAACGACCGCCCCATTCGATCGATTTTGGGGCAAGAGTGATGTCGCCGCTAGGATAGTGATGGTCGTTGGCGTAGTTGCCAATAGCGATCGAGGTGCAGCCGGATTGAGACTGATCTGCATCACCTTTTGGGGCGTAAAACGGCAGCGGCGCAGTGGTGTGGTCGAGAGGGAGAAGATCTTGCTCGCAGACCATGGTGAGGCCGATAATCCGACGGCTTTCGCGGTGGTAAGGATGGAGGGCGAGGGCAGGATTCAGGCGAGTCGGTGTTTCAGGAAAAACGTCGGTAGCGAGTCCGTAGCGCGATCCCAGTTTGGTCTGGATAAAGTGGGCAAAGGCTAAACTATGGCGTTGGGCTTCGAGACCGAAGGCGGTACGCTGGACGCTGCTGTGGATCACCCGATCGATGCCTTCCCCGTAGTCGTTGCCGGAAATTGGCCAGTTGATCATGAATCGATCGCCTGGTAGCCGACCATAGTTCAGAAATTTTTCGCCGCCGTAGGTTTCCCAAGCGGTTTCAAATAATGACAGATCCGCGTGCTTTGGGCAGGGAATCGTCGGAGCGCTATATTCTTCTCCGTAGTCTTGAAGAATAATGACCCAGGTGGGGACTTGAATGGGATAGCGATGCATCCAAGCCTGGAACTCCTTCGGGGCGCTGGGTTCATTGAATTCGTCGTGGAGTTCCCAGCCCCAGCGGTGCGGAATGTCTCCGAGGGGAAGCAGGTCGCCGAGTTCGGTGGCGTCGATGGTGATTTGGGCGGTGATTTGATAGTCTTCGGTCGTGACGCCGAGGACTTGGGAGCCGTTGCGTTGGACCGATCGAGGCGTTTGGTGAGCGATCCAAGTTAAGTTCGGCAGATCTTCGACCCAATGCTGAAAAATTTCGGCTCCGATTCGAGGTTCATAGGTAAAGAAGCTGACCCAAGCGTTATCGAGTCCACCCGGTTGGCGAGTTTCTAGCTCCCGCAAAAATTGGCCCCAGATTCCCGTTTGCCAGGAGAGCAGTTCGTTGCCATCGGGCGCGGCGACCCCGGCAGAGGTGAGCATTCCCCCGAGCCATTCAAACTCACTAATTAAAAGGACGTTTGCGCCCCGACGAGCCGCTTGGATGGCGGCGGCGGTTCCGCTGGTGGTGCCGCCGATAACAAGAATTTCGGTCGTGAGGGATTGCATGGCGGTAGGGGTTAAGATTTAGATCGATCGTAGTTTAGGGTGATATCCAGGCCAGATGTCGGATAAATCTCATTTCAACGTTGATTTCTGACCTATTCTGACGCATTTTTCTGACGCATTTTTATGACGAATCCTAAGGTTTACATCATTGGCGCGGGTCCGGGAGACCCGGATCTTCTCACCGTCAAAGCCGCACGGTTGCTTGCTTGCGCTGACCTCGTGCTCTACACCGACTCCCTCATCCCTCCCGAAATCCTCCACGGCGTTCCGACTAGAGCCAAAATTATTTCCGCTGCCGATAAAAATCTAGATGAACTGCTGCCAATCTTGGTGTCTGCGGCCCGATCGCACCGCACCGTTATCCGCCTTCATGACGGCGATCCTAGCCTCTACGGGGCCATTCAGGAACAAATGCAGGGCTTACTGGAGGCGGGAATTGACTTTGAAATCATCCCTGGCATCAGCGCCTACCAGCTTGCCGCCGCCAAACTCCGGGTCGAACTCACGCGCCCTACCACCCTCCAGACGATTATTCTCACCCGCATCAGCGGCAGGACCGAAGTCCCCGAATCTCAAGATCTCGCGACCCTAGCCGCCACCCGATCGAGCCTCTGTCTTTACCTCAGTGCTAAACATCTAGGTCGCGCCCAAGCCAAATTGCTCCAGCACTATCCCCCCGAAACCCCGGTGGCCATTTGCTTTCACCTCGGATGGCCCGATGAACGGATTCTTCTGACGCCGCTTCGTGATCTAGCCGAAACCAATGCCCGAGAAGGACTCGTTCGATCGACGTTGTACTTGATTAGCCCTGCCCTCACCGCGCCGACGGTGCCTCAAGCGTATGACTATGATGGGCGAAAAATCACGATTCCTGACGAGGCATCCCGTCTCTACAATTGCGATCATACCCGTTGGCTTAAGCCTTAAAAGACTGATCTCTACTGCTATGCGGTGTAAGTAGGCCAAATATTCAGAACCTCTTCGTTGGGTAGGGGCACAGCGTGCCATGCCCCTACAGATCCGGGTTCCAGAAAGTGTAGGGGCATGGCTTGCCGTGCCCGGAACCTAACGAAGAACCTTATCGCAGCGTTTGCAAACGGGTTAGGTAAACCTTGGCGTCTGAGCCTTCCTTACTGGAGGTTGGCGATCGTTGAATTTGGCGATTGAGTTCAGAAATGCGATCGTTGGTGTTGGGGTGCGTATTTAGGAATGCTGGCGTACTGGAGGCATTTCTCAGCAGTTTTTGCATGAAATTGACCATTTCTGGCTGGGCATAGTTTGCGCGAGTTAGGTTAACTAAGCCACGACGATCGGCATCAAATTCATCTCGACGACTGTGGGGACGACGTAAGGCCAGCTCTACTCCGAGATTAACGGCTTGACTCTTGCCTAACCCGGATGCGCCTAGAATACCTTGAGCAATAGCCGCTTCTCTCATTTGTTTCATAGAGTGTTTTCCGGTGATGTGGCCGATTTCATGGCCGATTACACTAGCAACTTGCGCTTCGTTATCCGCAATCTTCAGCAGTCCCGAATTGAGGTAGACAAATCCGCCCATCGTTGCAAAGGCATTGACCTGATCGCTATCCACCACTTGGAAGGTGTAGGGAAGGTTGGGACGCTCACTCTGTGCAGCTAGACGCTGGCCGATTTGGTTCACGTAGTCGTTCACTGCCTTATTGCGCAACAATCGAACGTCACCTTCTAGAATCTGATCATTAATTTGCCTGCCCAAATCGATTTCTTGACGTTCGTTCATGCTGCTCAACTGGACAATCTGCATGGCAGGTTTAATCAAATCCATCCAACTGAACGCGTAGGATGCGGCGGACTGCGACAAAACTAAGACGATCGCCGCTGAAAGTGAGAGCAATGGATAGAACCAAGGACGGCGGGAACTGAGACGGAGAGCAGGTTTCATGAAAATCCTCGTAGGTGGGTGATGTTAGGGCCGTGACAGGTTGCGATGAACTATCTTTATAATTTTATTAGCTATAGGTTATTCGTTTCATTCGGGTCTCATGTGGAGTTTGACGCAGAACATCCTTAATAAGGTTCCCCAACTTGTTTCTAAAATATGGAATTTGACGCGTGGACTGCGATCGTGCGCCGCCTATGGTACTCTGACGAATGGCAATTTCGACGCGTAGTGGTTTTCGAGAGGGGTGAGGTATGGCGTTCTTAGATTCAAAGGGTCGGCTGTTCGGAAAAATCAGCATTCTGGATGCAGGCGCAGCGGCCATTGTGATGATGGTCATTGCTGGACTGCTGATCTTGCCTGGGAAAACCTCTTCGGCCCAACAAGGCAGTGCGATCGAAATTGATGTGATCGTTCGAGGTCTAAATGCTGCTGCGCCCAAAGAAATGCTGAAACCGGGTGAAAAAATTAACATCATCATTCGGAATGAGCCTTCAGGGTCCGTTGACCTCAAAAGCATTGAGTTTCTCCCTCGCAACCTCGCCGTTCCTCAACCGGATGGATCGGTGAAAGCTCTGCCTGACCCTCGCCCTGAAAGCCGATTTTCCAATGACCTCACCATGACCCTCGCTGGAAACGCAAAAATCGGTGACGACGGCGGCATTATCTTTGGCAATAAGAAGGTCAAGATTGGCACAACCCTAGAGCTAGAAGGCAAACAATACAACTTCAGCAGTACTGTGGTCGCCGTTCGGAATAAGTAATTCGTCTCAACTCACTCGTCTAAAACACCTGCCAACGCCTCCTTTTCGGATCCTCTTTATCCCCACCCCATGTCTACCGAACTCCCCTCAACTGAACACTCCTCGACTGAACTTTCCTCTACCATTAGCCCCGAGACTGAAACCCGCGCGCCCCTGAAACAAGGCGATCGAATCGAACTCGTTCTAACGGATCTCAATGACAGCGGCGATGGCGTCGGACGGTTTCGAGATCTGGTTATTTTTGTGCCGGATACCGTTCCGGGCGATCGCGTGGTGGCCCGTCTGACGCAGGTTAAGCCGAAGTATGCAAATGCGGTCTTAGAAGGCGTTCTGGAAGAATCAGAATTTCGTGAACGACCTCGATGCATTGTGGCTGATAAATGTGGCGGGTGTCAGTGGCAGCATGTGGCCTATCATTATCAACTCGAAACAAAGTGGAATCAGGTATTTCAGGCGCTGGTTCGCATTGGTGGATTTGACTCGCTCCAAGACAATCGCGGGTTAATTAATGAGGTCTTTAATGTTAGCGAACCCTACAGCTATCGTAATAAAGTCACCTATCCGCTGAGCATTGCTGAACGCAATAAACCCGAGGCAAAATTCCGTGATCCCATGCGATCGATCGTCCATGGTCAGGTCGTAGCGGGTTATTTTCAGAAGGGATCGCATAGTCTCGTGAACTTGAATCAATGTCCGGTTCAAGACGACAAGTTCAATATCATGCTGTCTGAAATTAAGAAAGATATCGGTAAGCGGAAATGGGCGATTTATGATGAGAAAACGCACCAAGGCAATGTGCGTCACATCTCATTTCGCGTCGGACGGCGGACCGGGGAACTCCTGCTAACGATCGTGGCTAAAGATCGCAAAATGCATGATCTGTGGCAGCAATGTAGTGAATGGATGCAGCGCTTTGGCCTAGTGGGCGTATGTCTGAATATCAATACTGAAAAGGGCAATGTGATTCTGGGTCCGGAAACCTTCTGCATTGTTGGACGGGGTTATCTGGAAGAGCGCTTTGCTGATTTGAAGTTTCAAGTTCGTCCGGATACGTTTTTCCAGGTCTACACCGAACAAGCCGAAGCGCTGCTTAAAGAAGTCCAGCGCGAACTTCAACTCACGGGAACCGAGACGATCGTCGATGCTTACTGTGGAATCGGGACGCTCAGTTTACCGTTGGCGAAGCAGGCGAAGTCGGTGGTGGGCATTGAGATTCAACAAAGTGCGACGGAACAAGCCGCTGCAAATGCTGAACGCAATGAGATTACCAACGTGGAATTTCTGACGGGGAGTGTGGAAACGCTGCTAGCCACGCTTGATTTTACGCCCGATATTGTGGTGCTTGATCCGCCTCGCAAAGGCTGTGAACGCCGAGTTCTCGATACGCTATTGGGCATGTACCCGGAGCGGATTGTGTATGTAAGTTGCAATCCATCGACGTTGGCGCGGGATTTGAAAATTTTGTGCGCAAACGATCAGTATCGTCTCACCCGAGTTCAGCCTGCTGACTTTTTCCCTCAGACCTCTCATGTTGAGGCGGCGGCGTTTCTAGTTAAGGCAACGTAACTCCCATCGCGTGACACCTACGCGTGACAAGTGTGCCAACTTGTGGGATAACCCATCACGTACCTCTCGATCGAATACCCATCATGGATATTAAAGCGCTGATTCGGGATATTCCCGATTTTCCTCAAGAAGGAATTATTTTCCGAGATATCACCACGCTGCTCAAAGATGCGGCTGGGTTTAAAGCGACGATCGATGCCATGGTGGAAAAATGTGCGCATTTGAAACCTGACTACCTCATTGGCATGGAGTCTCGGGGATTCATCTTTGCGGCACCGATGGCTGTGCAGATGAATGCTGGCTTCATTCCAGTGCGTAAACCGGGCAAGCTTCCGGCGGCGACTCACTCGGTTGATTATGCGTTGGAGTACGGCACCGATCGCTTGGAACTCCATCAAGATGCGATTCCAGCGGGTTCGCGGGTTTTGATCGTTGATGATGTGATTGCGACGGGCGGAACGGCAGCGGCGACGGCGCAGCTTGTGAAGATGGCAGGCGGTGAACTGGTTGGGTTTGCGTTCTTGAGTGAGCTGACGTTCCTGGGTGGGCGATCGAAGTTGCCGAATGTTCCGGTGATTAATTTGATCGAGTATTAATTTGCGGGGCATTAATGTGTGGGGTATTGATTTGCAGTACCCTAAACGATAGATACAGCCTCCATGGGTCGATAGATTGATGGGGGGTTTGAAACGGGTTGTCTTGAGGGATGCGTCATGTCTGTTTTCCAAACCACTTGGCGCGATCGTCTGAGCGCTCTATTCTTGAGCGAAACGTCCCAATATGTGGTTCGACGGGTGCTTCAAGCCTTAGTCACCATGGTCATGGCATCGGGACTGTGTTTTCTGGTGATTCAACTTGCACCGGGTGACTTCCTCGACACCCTCAAAGAAAATCCAAAAATTTCCCCCACTCGCATCGCCGAACTCAAAGAACAGTTTGGGCTAGATAAATCCTGGACCGAACAATATGTTCGCTGGCTGTGGCGGATTGTGACCCAAGGAGATTTTGGTGAAAGTTTTGTCTATAACCGATCGGTGGTTTCGTTGCTGTGGGAGCGGGTTCCGGCGACGCTGCTGCTGTCCTTAAGTTCGCTGGTGCTGACCTGGGCTATTGCGTTGCCTCTTGGAATTGTGGCGGCGGTGAATCGATCGAAAACCGTGGATAAAATCATTGGGTTTTTGAGCTATGTGGGGCAAGCGTTGCCGAGTCTGATTGCGGGTCTGTTGCTATTGGTGTTTGCGCAGCGGGTGTCGCCGTTGTTTCCGGTGGGCGATATGACGAGCATTGACCACGATGAGATGACAGGAATGGGTAAGTTTTTTGACATTGGGTGGCACTTGATCTTGCCGACGATCGCGTTGAGTATTACCGGGTTTTCGGGGTTGCAGCGGATTACGCGCGGGGAGATGCTGGATGTCTTGCGGCAGGATTATATTCAAACCGCTCGGGCCAAGGGATTGCCTGAGAATCGGGTGATTTATGTTCACGCACTGCGCAATGCAATCAATCCTTTAATTACACTGCTGGGATTTGAGTTTGCGAGTTTGCTCAGTGGGGCTTTTATTACCGAAAACTTTTTTAATTGGCCTGGACTCGGACGGCTGATCTTGCAGTCGGTGCAGGCTCAAGATTTGTATTTGATTATGGCGAGTCTGATGCTGGGATCCATCATGCTGATCGTGGGAAATTTGCTTGCAGATTTACTGCTGAAGTTTGTCGATCCCCGGATTAAGCTAGATGATTTGAAATAGAATCTAACATTTAACAAGGAATTTTGTGATGACTCAGTTTTGGTGCGTGGCCCGATCGAGAACCGATGGTCAATACTTAGTGGCCCGATCGGAGAATTCAGACCCCGGAAAGCCGCCCGATCGCTATTTGCTCGTCTTCAAAGAACATGCCGATCTGTTGAGTTATCTGAATCGTCATGCCCCGGATCTAGCGGCGCAGTTTGCCATGGAGTCGATCGCCCAGACCCAGCTCTCCGCCCTTTTGTCACGTTGGTCCTACCAAGGCATTGGCCTCGTCGAAGATCCCTGGCTACCGACCGTTAGTTTTACCGTTATGGCTTAACGTGCTAATAAATATCGCCCATAGATATCGCCTATAAAGAACCCCATCTCAAACCCAATTTAAAAGAAGGATTGAAGATGGGGCGTGTCAAGAGATATTCAGTCCACTATCACTAACTTGCTACAACTCACGGGTATGGCTTATGGGCCATGACTCACGGGCTAATAACCGCGACAAACCCTAAGATGCAATGCGCTGTGGCACGCTAGCCCAAGAATGTTCAAAGGGCTGGAGCCGATGGGAGGTTGCGGCCACTAATGGACGATCGCCTTGGATGACTTGGATGCGCGAGGTCGGTTCTGCAACGGGTTGGGGCTTTAAGCTCATTTGAAGTTGCTCAATCTGAACGATCACGCTCTGAAGCTGAAGTTGCAAAACATCCAGTTGTTGCGTGGCGCTCTGGCGTTCTGCGGTTTCTTCAGCCCAAGCGATCGCAGCGGGGGGAACCGCTTGACCCAATCGAGCAAAACTCAAGAACCCATGGGCCGCAGTCAGCGGAGACGTTGCGGTCTGGGCCGTTGCGCGAGGAACTTTCACCGGGTGAACGGCCAGATTCGAGGAATTCATCACGATGAAACCCTGGGCAGTCGGCGGCGTTGCGAACACTATCGGCTGAGGAGCTGCAATAGAGACTGGAACAATCGCCTGAACGAAAGACGGCGCAATCTGTACATTAGCGACCTGCTGTGAAGTCGCGACCGACAAACTGGTTGCGATCGTCACTTCAGGACGAATCGTTTGAATGGCAGACCCTTGCTCATCCAAAAAGAAGCTCAGGTCCGACGCCATTGAGCTGGATTCTGAACTTAGCGCATCTTGGAGTTGACGCTCCCGATTCTGAAAATTAAGTTGCGCATTGAGATACTGCTGTTCTGCGGCTTGAGCCTGCTTCCTAGAAGCGCCGACCCCAACCATCGTAGCAGTTGCGCTTCCGATGGCAAGGCTAGCTAGCCCTGATAAACCCAAATAAGGGACCGTAAAATCTTGGACCGTCGCGCCGGAAACTCCGAGGCTTTCGCTAATTTGCACGTCAACTTTCTCGGAGCCGTAAATGGCGAGTGGAGCCGCAAAGACAGCGAGCACAGCACCAGAAACAAATAGACCAGGAAGGACGAATTTTCCGAAAGTTCCAGACATAGGATAGTGACTCTGAGTATCTTGAACAAGAAGCGACAAACCGATGAAGATTTACCTTCTCCATACAATACGGGTTTACCACGATCGAGATGGTATCAATCCCATGAAGAAACCCGCAAAAATGGAGAAGTTTATATGAATTCCCTAGAATCTATTTCTCAAGATAGACTTGAAATTACAGAGTTCTTATCCCTAGGATAGACCACTTAGGCGATCGACCTCAGTGTATTTGCTTACTGTTTATCCAATCGTGCGGAAAAGCTGTGGGGAACTTAGAAGGGTTCTACCGTCGTCAATATTCTCTGTCGTCAATATTCTCTGTCGTCAATGTTTTATGTCGTCAATGTTTTATATAACTTGCCGATCGTCTCAATCGCTTCAACCTCCTAAATCCTAATTTCTACGTGCTATGTCTAGATTTTCTCGTCGTCGCCATCTCGGGGTGCGTCAGCCACAGATAACCCTACTGTCTTCTCTATTATTCGTCCTTGCAGGCTTTGTAATGACGGTGATGCTGTGGAGTTTGACGCCGATGTCTATGGCCCAATCTCCTCGACTGTCCAATCGTCCTATCCCTGCCCTCTGGGCGCAACGACCGATGGAAAACCAAAACTGGGTGCAGCCGCCGCTTGCCACACGCGGCTCAGATATCGTCGATCGCACGGGTCGATCGCTATTACTCCGAGGCGTCAATTGGTTTGGCTTCGAGACGGAGGATCATGTGGTTCATGGCCTGTGGAAGCGCAACTATAAGGAACTGATTACCCAGGTTAAAGACCTTGGCTATAACTTCATCCGGTTGCCCTACTCCGTTCAAATGGTTCTTAGAAGCGAGACCCAGGTAAAAGGGATAGATATCAATCTAAACCCTGATCTAAAGGATAAAAGGCCCCTGGAAATCATGGATGCTATCATCCAAGAAGCCGGACGCCAAGGCATTATGGTTCTGCTGGATAGTCATCGGCTCAATAACAAAACCATTCCTGAATTATGGTACGGTGATGGCTTCACGGAACAGGATTGGATTACGGCTTGGACTAATTTAGCCACGCGTTATAAAAATCAGCCCAACGTTATCGGCGCAGATCTCAAAAACGAACCTCACGGGATTGCGACTTGGGGAACGGGCGATCGAAAAACCGATTGGCGATTAGCCGCCGAACGTGCAGGCAATGCAATTTTGGCCGTGAATCCCAACTGGTTGATTGTCGTTGAAGGTATCGAAAATGGAATGCTCCCGAAGCAAGTTCTAAAACGCCACTGGATGGGAGGAAACCTCGAAAATGTCAAACGTGCTCCGGTTCGGCTAGAGCGATCAGGGCGTCTTGTGTATTCCCTTCACGAGTATGGTCCCGGCGTCTTTGATCAGCCTTGGTTCAGCGAACCGTCGTTCCCGAACAATCTGCTCGATCGATGGGAAAAAGGCTTTCACTTCATTGCCCGAACTCGCACTGCGCCTATTCTGATCGGCGAATTTGGCGGACGTAAAACTGATGAGACATCTAAAGAAGGCATTTGGCAAAATACCCTTGTGCGCTATATCAAAGATCATCGTCTCCATGCCGCTTACTGGAGTTTGAATCCCAATAGTCAAGATACGGGTGGAATCTTGAATGATGACTGGATAAGCGTCGATGCGAAGAAACAGAAAATGCTAGACGTATTGTTGCCCGGAGCAAAGATGCGAAATTAATCTACACCTTTGTAGGAAATCTTGTAGGGAATTTTGTAGGGTATTGATCAGTGAATTCATAAAAGGCCGAATCGTTCCAGAGCAATTCGGCCTTTTGTTTTAAATAAAATCGACGAGTGAATCGAGCTGTCATTCATGTCCGATTACGGGATGGAAAGATTTGGATTGAGGAAGATTGGACCGAAGAAGGCATTGCAACGGACTTTCTAGCAGCGGGCGTACCCCGCCCCACTTGCGGCAACGTACAGAATTCACTGCCGTTTAAAACTTGTCAAACTCAGGACAATCGGCAAATGACCCAAAGATTGATTCCCAACCTGGATTCGATCGATCCAGTCGTTCTCGTAAATATCCCATCAACCCCCACCCACGATCGTCACGACCTCCAACACATCCCCGTCAACAATAACGGTCTCCGCCCAAAACTGCCGATGCAAAATCTCACCGTTGTACTCGATCGCCACGAGTTTCGGGTTCATTCCAAGCTGCGCAAATAGTTGCAATAAACCCATCCCAGCCAAACCCTCCACCTCATTCCCATTAACACGAACTCTAAAATTATTCATCGAAACGAAACCCTAATAATATGACCCATTCAAAACTCTCAATTCTCAATTCTCAATTCTCAATTCTCAACTGTGACAGCAAATACTGGGTTGTTAGCTTCGGCTCCTTGGCGTCCATAATGGCCCGCACCACCGACACCCGCTTTGCCCCCGCCTCGATTGCGGCCTTCACATTATCCATATCAATTCCACCGATCGCAAACCAAGGAATCCCGCAGTGAGTCGCCGCATACTTCACATAGTCATACCCCGCCGCCGCTTTTCCCGCTTTTGTCGGTGTCTCATGGACGGGACCTACGCCTAGGTAATCCGGTTCATCCGCTAATGCCAGTGCAAACTCATCCGGATTTGTGGTCGATCGTCCGATGATTTTGTCCGGTCCCAGCATTTTTCGCGCAAAGGCGTAGGGCAAATCGTGCTGCCCAAGATGCACCCCGTCCGCATCCACCGCCACTGCGAGATCAACCCGATCGTTGACAATAAACAGTGCATCATAGCGATGGCACAGGGCTTTGAGAGCCAAGGCGCGATCGTAGCGAATGTCATCGTCTTCCACTTTATCGCGGTACTGAACGAGCGTGAGTCCGCCTTGGAGCGCAGCTTCCACCGTTTCGAGCAGTGTGGCCGATGGGTGGGTGACGAGGTAAAGCTGGGCGGTTTTGAGCTTGTCGTGACGAGTTTGGACGGGGTTCATGATGGCGTGGTCGAGTTGGTAGGTTTGGTAGCGCAATTGTTTCATGACTGCGCCCATAGAAGACTCGTAGACCTTTCCATATTCTTCCAGAACACGGAGCGATTCTTCAACCCGACATAGGTTAGCCTGCAAGACCGCTTTGATATCCGATCGGATGGCTTCTTGCGGATGCGTGATGGCCGTGCCCACATCTCCCGCCGTATCTCGCGCTCGCCGAAACTCTGGTCGGTGCCATTGGCCTAGGGTCTGCCGCATGGATTTGCATTGCGCACTCAGGTCAGGATGGTCTAACCCAAATCGACACCAATCTTCAATGACTCTCAATCCCTCACGGGCACGGTTGAGATTGGCATCTAGCAGGCGATAGAGGGCGATCGGTGGGGTTTGGGGAGGTGTCATGGTGATGTTAGGGGGTGAGGCTATTGAGTATGAAGCGTGAGTGAAGAAAGCAACAATAACGTTAGATCTCCCGGATTTAACCTGATCGTTCTAGAAAATTTGAAGTAAGCTACAAGCCAGTCAATCCTATATGCCGTGAGTAGGACCGATCGCCGTGAATTCAAAAAAAGTTAGTTTCAATAGTCGTTTTAGTTTGCTGTCCCCAAGACTGTTCTTAAGTTTGTTGACGGGACTCGCCCTGTTCACCGGGTTACCCGCGCAGGCCGAAACTCCAATAGCGCCGATGGTCGTGGCGCAAGCGCAGAGCTACAGTGTTCTCTATGTCAATGCCCAAATGGGAAATAATGCCGGAAATGGCAGCGAAACTTCACCATTCCGGACGATTACCTACGCTTTAGCCCAAGCCAATCCCAATACGATTGTTAAGCTCGCTCCTGGCACCTATAATCAGCAGAGCGGTGAAGTTTTCCCTCTGGAAATGAAGCCCGGTGTGACGCTCCAAGGTGAAATCAGCGATCGGGGTCAAACCATCATCATTCAAGGCTCGGGGCTATTTCTGAGCAAATCTTCAGCGCGTCAGCAGGTCGCTTTGATCGGGGCCAACCGGGCAGGACTCCAAGGCGTCACGGTCTCAAACCCCCATCCCCAAGGTTATGGTCTCTGGATCGAGTCTAGTAGTCCGGTGGTTAGTGACAGCACCTTCACGGGAAATGGTCATGATGGCGTGTCAATTGTGGGCAATAGCGCTCCGATTTTGAGCAATAACTACTTCTACAGCAACGGGGCCAACGGCGTCACCATCTACGGCACCTCACGCCCGGAGCTAAAGGATAATATCTTTGAGAAAACCGGGTTTGGCATCAACATCGCCCAAAACTCGGCTCCTCGTATTATCGGCAACCGCATCACCCAAAATAAAGATGGCATTGTGGTTCAAGGCAACGCAACGCCTGTTTTGCGCAGTAACGTGATTGATGGCAACGATCGCGATGGCTTAGTGGCGATCGGAGAGTCGCGTCCGGACCTCGGCACCCCAGCAGACCAAGGCAACAACACCTTTGCGAACAATGGCAATTTAGATGTGAATGCCAAGGCAACTCGTCAGGTGATTCCGTCGGCAGGGAACCAGCTTACCCGCACCGCCGGACGCCTTGATGCAAACGCAAGTTTTGTCGCAGCCGTGCCTCAGCGGGTTCAAGCCTTCGTTCAAACTCCAGTTCAAACGGCGGTTCAACTTCCCGTTCAAGCGCCCGTCCAGATTGCGATCGCACCGACGGCTGCAATTTCTCCGACTCAACCGACTAGTCAGGAGCTAACCTTCACCCGTCCCGGATCTGAAGCCTCCAGCGTCACCGCCATCCCCATTCCGGTGTCTAAGTCTAATTTCGCAGCAAGAACGACGACGATCCCCGCCGCCGCGTTTCCGATCGCAACTTCAGGGCCGACTGGCCTGACGCCTGCTTTTTCGACGCCCACCTTGCCTCTGATGGCGGGCATTCCGATCGCGGTTCAGGCCAGTTCAGGCAGCGGACGATCGTTGCCCATGCCGAAGCAAGCCATCATCAAAGCGCCGATTCCCACCAGTATGGCCTTTAACAATTTGGTCTTGCCCACTCGTGGCACCCCCGCCGCCACCTTACCCGTCCCTGCGTCCAATATTCCAGTGGGCAACGTAGGTGACTTGTCTTCCGTGCCTGTCTGGCGCAAATCGGGCAAACAGCCTCAGGTCGCCGCACCTAGACCGTTGGATTCGAGGAGTCTTCGCTATCGGGTGATTGTCGAAATGGCCGATGCTGGCGCTCTGGTGTCGATCGTTCCGGGAGCCTTTACGGCCACGGCGAATGGGAGACAAGTGATGCAAGCTGGAGCCTTTGGGGACCAGGGAAAAGCAAGTCAGCTTCTCCAACGCCTAATGAGTCAGGGCATCCAGGCATCAATGGAGCAGTTTTAGACGCAGTTTTAACCGACGTCGGATACACTAGGGAATTCTTACACTGAGTTTCCTAAGGCAATGTCCTTCCCTTTTAATAGCGTTTTGATTCTGCTAGTGCTGATTTTTTTGAATGCGCTCTTCGTGATGTCGGAGTTAGCGATCGTTTCTTCGCGAAAAGTTCGGCTTCAGCAATCTGCCAATCAGGGGGACAAAGGGGCACGCATTGCACTCAAGCTCGCCAACGATCCCAATAATTTCCTGGCTGCTGTGCAAATAGGAATTACGATGATTGCGATCGTTTCGGGTGCATTTGGTGAACAGATTTTCTCGAAATTCTTGTATCCAATTCTAGAGGGTATTCCGTTTCTCAAGCCCTACAGCGAAACGTTGTCCTTTGGAATTGCGATTTTGATCGTGACCTATTTGACCTTGATTTTGGGAGAACTGGTCCCGAAACGACTGGCCCTTAATTCGCCTGAATCCATCGCTCGATCGATCGCAGGTTCGATGAATGTGATCGCCAAAATGACGGCTCCTGTGGTGTATATCCTCAGCCGATCGACTGATTTGGTCTTAAAAATCTTAGGGGTTCGCCCGTCTGAAGAACCTCAAGTAACTGAAGAAGAAATCAGAGTTCTGATTGAGCAAGGCACTGAATCGGGGATGTTTAAGCAGGGGGAAGAAGACATCATGAAGCGGGTGTTTCAACTGGGCGATCGGCGCGTCACAGCGATTATGACGCCGCGCGTAGATATTATTTGGCTGGACATCGACGATCCCTACGAAGAAAATCTTGGGACGCTTCGAGAAGGCGCTCATGCTCGGTTTCCAGTGTGTCAAGATGGGCTAGATAATCTTCTGGGTTTGGTCAAAGTCTACGATCTCCTCATGGAAACGCTAGATGGTCAACAATTAGACCTGACCAAATCGCTGCAAAAACCTGTCTTTGTTCCGGAAAGTACGCGTGCGCTAAGGGTTTTGGAACTCTTCCAACAAACGGGAAATCAATTGGCCTTTGTGGTGGATGAGTATGGGGTTACTCAAGGTTTGGTCACGCTGACCGATATTTTTCAAGCGTTAGTCGGGGATTTACCTTCAGCGGAAGAATTGGAAGAACCCCAGGCGATTCAGCGAGAAGATGGCTCTTGGCTTTTTGATGGAATGTTGCCGATCCATCAGTTTAAAGAAATTCTGGAACTGGACGACCGGGAACTTCCGAGCGAACATCGCGGAACGTATCATACCCTCGGTGGATTTGTCGTCATGTATCTCGGGCGCATCCCGATTTCTGCCGATCATTTCACTTGGGGAAATCTGCGATTTGAGGTGATGGATATGGACGGAAACCGTGTGGATAAGGTGATGGTGAGTGTAGGTTAAAACGTCCTAAATAGAGAGGCCAATCTACTTCGGATAAACCACCGTAACCCCTGATCCCCCATCATACTTTTCCGCAGGTTCAAACTTCGCAACACGATGGTGGCTCTTTAGATATTGATGGACGCCTTGCTTGAGTTTCCCTGTCCCGTGACCGTGGATAATCCAAATCGGGCCGTAGTTGGATGAAATGGCTCGATCGATTACAATTTCCGCTTCCGCCACCCGGCTCCCCCGAATGTCAAACGTCGTTCCTTCTGTCCGAACGACAGGTTCAGCGATCGCAGCAGGCGTTGCTAGAATTTTCTCCTTGCGGTCTTCCCTGGATTTCTCCGGCAGTTTCTGCTTGCGTTCTACTTTTTGACCTTGCAGCGATTCAATTTCATACACCGAGACGGTCATCTTCATGATGCCAAATCGAACGGTCAGATCTTCATCGTCCACCCCCAACACCTCTGCCGTCTGACCCACACGCGGAATCCGAACCCGATCGCCCACCTTTGGCATAAATCCTGGCTTCGCTTTAGGCTGGGCTGAAGGGAGATGTTTTTCGGCGAGTTTGTTTAGGCGATCGGTGGCGAGCTGGGCATCTTGGCCCGTGGGAGTCCCTTTTTGCAATTGCTTGATCACCTGCGCCACTTGGGACTTGGCATCGAGCAACATCTTTTGGACCGCTTCTTCCTGGGCGAGCTTCAGTTCGCGCTCTCGTTCTTTCAGCGTTTTGGCTTTCTGGGTGACTTGCTCATAGAAGAACTCAGCTTGCTTAATTAACCGCGCCGCTTCTTTAGATTTTTCCTCTTGTTCACGTCGTTGCGCTTCAAGTCCAGCAATGACATCGTTAACGTCTTGGGTCATGCCGCCGATATAGCCCTGCGCATCCTGGACAATCGACGGCTGCAATCCTAATCGAGTCGCGATCGCCAAGGCATTCGATCGACCGGGGATGCCCCACAGCAATCGGTAGGTGGGCGATAACGACTCCACATCAAACTCCACGGATGCATTCTCAAAGCGATCGTCTTGATACTTCAGGGCTTTCAGTTCGCCGAAGTGAGTCGTGGCGACCGTGAGTTTGGCGTGGTTGGCTAGGTGCTTCAGCAGCGCGATCGCAAGGGCTGAGCCTTCAGATGGATCGGTTCCGGCTCCGACTTCATCGAGTAGAATCAGCGAATTAGAAACGCTGTCATCAAGGGTATCGAGAATGCGTCCAATGCGGCGAATGTGACCCGAGAACGTAGACAGACTTTGCTGCAACGACTGCTCATCGCCAATGTCCGCCAGCACTTGATTGAACCAGGGGAGTTCGACCGGATCGTTTGCGGGGATAAACAAGCCGACTTTTGACATCAGAACAGCGATCGCCAGAGTTTTCAGCGTAACGGTTTTACCGCCTGTATTGGGACCTGTGATCGCCACAACGCGAATGGTTGGATCAATGATTAAGTTAGTTGGAACAACCTCGCTGCCTTCTTCGTTCTTATGTTGCCAAACGAGCAGGGGATGACGCAGATTTCGCAACGTAATTTTCGCGCGCGAGCCTTCGGATTCACTCCATGGGATAAACGTCGGTGGATTGGCTTCGAGCCAGTAGCTATAGCGCGATCGGGCCGCTGCAAGATCGACAATGGTACAAATAGCCACCAATCGTTCAAGGTCTTCATGAACCTCTGCGACTTGAATTGTCAGCTTCCGCCGCACCGCCTCTTCTTCCGCTTGTTCCTGCCGCGTAAACTGCCTTAAGGCATTGTTCATTTGTACCGTGGACTGCGGCTCGATAAATAGGGTCGAACCACTCATGGAGGTGTCGTGCAGAATCCCTGGAATGGCTTCTTTATAGTTTGACTTGACGGGCAACACGTAGCGCCCATCTCTTTGGGTAATCACGGCTTCTTGAACCGCGCTCGCATGGCGATTCAGCATCTTCTGCAACATTCCTAAAATCCGATCGCGAGTCGATCGCATTTTCTCACGGATTTCCGTCAGCTTCGGACTGGCGCGTTCGGTCACTTTGCCGCGATCGTCGATGCAGCGATAAATTTCCTGTTCCAGTTCAGGGTAAGTGCGCAAATCTGAAATCAACACCAGCAACGTCGGCACATCTTCGTACACTTCGATCGATCGCCGCAAACTCCGCGCACCCGATAGCGTCGTCGAAATGTTCAACAACTCATCCCCCGACAAAATCCCTTGCAACGCCGCCCGTTCTAATGAGTCTCCAATATCTTGAATCCCAGCAAATTGAAGGCTTCCGGACGCCCCAAGTTCGATGTTATACACCTCACGAGTCTGGTTTAGCAGCACCTCGGTATCGGCTTGGCAGGTAGGAATCTGAAGATTACGGGCAGCGAGCGCTCCAAGCTTCGTCGCCGCAAAGGTCGCCAAATGCTGGCATAAGCGCGGCCATTCCAATAAATTGAGGGTTTCTTGCTGGATCAAGGGTGTCGGTAAAGATAGTCAGTACATCCACTATTCTAAGGGATGCGCCGCTGTTTCGCGATCGCGCTTCAAGGATTTTCGACCAGACATGTTGGGCTGAGGGCATCAAATGATATTGATACCCCAGCGTTTCACGAGTACTGCGCTGAGTGATGAAGCACCGCTGCTAATAGCCCCGGATAAAGCCGATCGAGATCCGCCCGTCTGAGCGTATTAATATGCTGTGTGCCTTCCTTACGAGTCATTACCAGTCCCGATTCTCGCAAAATTTTAAAGTGATGGGACATCGTGGATTTTGCGATCGCACAGTCCAAATCTGAGCAGGTTAATTCTCCAGTTTTAGCCAGTCGCGTAATGATCTGCAACCGGACCGGATCCCCCAGCGCATACAGCACGCCAGCTAGGGACATATCTTCGCACCGGGGATGATAAAACGGACGCATGGGGTTTGTTTGAAAAGCAATAATCAACTTCTTGCATTATCTCACAGGTTTTGATACAGTCCAGTAGTTCGATAATCTCGAATCATTGAACTACTACTAGGAAAACCGATGAATCATCCACTCAAACTGTTAGAACCCATCCAGCTTGGGAGATACAGGCTCAAAAATCGAATCGTAATGGCTCCCTTGACGCGCAACCGGGCGACCGAGGGAAACGTGCCTCAGGCGATCAATGCGGAATACTATCGCCAACGATCGACCGCTGGACTGATTATCTCTGAAGCTACCCAAATTTCACCCCAAGGTCAGGGGTATCCGTTTACGCCAGGGATTCATAGCGCCGACCAAATCGCTGGCTGGACGCAGGTGACTCAGGCAGTCCACGATCAGGGCGGACTTATTTTTCTGCAACTGTGGCACGTGGGTCGCGTCTCGCATCCTTGTTTTCAACCCAACGGTGAGTTGCCCGTCGCTCCCAGTGCGATCGCCCCTGCCGATCCAGCGCTTACGTTCACAGGACCGCAGCCATCGGTTGTCCCGCGCGCGCTTGATGCTTCAGAAATCCCAGGGATTATCGAGGACTACCGTCAAGCGGCGGAACATGCGCTAGCGGCTGGGTTTGATGGCGTGGAGGTGCATGGGGCGAATGGGTATTTATTGGACCAGTTCTTGCAGGATGGCTCGAATCATCGTAGCGATGAGTATGGCGGATCGATTCCTAATCGCGCTCGGCTTTTACTCGCGGTCATTAATGCTGTCGTTGATGTGTGGGGTCACGATCGGGTTGGGGTTCGGTTATCGCCTAGTGGAACCTTTGGCAGCATGTCCGATGGCAATCCTAAAGCGTTGTTTTCCTATGTTGTAGAACAACTCGATCGTTTATCTTTGGCCTATTTACATTTGGTTGAGCCTCGGGTTCAGAATAACGAGACTGTGGACAATCCAGATATGGCATTGAGTACCGCTTATTTTCGGACTCTCTATCATGGGATTCTGATTAGCGCTGGAGGACACAGCCAAACTACAGGTGAAGAAACGTTGAATGCGGGTCATGCCGACTTGATTGCTTACGGGAGACTCTATATTTCAAATCCTGATCTTCCCCAGCGATTTGCTCAGGACTTACCTCTTGCTCCCTACGATCGATCGACGTTTTACGGCGGCGGTGAAGCCGGATACACGGATTACACTACTCTAGGACAATAACCTTACTGTAAACTCTAACGCTCCGATCGCCCTATCTTCGTTTCAAAAGGAGTTAGGGCAGATTAAGTATTCGATCGAACGTTGATGTCACCATCCAGCCTCTACCCACTAGCAAGGTCTTTTGTTTGCGTAGGTAAGATAGCCTCGCGATGAGCTATTCCTATCATTAAAAACGCGCTCCAGTATAGATAAGCTAATTTTTCGATGTTATCGCTGAACGATGCGAAGGTGATAAGCAAGAGAGCCTTTAACGTCACATGCGCGATTGGACTTGATTTAACCCTCAATGACAAATCAATCAAACTCCATACCAACGGGATTAGAAATAAACAAAAGCCAAGTAACCCCTGAGTGAAGAGCAAGCCTATCCAAGTATGATGAGACCCGATCGGCATTTTTTGTAAAAAGTCGGGTCCTTTTATTTGTTTTCCATGTCCAAAAATGGGTGAATCGGTCCAGCGATCGAATGCGACCCGTTCGAGTTCACCTCGTACTTGGGACGAGCTTTTACGAGCTGATTTGAAACTACCAGAAAACTCTTGAAAGCGATCGAGCAGAAGCGTTGATCCGAGTCCTCCTAGAAAACAGCTTATTCCTAAACTGAGCTGAAATTGAATGAATGAGAGGTTTTTTATGACCCAAACGATCGCGACTGTAGCGGGTAAAAATAAGTAGGCACCCCGAGAAACCGATGCAATCATCATTGCGAGAGATCCCACGATTCCGAGCCATTTCCAAACGGTGGTTTGCTCTTCAAGAGCGTAAAAGAAAAAAATACAACCTATCAATCCCAATGCAGGAGCCCAAGGCGTGAATAACACAAGTCGAATTCCATCTGAATCTACTTCGCGCACATACCAAAAGATATAATAGTATACCTTACCACCTGGAAAAATTGGTTCTAACGGAGAAAGATAAATTAACTCTGGGAGTTTGAGAAGATAGGCCCCGTAGCAAATGGGGATGGCAATTAAGCTTTGAGCTGCAATGACGCAGGCCGATCGATAGATTACGGCTGGACGAATCGGTAAAAGATATCCCAACAATGGATAGATTCCGAGTAACGACCAATCTCCCATCCAACCAATTGTCGATCGTATCATGTCATTAGAATTATAGCCATTTTCATAAATCCCAATTAGAATTGTGACCCCCATCAATATCATACTGATGAGCCACCCCCAGATCAGCGGCGGAGTCGATCGCCAGTGACGAATATCAATAGAATCTATCTTGTTTGTAGCCTCTAAACTAAGCTTAACTTGCCAAAAGAGTGTATATCCTACTAGTATCCAAAGCTGTAATATATTGAATGTGAATAGGGTTCCTGAAAGATAAATAGGATAAATAAATAGACTCTGAAACCAAATAATTTTCTCGGGAAAATGGGTAACTTTCATGAATGAATAGATACTCCCTGAAGGCGGCGGGATGGGCGAAAAGTATAAGCAATAATGGCAGATGAGATCAGTAACGAGCCAGCGATAGTCCCTAATCTAATGTAGGTAGGATTGGGGGAGAGTACCTTTTGGGGGGTATCCGGTCCAGAAAGCTTTTGGACGAGGGGATAAGAATCGTAGATGTTGCCCCGATTGACATCTAATTGAGTTAATTTAGAAGAAAAGACGGCCTCTGTCATTTGCAGATCGCGCTTTAGCGTATCGAGTCCGGATTGTCTCTGGACTAGGCTTTGGAGGCGATATTCGAGCTGTAGGATTTGGGTATCGAGGGCTTTAACTTGCGACAGGATCCCATTGCCTTCAACTTGAGTAATGACGAGATCTTTAAAGAGCGATTCACGGGATCCACCACTAGAACCTGTAGTACTGCCTGATAGAATTAGACGATCGACCGTTTCTTGGTCGATCGATCGCCCGAGTAACTGACTGCCCCGGTTTAGTAGAGCGGATTGGACATCCTGTTGCTTTGCCTTTTCTAGTTGGACCTTAGGGACTTGGGGAGTAAAGCTAGTTTCAAGAAGGACGAGATTGGCCGTAATGTCGCTGTAGTTTTTGAGGGTTTGTTGGAAGAGGCTGTCAGACTGAAGGACAAATGATTCGCTGGCTTGCTGAGATGAAATGCCTAGGTTCTGGGTCAATTCTTTCAATCGCGCCTCACTTTTACCAGACTCGGCAAATAAGGATGTCCGACTTTTCCGGAGTTCTTCAATGTTTTTAGCGAGGTCTTTGATCTGTTCATCTGAGCTTAGCCCTGATTGGATTCGGTATTTGCTCACCTGATCTTGGGCCGCCATCAACTTTTTGCGTGAGGCTCCTAGAGAAGACTGCACGCCAAACTCACGTCTGTCAATTTCTTCTTTTCGGAGCTGATCTAGCCGTTCTTGAAGCGCTTCATAAAGCGCATTCGCCTTTGCCTCAACTTCTTGGGCAGTATCGCCACTAAAGGTCATTCTCATGACTATTGTTTCATCAATGAGTTTGATGTTGGGTTTGCCGAATGCTTTAAGCGGGAGGTTCAAGCGTGTTGCGGCTTGAGATAACACTTGCTCACTTTCGATAATCAATTGATAACTTGCACGAGGATCCCGTGAAGCCCCATAGGGAGAACCACTTGATATGGAGGTATTGCCGATATTTGGAACATTCACCGACGTATTAGAACTAGAACTTGGAATACTAAGGTTGACCTGTGTAGAATAAGTTTCCTTTGTCTTTTTTAATGATATGAATGCAATCAAAAGGATGATGCTGTTTACTAATAACAATAGCCCGATCACAGTTCCCCAACGACGTTTTGGAATCGGCACTGTAGGCGCTGTGTGAATCGGGTATTGCGGTGTCATAATTAGTCCTGTTGAATTTTGAGTTGAGGTCGTTTGAACTGGCGGTAGACCCTTTGAATACTTTGGGACCACGGACGGGGAAGAGACTGAAGGAGACAGCCTTTAATTATTAGAACATAAGTATCGCGCTTTCGGAGATGACCAGGGTGGGCCACGATCGCTTGAAAAAGCTTTTTTCTAAGTTGGGATATGGTCTCTGAGCTAGGGGTTTGTCGGGAATAGAGTTTGGCACTGTATAGGTAGATATTCGAGAGGGCGATCGATTTGAGCGGTTGGAGATTGCTTGGGAGAGAGGGGAAAGTGTCGTGAATTACTCGAAGTAGATTCTGTTCAGACCTGGGAACATCAGATGATGACATTGAGGTGCGACTTTGGCGGTAGAAAACCTGCCGTTCTGGGATGAGGACATAATGCCACTGTTTCGCTAATCGAATCCAGTAGTCCCAATCAGAAACGCCTAGAAAATCATTATTAAAATATCCAACTGAATCAATTGCTTCGCGTGTGATCATAGGATTTGACCCACTTTCTAGGAAGTTACTCTTCAAGACTTCAGACAATACATTCCCTTCATGGGGTTTAGAATGTTTGACAAAGCAAGCATTGGTTTCATCATCTAGAAAATAGGACCAACTGTAAGCTACACCTACTTTGGAATTAATTTTTCTAGCATTTTCTAGGGCTTTTACATGACTTTCTAACTTATCTGAAGACCAGAGATCGTCCGCATCCAGAAAGATAAGATACTCTCCAGAGGCTCGATCGATGCCCCGATTACGAGCAGCGGTAAGTCCGCCATTCTCATAGGGTAAAATCTGTAGCCGTGAATCTTTAAAGTCTTTTAATACTTCCATCAAATCATCAGTCGAACCATCATTAATCAGAAGTATTTCAAAATCTGAATAAGTTTGCTTAAAGACGGACTGCAATGTTTCACCGATCGTGTTTCTACTGTTGTAGGTAGGAATAATAACTGAAACTTTAGGTGAATAATTCATGATTGTAAGATTTATTATCTAGTACATTAAATGGGTTAGCGATCGTTTTTCATTTTTTTCTGTGGATCCCAGTAAATCACCCAATCGGTAGCGTTTTAATAGGAAGTTACCTAATCTAGAATGTCTCAGGGTTGATTTAATCGGAGATTTGATTAAATGCTGAAATAACCAGCGAATTACAAATTCTCGATATCCTGAAGTTGTGATAATTTTAGGATCACTCAAGAATGATTGAAGTAATTTTTGAGGAATCTTATCGTAACGAGTTCTTCCCGGAAATCGGGTAAAGTAAAGTTGGGCAGAGTAGAGATAAATATGCGATCGGGCTGTTGCTTGAATCGATTGTAAATCATCAGGAAGGGTTGGAAAGACACTCTTTAATATCTGAAGCTGGCTGTTTTCCATATTATCAATATTAGATGACATTGAGGTGCGACTTTGACGGTAAAAGACTTGCCGTTCTGGGATGAGAATGTAATTCCACTGTTGTGCTAATCGAATCCAGTATTCCCAATCAGAAGCCCCTTTAAAATCATCATTAAAATATCCAACTGAATTAATGGCTTCGCGTGTGATCATAGGATTTGATCCACTTGTTACAAAATTAATTCCTAATATATCGGCCAATACATCTCCTTCATAGGGCTTAGGTTGATTGACATAACAGGCATTAGTTTCATTATCTAAAAAATAGGACCAACTGTAAACGACACCTGCTTTATGATTAGTCCTTCGAGCATTATCTAAAGCATTGACATGACTTTCTAGTTTGTCTGAAGACCACAAGTCGTCTGCGTCTAAGAAAATAATATACTCTCCAGAGGCTCGATCGATGCCTCTGTTGCGAGCAGCAGAAAGTCCGCCATTCTCATAGTGTAAAATTTGTAATCGTGAATCTTGGAAATCTTTTAATACTCCCATCAAATCATCAGTTGATCCATCATTGATCAGAAGTATTTCAAAATCTGAATAGGTTTGTCGGAAGACCGACTGTAGTGTCTCACCGATCGTGGTGCTACTGTTGTAGGTGGGAATAATAACTGAAACTTTGGGCATGATTTAAACCATTGGAATGGTGAATAACAGATTTAAGTATCAAGATTGCTTAGAACGGTGTGGGATGTAAGCAAAGAGTAACGTGGCTAATGTTCGCTTAGGTTCTCGCAAAAGTAGCGATCGGTCTTGATAAATTGCCCGCCAGATAAAGGCTTGAGTCTGTTGAGGTTTTGCTCGGACCCGAATTCCATGTCTTGCTAAATATCGTAGAAAGTAGGCGTAGGCCCTATTATAGTGATCCTTAACCATAGTAGGGGCGTATACTTCAACACAACGATTTAAGAGTTGCCAGTTTTCTTCCATGTGATGAAGATTTGCAGACATGCTTTCCTCTAGGGTCCGGTATTCGGCCAAGACCGTATCTAAACCCTCTGCAATTGCCCCAGACCAGACAATCCTAAAGAAGAGTTCCTGATCTGCTGAACCATTGAGCTGTGGTGAAAAGTATCCTACAGCGTCCAAGATCGATCGTCGAATGACAACATTGGAGGGTGTCACAACTGGATTTTCAATGTAAAAATCTTCAGGATTTAGGTCCGTTAATTTTGAATTAGAATATTGCTGCGTATAGCTCCCATCAGACGCAATAAATGCAACTTTTGCAAAACTCATGCCAAGACTTTTCCTCTCAGTAGACTTAGTATCCAGCTTGACATTCTGTCCAAAGGATTTAAAATGGTCAACGTGAGAGCTGAGTTTAGTCGGATGCCATCGATCGTCGCCATCCAAAAATGCAACAAATTCTCCGGTTGTCTCCCGAATGCCATGATTCCGAGCTAGCGAAACGCCTTGATTTGGTTGAGAAATGACACGAATCCGATCATCTTTAGCTGCGTACTCCTGCGCAATCTCTAACGTGCGATCGGTCGAACCATCATTCACAATCACTACTTCAAAGTGAGAGTAGGTTTGTGCAAGAACTGAATCTAGAGTTTCAGCCAGGTATTGATCAATGTTGTAGGCTGGGATAATGACTGAAATTAGAGTTGGAAGTCTCATGAGCAAACCTCTGTCGGATGAGATGACAAAATATCAAGTTGATGGACCCAACGTAGAAAGAAGGGGATCGAAACAAAATGAATGACTAATACAGTGATGGCCACTGAAGTAATCCCGCCCTTGACTGAACCACAGAGCGCAAGACTAAAGATCAGGGTGAAGATCAGATTCCAATACATATCAGCTTTTCCTCGGTCGATGGATTGAAGCAGTGACGAAGCGGAGTCTGCAAACGCCCTAGGGATTGCCGAAAGGCAAATTAGCATCACAACTGGGATTGCAACGACCCACTTCTGACCAAAGACGATCGGCACATACCAGGGGGCGAGACAGGTCTGAAGCAAAACAAATGGTACCATGATCAGCCCAACTGACTTGAGACTACTGAAATAAAGCGATCGAATGGCAGCTCGATCGCCCTGACATTCACAAAGGTGTGAATAGAGTGGCTGAATCAGGGCTTGGATCAAGCTAATACTGATTCCCAAGCCCGCATTAAAGGCAAAGTAATAGATGCCAAGTGCTTCCATGCCGAGGACTTGACCAATGAGCAGGTAATCTACGTTGGCCCGAATTTTCACAAGAAGTTCAATACCCATGAGATTTTTAGCAAAAGTGAGAATCTCGGGCCATTGAGCAACGTCCATCGAGCCTTGGAAACGCCAAGACTGAGATCTACGAATAACAAACCACCATACAGGTGTTGCGATGACACTAGGCAACACAAAGGCCCAAAATCCGTACCCCATTTGGGCCATGACAATTGCAGCAAGATTGCCGAAAAATGCCTGACCTACATTACAGAGCGCCAAGACCTGAAACTGATTTTCACGATAAACCAGCGCACCCTGAACCAGATATGTCGGCATGGCCAACGTCGTGAAGGCTAATACGCAAATTGGTGCAATCAATCGCGGCTCATGATACCAATGTGCAATGGGAAACGCAATACTAAATTGTAAGAGAAATATCCCGATCGCCATGATCCAGTTCAGCCCATAAGCGCTGCTGCATAACTGCTCCAAGTCTTTTTCAGGAGCTTGAACTAGCTTACTGCCAATCCCAGTTCGCAGGGATAGTACAGTTGCAGTTTCTGCGACGACCAGCACGATCGCACTCAACCCATAGTCTTCCAGACTGAGGGCACGGGAAACAACAACAGTTGTGCCCAACCGCATGACTCGGTTGAATAATTCTGCGGTGCCTAACCAACTGGCGCTTTGGAGAAACGAACTCATGAAAGATTGACCTCGGTATCCTGAGAAGGACGTGCTATGGCCCTCATAGCCAATGACTGTAATGGGCGATAAAATGTTGCCGGGAGATAGTGCATGAGGTAGACCGCGAGGGCAGTGAGCACTGTTTTTTGGGGTTCATAACGGATGATTCGCCAGTCCGATCGCAAAGACGAATGTAACATCTTTATAGCAGCTTTCGATTCTCCAAGTGTCACAAAGCGTCGTGCAGCGTACCGGAAATGGTAAGCACGGGTCAGCGATTCACAGCGAGCAATGATGTCTGGTGCGTAGGTGCGAGTCTTCTCAATAACTTGGTCGAGGGCGTGAAGCTGTTGAATGGCATTTGAGGAAAGTCCAATGCTGTTAATTCGATAGTAAGTCAACACCTCAGGGATTCCAGCAATGATCCATTCCGTTGTAATACAAGTCCTCAGCCAAAATTCAACATCGGTTGCATCTGCACTAATTTCACGAAGGTGTTCATCAAAATAACAGAGTTCTGTCTTTCCTTGAATTTCAGCTTGAAACTCGATATCTTGCAGGGCCGATCGCCGAATTACCGCAGATGAACCATTCCCGATCGGATTCTGACAAAGGATATTGTCTGGCGTGATCCCCGTCAAGCGCTTAGATTTTTGGTATATTCCTAACCGCTTGTCAGATTCATCAATGAACTCTGAATAGCAAAAGCTAATCCCCACGGTGGGTTCCTGTTCTAGATGAGCAACATGGCGATCAAGCTTACTAGGAGACCATATATCATCACTGTCTAACAATGCAACATATTCACCCTGAGCACGACGGATTCCAGTATTGCGAGCACCTGGCGCTCCTCTATTAGCCTGCTGGATAATATTAATTCGAGAGTCTTTAAACGATTGACAAATTTCAACTCCGCGATCGGTCGATCCATCATCAACTATAATGACTTCAAAATCAGTATAGGTTTGATTAAGAACAGAGTGAATCGTTCTATTAATGTATCGCTCGGAGTTATAAAGTGGGATGACGACAGAAACTTTTGGCATAGTTTTAGATCCTAATGATGCTCGGTATTAATCGATGTCAGATGCTAGTAGTGCTATCGAGCAGAAACTTGAGAATTTGAAGGAGTCTTTTGAAAGGGCGATCGATACAATCCAACTCGTTGTTTTAGAATCAGCCAAAAGAAGGGTGGATCATTAATTAAATAGCGTCGCCACAGTCGCTTAGGTTCGGAAAATAGACGATAGAGCCATTCCAATCCTGCTTTCTGAGTCCAATTTGGAGCACGAAGTAATTTTCCCGCTTCAAAATCTATTGTTGCTCCAATGGCCATAAAGATTTTAATTGATGGCAATCGGTAGCGATATTTTGCAATCCATTTTTCTTGCTTTGGCGCACCCACGCCCACCGCTAGAACAGTTGCACCTGATTTCTTAATCAGATTAATGATTCGAGCACATTCATCAGGGTCATTTTCAAATCCAAATGGAGGTGAATAACCGCCGACAATAATGTTATGCCCTACCCTATTATTGATATTTTTAGCCGCTAAATCAGGTGAATCTGATGCACCTCCCAGCAGGAAAACTCGAATTGCAGCATTGGAGCGATGAAACTGACAGAACGTAGGAAAGAACTCCGATCCAGTGATTTTCTCCTTAATAGGTGTCCCCAAAAAATGAGACATTTTAATTAAAATTTGACTATCACAAAATCGATAATCTGCGGATTGATAAGCATTATAAAAATCCTCATCTTTTTGGAGATGAATGAGATGATCAACATTAGGCGTGACAACAAATCCCTGACAAACTTGACTCATCGCTTCATTCATTGAGAGATTATCAACTTGAATATTAAGTATAGTACAAGTTGATTTACTAAGATTTTTCATTCTAAAGTTTGTTCATCCTTAATCAATGATTTTTGGCTTCAGTCCAAAGTCCAACAACAGGTTATGAAGTGGTAAGCAACTCAATTAAAAACTATCGACCAAATTTTCTGAATGTTTAATCAGATCGATAATCTAGAAAAAGATTGAAACTTAAGTTCAAATTGGTTTAGTCTTCCACGTAACGAATATAGAATATTTTGTATTGTTAACTCGGTCGTCAACTATTATTTTATGAGTTCTTTAATTTATCGGGTCGTTAATATCAAAGCAATCGCTGAAATGCCTCCCTAGAGAGACTTTCAGCAAAAGGGTGGAAAAGTTTTAGAAAAGAGGGATTAGTAACAATCGAGTCAGAATTCTGGTGGTCCCTAATTCTGAGGGGACATGAGTTTCTGAAGCCCCCAGAATTGGAGGTTGGGGCAGTTTGTCAGGATATTTTATTTTCACGCAAATCTCCAATGGCACGATCGGAGGTTTGATAGCTCACTGAGATTTCTTGAGATTGTGACGATCGGAGTTGATAATCATCACGTTCTAACTTCTCTAAAATAGCATCATGGAGCCACTGCTCTCGATCGCCTTTGGTATTTAGCAGATTCTCTATGTCCTGGGACAAGGGAATAGCGCGCGAAGATGCTCCCTGTCTTGACAATGAACTGAACTGCTTCGTTAGCCAGGATTGGTTAAATACGGCTTGATAAATTCTATTTTTGACCTGTCGTTGGTTATTTTGAGTTTCAATCAATCCAGAGAGAAGCAGTGTCGCATCGCTTATGTTTGGATCATAGTCATTTTTATTAAGAATTTCTTGATAACGTTCCAGGATCTGCCGGGTTTGGGGATGGTGGAGAAGCCGATCGCGAATCGTCCGTAAATGTTCGGGTTCATCCTGCGATTCCCAGTGGTCAATGAGTTGGGTATTGACCAGTTGCTCGATCCAATAGGATTCTGTTCCGGGTGGGAGTATAATTTTGCCGCTAGGAACAGACCAACTAAGCTCAATGACCCGCCGACAAATCTTTTGGGTCAAGAATGGCTGTCCGCCCGTCCAGTCTAGAATTGCTTTTAAAATTCCGGCAGGATTGTTAATCTTTCCGACTAAGCCCTGCATCAGGCTGAGAGACTCATGAAACTTAAAGCCCTTAAGCTCGATCGATCGCCCGGTATTGAACGGTGTATGCGTACGATAGCCAATGAGTTCAGACGGGGTCGTGACGCCGAATAAAGCCCAATTGAGCCGACGATAAACTGGGTTATTGGCTCGACGTTCATGACACGATCGAATCAAGACAAAAAAGTCATGGACGGTAAACGGTAAACTGAGTGTGCTATCAATCTCATCGACAAAAATGAGCAAGTTTTGGTCAGGGTAAGCCGTTGAAAGAATTTCTTCAAGAAACAAGCTGAAGCATTGAAGAATCGACAGATCTTCGTGCTGTTTCCACCACTCTTTAAAGTTAAATTCACGCCAAAGATTGAGCGATCGTAAGAGTTCGACCGCAACTCCCCGGTACCACTGTTTAGGCTGAATGTGTTCGCTACCGATAGAACTCATATCTAAATAAGCACATCGGACATTCGATCGCTCTAGGTGATCGCCCACACGAACCTGAAGGCTAGATTTACCCATTTGGCGAGAGTTGAAAACGTAGCAGAGTTCGCCTGCCTTAAGCGCTGAGTAAAGGTCTACATCGGCCTGTCGAATCACGTAGCTGGGTGCATTTTGACGGAGGCTACCGCCAACCTGGTACTCGTAGTCGGTCATTACACTAGGTAACTAATTAGTCACAATCATATAGAAAATTGGTTTTAAAATAAAGTGGGATAAGTGGGGCAAATTGGACTAAAGCTTGGGGATCGATCGGATAAATGGGGTGGAAAGAGGGGTATTTGCACGGATGACTGGACAACAGAAAAGTAATCTGTCAAACTTTTATGGCATAGTGTACTTCTTAATTCATTTTTTGACCTGATTTAGTTTAATCTCAGCTTGTCTCTATGCAGCCTATAATCCTAGCAAAAGTGAATGGGCTAATCACCCCCGATCGTCTGAGCTATATTCAGGAAACGGTGCTCCTCCGATCCTGTGAGGGAAAGCGGTACCGGGAAATCGCGACTGAATCCGGCTACGACTATGATTATGTGAAGGAAGTTGGATTTCAGCTTTGGAAGATGCTCTCTCAACTTTTAGGGCGTAAGGTCACAAAGAAAATCGTACGGATGCTTCTAGATGAACTGGACGATCCCGCTCTACTCAATGCACCGACTGTCGCTGAATCTTTTCTCCCTGGGGTGCTTGAATTTCCCAGTAGTCCCCTAGCAATAGACTCCAGTTTTTATTTGCAGCGATCGGTCCTTGAGCTGTTAGCTTATCGTGAGATTCTAAAGCCGGGTGGACTACTTCGGATTAAAGCGCCTCGTCAAATGGGAAAGACGTCTCTAGTATTGAGACTGGTTGCTTATGCTCAAGCACAGGGAATGGTCCCTGTTCTGTTGGATTTTCAGAGTGCCGATCGTCGGGTCTTTGGGAAGTTAAATGATTTCTTGCGTTGGCTTTGTATTCAGATAAGCCGACAGGTGAATCTAGAGCCACAGTTGGATGAATATTGGGATGAAGAAAGTGGGAGTAAGTCGAGTTGTAATGTCTATTTTCAGATGTTTCTACTCGATCAGATTAAGAAACCGATCGTGTTGATTCTGGATGAAATCACGCTGTTATTTGAGTATCCTGAACTTGCGAAAGATGTATTGCCGCTGTTTCGGATTTGGCATGAACTTGCTGCGCAGCAACCCATTTGGCAAAATTTGCGCCTAGTGGTGGTTCATAACATTGAAATCTATGTTCCGCTCAAGGTCCACCAATCTCCATTTAATGTTGGCGTTCCGATCGATCTTTCTGCCTTTGATGTTCACCAGACTGCTCAGCTCGCCCAACGTTATCAGTTGGATCAGCTTAGTGATTCTAATTTAGAGGAACTCAATACCTTAGTGGGCGGACATCCTTATTGGCTTCAGTTGGCATTTTACTGGTTGAGGCACGATCTCTCCCTTGAAACGATTCTTCAAGAAGCTGCAACCGACAGCGGAATCTATAGTCAAGCGCTCAATCGCCATTGGGATCGCCTTCAGCAAAATCCCAATTTACTTCACTCCTTCAAAACTGTTTTAAGTCATTCTGAACCCATGACGTTAGAATTGATTACCGCGTATCAATTAGAAAGCTTGGGGCTTGTCAAACGGAATGGAAATCAAGTAAAAATCTACTGTCCGCTCTATCAAGCCTATTTTGAGAATCAGTTGTGATCGTTACTGAGTTCTTCTCTGCGTTGAAACATTTCAAGCTGATTTTGAAACTGTTTGTGTTGAGTAATGTTGTGAACCGTTCCTTCATAATAATGTAGATTTTGTTCTGAATCTCGAACTGCACGGGCCGTTTCTTGGACCCAGATTCGATCGCCGTTTTTACAATAGACCTCAACTTCAAAGGCTTTAAGGGTGTTAAATTGCTCTAAGTGTTGAACAAACTGCGATCGGCGCTGTGGAATGGCATAGATTTGGAGAGCTATATCTTGAACAGACTCCATCAAATCTTGAGGAGACTCATACCCAAGTAAACTCGCTAGAGCTTGATTCACCCTTAAATACTGACCGCTAACGCTGCTTTGAAACATTCCTTCGATCGCATTTTCAAAGAAATCTTTATAGGGTTGATTCTCTTTAATAATGGATCGTTTTTGTTGATCCTGTTGATAGAGTTTGAGTTGGTATTCAACGCGGGCAAGCACTTCTTCAAGTTGAAATGGTTTGGTCACGTAATCCACACCGCCCAACTCGAAAGCTTTGACTTTACTTGGAGAATCACCGATCGCGCTCAAGAATAACACGGGTATTTTGCACGTTTGCGGGTCTAGCTTCAACCGTTCACATATTTCATAGCCGTCCATTCCGGACATCATCACATCTAATAAAATAAGATCGGGTTGGTTATGACGAATATAGTCTAGGGCAGATGTTCCACTAGGTAACTGATCGACTGCATAGCCCTGTTCAATCAGAGTTGAGGCTAGTAGACGGAACGTTTCAGGGGTATCATCAGTGATCAGAATTTTAGCCTGGATTATAGCTTCGGTTCGCTTGAGGGCAAAGCACCTGAAAATTTGTTCTTCAACATGACTCAATTCAAACTGATACTTTCGGCCTTCAGCGCGAAGGGTTTGATGCTGAAGAACCAGCTTTTCTAAGCGTTGAACGATCGGAGCGAGATTTCTATGAATAGCACGAAGTCGATCGAACAGTGCGATGGAGCTATAGCAAAAGTCTGTTGATGGAACAGCAGTTGTATCTGAAGAAATTACATCTTGAGGAAATGCCGTAAGCTGCGCAATGTTCTGCTGTAAAAGCTTCTGAATGTAATAATCGGTGATCGCTGACAACCGATCGTCTGTCAAGAGATCCAAACTTGTAGATTGAGCAAGTTTAAATGTAGGCATCGTACTTAAAGTATAGAGCACAACATAAACTATACCAGAAATCCTTTAAGTTAAGAAATTCATCTTGTATTGCGGCATTATATTAGAATGCTGTGCAATAGTTACATAAGTATAGGCTATCCTTACAAGCACTGTAACCCCCTAGAGGGTTGCCGGATCTATTGCCAAGGATAGATGCAAAAATATCAGCTTGGTTTATGGTTGCATTAGCTGTCAGGGCAATGATTGTAGTTGAGTCCTGTTGGGTGAATTTCACGGCATTACATCAGTAGATTGATCAAAATCTAGCGCAGTTTACGTTGATCAATCTGAATAAACTGGGGGAGATTTGGGTCATTCACCCAATCCAAAAATTGAGGTGTGCATGGCATATCATTCATGCTTCATGCTGGTAAGAAATAGACGTTTAGCTTGAGATTTCTGTTATGGGCTGTTGCTCCTAAAATCTCCATTTTGTAGGTAGCGTTTGGTCCTGATTACAAAATCCCCTAGGGCGGCGCGTTGATCCCCGGCAGCGGCTTCACATGAATTCCTTCATATGAATTCGTTGTTGACGTCGGGTCAAGGGCATTGATCCCGACGATCGAGTCTTCTAATCCTTCGGTGGCATCACAACCCGTTTTGCTAACCCCAATTTCTGTAATCCCTGAATGGCCCACCAAGTCATATCAATTTCCCACCAGGTTCGGCCTGCCGGAGCAACGTTCGGATGAGCGTGGTGGTTGTTGTGCCAGCCTTCGCCATAGGTCAACAGCGCCGTCCACCAGAGATTGCGGGAGTTGTCTTCGGTGTGATCAAACGATCGATAGCCCGTCATGTGAGACGCTGAATTGATCAGCCATGTAGTGTGCCAAAGAATGACTGCTCTCACGAATACGCCATATACCACAAAGGACCAACCGCCGATCGCGTAGAGAATCAGCGCCACCGGAATTTGTAAAGTCAAGAAGTACTTATCTAACCAGCGATAAAATCCATCTTTCGCCAAGTCTGGTGCCCATTTACGATAAGAATTCGGCTCAAAGTATTCGGGCGTGGGATACAGAATCCATAGCATATGACTCCACCAGAATCCTCGTTTGGCCGAATAGGGATCTTTATCCCAATCTTCCGTATGCAAGTGATGCTGCCGATGTCCCGCAACCCAAAATCCAGGCCCACCCTGCATCGCCAACGCACCCAGAAAGGCGATCGCATATTCCAACCACTTAGGAACTTGAAAGCTCCGATGGGTCAACAATCGGTGATAGCCCAAACAAATCCCAATTCCTCCAAACAACCAATGCAACAACAGCATTGTCCCCAGCGCAGACCATGAGAAGAACCACGGTGCAAGTAAAGCTAAGAGATGAATGGAACCAAAAAAGCCCACATTTACCCACGACAAACTAGGACTCCGCACGGGACTCCGCTGAAGCGATTGAGAGGTCATATCATTCGATCCTGATAAAAATAAGGAGTGTAAGCAGATGCAAGTGCCGCTTACATTTATAATCTAACAGGAGATCCTAAAAAATGCAAGTGCCACTTACATTGCTTGCCGATCGCTTTAGGAATAACGCCATGTCAACGCCCCGAAACCCCACCCGTCAGCGCTTAATCGATGCAGCTCTAGCGCTATTGACCCAGCAGGGCATCACCGAAACCACCACGAAACAGATCGCGGAACTTGCCGAAGTGAATGAAGTGACGCTGTTTCGACAGTTTGGCAACAAGCAGGGATTGGTGCTAGCTGTTTTAGAAGAATCGGAGATGTTCACTCGTTTAGCCTTGATGTTGGGACAAAACATCGATCGCGCTTGCTCCCCCGACCACATTGTTAGAACCTATGCTCAGTCGTTCTTACAACTGTTAGACACGGCTCCAGAACTCCTGCGATCGATCGTTGGGGAATCATCTAAGTCTCCTATTGAAACGAAAGAAGCCTTAGGACGCGGTATCCAACAGGTCCATCAGCAACTGGTGACTGAATTGGGAGAGGGTGTGTTTACCGATCGATCGGTGCGGGTCTTGAATAGCACCCTTTTGGGATATGCCATGCTCGACTTGACGACGGAGTTGCAGGGATTGTGGCTGAGTCGGGAAGCGTTTATTGAGTCGGTGGTTTTGTTGATGGTCGGCCAAACGTCTACGGGCGGGATTCACAGCGATAGGACTAACTCTGCACTAGTGATTGATCTTCCGGCGTCGCTGGTGCAGACTTTATTTCAACGGGCGCAGAAGAAAGGCGCGATGGAAATGGCGATCGTGTATCTATTGTTTGGGGCGGGGATTCGTCCTGTAGAACTCACGATATTACAACGGGTGCATCATCTCAGCGATCGCGATGCGCAGGTCTTACAAATCACCCAAGGTGCCATTCGTCAGGTGCCAATTAATCAATGGATTATGGGAAAACGCTATGGAACTTACTTGAAAAACCCGCTAACCCAATGGCTCAAGAACCGCAAGGATACACAGTCTGCACTTTTTATTGACGCTGATCAAGAACCTTTGACGATCGGACAGATTCAGGCTATCTGGCAGGATTTAACACTGGATTTATACAACCTCAATGGCACGCCTCCGACTCTAGAACAAGCCCAACAGACTTGGTGTGTTGAGATGCTATTGCGAGGAATACCATTAGACGATATGCAAATCCTAACCGGACTTTCTATTGAGCAGTTGGCACCCTATGGCGTAAGAGCTAGGGAGAAGTCGGTATTGGAGAAAGGACTTGCCCTAGACAAGGCCAAGTGAAGGAGAACGTTGCGCCTTGCCCGAGTTGGGACTCTAGACGAATGGTTCCGCCTTCGGTTTCAACGATTTTTTTGACAATGCTGAGACCAATGCCAGTGCTGTCTGGGCTGTTTTGGGGATTGATGGATTGGAAGATTGCGAAGATTTTTTCGTGGTGTTCGGGTTCTATTCCTGGACCGTCATCAGTAACTGTAAATTCATATAAATTACCGCAGTCTTTGCATGAAATATAAATCGATCCGTCCGTTCGATCGTGATGACAAATCGCATTGCCAATCAGATTTGCGAAGACTTGAAAGAGTCGGAGGCGGTGGGTCGTGAGCTTAGGTAAGTCAGGGCTAATGACAACATTAAAGGTGGGCGGTATGGCTAGAGAATCGATCGTCTCGGCGATAAGTTCGGCAACGGAAAACTCCTCTGGAATAGTATTGGATTGTCCGATGCAGGCATAATCCAGCAAGCCATCGATCGTCATCGCCATTCGATCGACTCGGCGGCGTAGAAGCGTCATTTGGTATTGAGTATGGGTGGAAAGCGTTCCTTCTAAGTCGTCTTCTATCCATTGAGATAGATTGGAAACGGCGCGAAGAGGGGCTTTGAGATCGTGAGAAACCACATGCGCAAATCGCCTGAGTTCTTGATTACGTTCTTCTAAAGTGACTTGGGCTTTCTTCCGATCGGTAATTTCTTCAACCATGCAATTGATCCCGATCACTTGACCGTCTTGCAATGTTTTGGGGTAGTAGCTCACGAGCCAGTCGCGGATGACATCAGGCTGATCGGACATTGTGCCACGGACTTCTAGATTAACAATGGGTTCGCGGGACGCTATAACTTGATGATACAGTGGCTCTAGCTGATCGGCTACGCCAGGGATCACGTCTCGAATCGAACGTCCAATGTGATCCGCAACAGATAGGCCATCGATTTTGGCTAAATGTTCATTAATCCGAACAAATCGGAAATCGAGATCAATAGAACATAGTCCAATAGGAACCGTCGAATAGATCGTCTCAATTTCGGTCAGTTGAGTCCGAATCGTCTCTTCTTTCTTGCGAAGAAGAAGTTCGGCTTGTTTTTGTCCAGTAATGTCATGGACGACTCCATAAACTAAGCCTTGCAGGGTGTATGGCTGAGTACTCCAAGAGAACCAGCGGTAGGTGCCATCCTTACAGCGATAGCGATTCTCAAATCGGATTACAGCCTCACCATCGCGCAACTGTTGAGCTGCCTCAAGAGTGGCCGATCGATCGTCTGGATGAACCCAATCTAGATAGGGTTGTGCCATGAGTTCTTCGACCGTGAACCCAAGTGTCTTTTCCCAAGCTGGATTCAGCCGCACGAAGTAGCCCGATGTATTTGCGATCGCCATCAAGTCGAGGGATAGATTAAAGAATCGATCGCGCTCTACTTCGGCTTGTATTCGATCGGCTTCGACACGCTTGAGTTGCCGCTGTAAAGCGGTTTTTTCGATCGCACTGCGCATCTTCTCCTGCAACAATGCAGGCGTCAGATCGCGTTTCGGAACATAGTCTTCTGCACCCAGTTTCATCGCTTCTATGGCGATTTTTTCGTTCCCTTCTCCGGTGACCATAACAACGGGCGGACTACTGCCGTTATTCTCAGCATGTAATGCCACTAAGAAGGACAACCCATTCTCAGCAGGGAATAAGTAATCGAGTAGGACAGCATCAATGGTGTTCGATCGGCACAGCAATAGTCCTTCTGATACAGACGTCGCTTCCAATAAGTGATAAGCACAACTTATGTCGGCCATTAGGGATCGACGATATTGCTCTCGATCGGTCGAATTATCTTCGACAATGAGTACTGTGCAAGTAGGACCAACCATTTCTTCTCCTCAGATTACACATTCAATGAAAGACAATCTATAGTTTCATTAATCTTAAGACTATATAAGAATCGAGGATGTCTGTAAAGATCGAGTTTTGAACACTCTAGTGATGATTTTGATATTCACCCTCACCCTTATCGCTGCGCGATCGCTCCTTCAGGCTTATTGTCAAATAAGCGAGAATTTATACGTCATCATCCAACTCTCCGATCGCCTTCTGAATCGCTTTACGTATATGAATCGTGACGAAATCTTCAAGGTCATAGCTAGTACTATGCGGCGTAAATAAGCCCAGTATTGCAACCAATCCAGACAATCAGACCTATTGATCTATTCTTCGTTGGGTTTGGGGCACGGCAAGCTGTGCCCCTACGGTCTCTGGAACCCGGATTTGTAGGGGCATGGCACGCCGTGCCCCAAACCCAGCGAAGAATAGAACAATATGTCTGATTGTTTGCAGTACAGGTCTTATTTACGCCGTGCAGTACTAGGGTGATTTCCAAATCTATGAGAGCTAACATTCGCGATACAAACTTATTCTTTGATGTCGAGGGACTGTCGATTGTGGTCGAAGGCGATCGGGTCCGGGAAAACCCAGTGGCTTTTTTGCTCCATGGTGGACCAGGGTCCGATCACACCAGCTACAAGCCGACCTTTAGCGCTCTCGCCGATCGAATGCAGTTGGTGTATCTCGATCATCGTGGGCAAGGGCGATCCGCGCGTGGACCCCAAGCGTCTTACACCCTGGAGAATAATGTTGAAGATCTTGAAGCGCTGCGGCTGTATTTAGGACTGGGCCAAATGCTCGTCATTGGGGGTTCCTACGGTGGAATGGTAGCCATGGCCTACGCCGCACGCTATCCGGATTCCGTGTCGCAGCTAATCGTGTATGCCACAGCGGCGAGCCATGAATTTTTACCTAAGGCGCAACAGACCCTGCGTGATCGCGGAACCCCTGAACAAATTGCGATCGCCCAGAAGCTGTGGGACGGCAGGTTTCAATCGAATGATGAACTGAAGACCTATTTTGAAATTCTGGGTCCGTTATATTCGTGTCGGGTTGAACCGTTAGATAAACTGTTGGAAAAACCGCAGTCGGTTACTGGGAGCGATCGCATCTTTTCCTATGAAGCCACTAATGAAGCTTTTGGGGGATTCTTGAGAACCTACGATATCCGATCGGAGTTGGCAAAAATTACGGCTCCAACCTTGGTGCTTGCAGGACGACATGATTGGATCTGTGCGCCGGAATGGAGTGAAGAGATTGCGACGCTGATTCCGGGAGCTGAGGTACAAATTTTTGAAAACAGCGGTCATATGCTGCGGACTGATGAACCTGAAAGGCTCATTACAACGATCGCCGAGTTTAGTGCAAGATTTATTAAGTAAACAGCAAATTAAAGACGATGTAAAAGCAAAAGGGACAAACCCGTAAGTTCATCCCCATAACTGCCTTGAAGTTGTCCCGATCGTCAACCCGAACTGATGCTATTGCGACTCTGTAGATACAGAGTCAGATTCTGTCGTCTCAATCGCTGCGTCACGCCGTTTGATCACGGGCTTGGAGGGTGCTTCGACCCCTTCCTTACGGACTGGAGGCGGGCCTTCGTTGCGAGGGCCGGATCGATCGCCGCCTTTGCCTGCACCGTCGCCGCCTTTCCGGAAGCCACCGCCGCCGCCACCCGATCCTGGGCGACGAAATCCCATCGGACGCTTGGGATATTTACAGGGCATCACGAGTGTGATAGAGGTCCCGTTTTGGATGACTAGATTTTGATCTTGGCGTCTGACCTTGAGATCCCAGAAATAGCCCAGCACTTTCCCCTTCAGATCTCCATCGAGATTGAGTTTGAAAAACTTCATGGAAGGTTCTTTCTCGCCCTTCTTCCGGAGAACCTGGTGAATTCGGACCACCACACGGCCATGTTCCGGTTCGTGCAGCACAATTTCACCCCGAATCGAAAACCCATCGGTATCGACTTCCGACGACGGAACATAGTCGGCCACAGGCTCAGTTTCTTGAGCGGCTTCTACGATCGGCTCTTGGGTCGGTTCTTCAACGATTGAGTCGGACGTGGATTCTGATCCTGAGTCGGACGCTTCATCAGTTTCTCGTTGAGTTAAGTTTTCCGGTTCCCAGACGCCGACGATCTGGAGGTGCAGGGTTTCTTCGCGCTCGCGGGTGCGGGGATAGACCACCCAAACGTGTTCCTGATCAAGCGCCAAGTGATTTTTGACCAAGCTCATGACTCGACCGAGCAGCACGGCTTCGACCCGACTGCCATCCGCCATCAACATCTCTCCGCGAGTGTATTGCTCATCCGAGGGCTGATAGGTGCCGCGTACGACGCCGATCGCTCGATATTGGGTCGGTTCACTGGGCGGTGGAATGGGGCGCAGACGTCCATCCGTTTCCTCTGGAGGCGGGATAACTACTTCCGGAACGGGAGGCACATTTCGCGCAGGCGCACTAGGAACATTTGGACCACTTGAACCGGGCGAAGTGGCTGCCGGAACGGGCTTCTCCACGATCGCGGGGCGAGAGGGCGGGCGAACGAGCTTAGGCGGCGGACCACCCACTTCTGTCATCGGACTAGACAGAGGTTCTTCAAGAGAAGCATTCTCAACGCGCGTAGATTTTGAAGAATCAGGTTGATTTGACACGGGACTCATAAGCTATGGAGGCAGAGCAACAGCGATCGATTTATTTGGGTCCAAGCATAATACTGAATCCAAGGTCGCTGGAAGGGAATCCGTACGATTTCTCGAACTTCATAGATTTCCTATCTTGTACATGATACTGATTTCTGCCCAGAGACAAGCGACTAGTTCGCTACAAAGCTACAAAAATTCTCCCCTAGACGGTCTAAAATTTGGTTAAACTCATTCCTGCGGGAGAGTATCGCTCGCGATTCTTCACTGTTTTACGGGTGTTTAATCGGGTGGAGTCATTAATGCTCTCCTCAATCGAAATTCTTCGTGATTACATGAAGATAGTTTACGAATGCATTAATATAGTTTAAGAATCCTTTCGTCGCTGTTATGAAATTCCCCCCTTTCAATGTGAAATCTAAGCGATCGGTCCTACTTGGAGTTCTGGGCCTAGGCGTTACGGGACTCGTCGCTGCTCTGTTGGCCTTTCAATTTGGCGGGTGGAGACCCTTGGCCTCCAAATCCGATCAGAAGCTCGACGAATTCACTACTGTAGCTAGGAAAGAGAAGCTAGAACTCAAGGTAAAAGCTAGTGGCAGCATTATCCCGCGCCAAACGGTGAACCTCAGCCCCAAGAATGCGGGCAAGGTGGCGGAGATTTTGGTGGAACAGGGCGATTCGGTGACGGAGGGTCAGGTGGTGGCGCGGATGGATGCGTCTGATTTGGACCCCGAGCGCGATCAGGTATCGGCGAGCTTGAAGGAGGCGCAGGTTCGTTTGGCGCAGGTGCGAAATCCCACGCGATCGGAACTGCGGGGACAAGCCGATTCAGCCGTGGTTGGATCGAAGGCAGCGGTTTCCCAGTCTGAGAGTGACATTAATAAGGCGATCGCTGAGATTTCTAATGCAGACGGGGCGGTAGTGGATGCTCAATCGGCGCTGGAATTTGCCCAAATCCAGCTTGCACGTCAGGAAAATCTAGTCAACGATGGCGCGATCGCCCGCAATACCTTTGAGGATTTCCAGCGGAAAGAAAAAACCGCTCAACTTGCCGTTGTTCAAGCTCGGGCTAAACGGTCTCAGGCGATCGCTCAAAAGGAGAGTGCGATCGCCCTAAGCCAGAAAGCGCTAGCTCAGGTCGAGAGTGATGAGTTGAAGCGGGATCAGCAGAATCAGACGGGGAGCAGTGGCGATATTGCCATCGAAGAAGCGAGAGTAGCGACCGCTCAGGCGAGACTAGATGCCGTCGATCAGAAAATCGAAGACACGAATATCCGTGCGCCTTTTGCGGGACAAGTGACTCAGCGCTTTGCGTCGATCGGCGCTTTCGTGACTCCCACGACTCAGGCGTCTTCAGCGACGACAGGCAGCGGGGCCACCTCTACGTCTATCGTGGCTATTTCCAGCGAACTCGAAGTGATTGCCAAAGTCCCCGAGGTGGATATCGCCCAGATCAAAGCGACCCAAGCTGCCGACGTTAGCGTCGATACGTTTCCCGGCGAAACCTTTAGGGGCCGTGTGCGGTTGATTTCCCCCGAAGCCATTGAAGAGCGAGATGTCCGATTTTTTCAGGTGCGTCTGAAGCTGGTCAACGGGCAACGGCAGCTCAAATCGGGGATGAATGCCGATCTCGATTTTGCAGGACCGACCTCAGAGGCCATTTTGGTGCCAACGGTGGCGATCGTCACGAAAAAAGGCAAGCCGGGCGTGCTTGTTCCGGACAAAGACGGCAAGCCTATTTTTAAGCCCGTCACCGTCGGCAATACCCAAAGCGGTCGAATGCGATCGAAACGCAAAAAATCAGATCCAGCCACGGACCCGGCTAGCGGAAAACCCACGGATGTAAAACCCAGTGAGAAGCCAAAAGAAGAGGATAGAACCCAGGGTAAAACTCAGGTCATCGACGGCTTGAATGAGGGCGATCGGGTGTTTGTGAAGCTGCCCGATGGGGTGAAGCTGACGGATCTGGTGAAGGATGACAAAGATAAGAAGTAAGCGACAGGCCATCACCCTCAAACATCACTTTAAGACACAGGAGCAAGCCTCATGGATTGGTTAGAAAGCACCCGCATGGCATCGAAAACCCTGACCTCAAACAAACTGAGAACCGGGTTGACCATGCTAGGGATGATTATTGGCAATGCGTCTGTGATTTCGATGATCGGCATTGGACAAGGGGCACAACGCCTCGCCTCGGAGCAATTTGAATCTCTCGGCCCCAATGTGTTGTTTGTGTCACCCGGATCCCAAAGTGCGCGTCAACGAACGACCAATTTTCCGCCGACCCTCGTCTGGGATGATGCGAAAGCGATCGCCGCTCAAGTGCCCAGCGTCCGCGAAGTGGCCCCCCAGCGCCAAAGTCAAATCACCATGACCTACGGCGGCAAAAATCGCAGCACGCTCGTGGTGGGGACCACGCCAGAATTTCTGACCGTGCGAGATTTTGATGTGGCGAAGGGACGTTTTATTAATGACTACGATCTCGATCGAAATAAACGAATTGCGGTGCTCGGTTCAGATGTCGCGGAACAATTCTTTGGGGGCGTGGATCCGATCGGTGAAAAGATTCGGATTCGCAACACGAGTTTTGAAATTGTGGGCGTGTTGCAGGCGAAGGGATCCTTCCTTGGGAGCAATCAAGATGATGCCGTTTACGTTCCCCTGTCCACAACCGCTAATCTACTGACCGGACGGACGTCTCCCTTTGGGCTAAACGTGACGATTATTTCGATTAGCTCCATTGATGAAGCGAGTATTCCAGCGGCAGAATTTCAAATCACAAACCTCCTGCGATTGCGTCATAAAATTGTGTCCGAGGATGATTTTACGGTCCAAACCCAGAAGGATATTTTGCGGATTGTCGGAACGATTACGGGGGGACTGACCGTGCTGCTAGCGGCGATCGCGGCGGTGTCTCTGCTGGTAGGCGGAATCGGAATCATGAACATCATGCTAGTGTCCGTAACCGAACGCACCCAAGAGATTGGCCTGCGTAAGGCGATCGGGGCGTCTGAGCGCGATATTTTGACGCAGTTCATCATTGAAGCCGTAATGTTGTCGGCAGCAGGCGGGATTTTGGGGACGATCGTGGGCGTGGGCGGTATTGTCCTAGTGGCCACGTTCTCGCCGCTTCAAGCTGTGGCTTCTCCAATCGCGATCGTGGTGGCGGTCAGCGTATCCGGGACGATCGGCCTAGTGTTTGGCGTGTTTCCAGCGCGTCAGGCTGCCCGGTTGGATCCGATCGTTGCGTTGCGCAGTGCCTAATCCCTAAGACGTTACAAATAGCCGTGTTCCACCAAAAAATCCGAACTAATTCCGGGCATCGCGCTTGAATCTGAGGACGACGAAGCGGGGGAGACCAAGAACTTTTGGACATATTTACCTAAGATATCGCCTTCTAAGTTCACAACACTTCCCGGCTGCAATTGCGCCAGATTCGTCTCCTCATAAGTATGCGGAATCACCGCCACCGAAAACCAACTGCCCTGTTCATCACAAGACGCGATCGTCAGACTAATTCCATTCACCGCCACGCTGCCTTTACGCAACAGATAGCTCGACACTTGCGGATCCTCAGTGGTAAACATCATTTCCCACGACGTCGCCGTCTGTCTCGACGACTTCAGGTGTCCCAACCCGTCCACATGCCCCGTCACAAAATGCCCGCCGAGCTTCCCCCCGACCCGCAACGAGGTCTCCAGATTGACCGATCGACGGCCATAGCCTTGCCCTAACGTCGTCAAATTCAACGTCTCTGGCGAAATCCCGGCCACAAAGCCCATCTCATAAATCACCTCCACGGTCAAACACACCCCATCCACCGCCACACTATCGCCAATCTCTAAATCCTTGAGAATAGGGCTATGGGCGCTCGAACAGGTAATTTCAACATGCTCTGGGTCCGAAACTTGTAAGGTTCCCACTGCCTGAATTAATCCCGTAAACATCAAATCCTTCCTGACTAGACTGAACTGGTTGTTGTGAATTGATCGTGTGAGTGGATCAGTGACCAATATGATTCACAATCTGCGAAAATTGTAGAGTGATCCCTAAATAGGCATTATCGTCTGGAATCATCCGGTCGGCTAGGACTCTCAAGACAGAAGTTAATAGAACACCCCTGAACTTTGAGGAAATGGAGAAGACTTTAGAGCGATCGGTCATGATTGAGTCAGGTGTTTTAGGATCAACAGTGGAAGCTCTGAATGGCACCGAACCAGTCTTCTTAAAATGCTGATATGATTTCAGCATAATTACGGATAGAGCTTGTTTCTTTAGTGCTCCTCCCTGAAAATTAGGGGTAGCTGTATTATTCCTAGAATGAATTATTCTGACAGAGTAAGCTTCGGTTGTAGCGGGTATTTTTGAGGCGAACGCAATGATTGAAATGAGAGTGACTGGAATTGCAATGGACGCGGC
>JAYUJY010000030.1:0-42746 GCA_043764895.1 Synechococcales cyanobacterium | reverse complement strand
AGTCATGGCATCTTACTTTCAAGACGGCATCTTAATCCTGACGTATTTTCTTGAAATTAGCACTGAGTATTTCTACTCACTACAAAAGTGAGATGCTCCCAGTGAGCGTGTGGTGAATGGTGAGCGTGTGGTGAATTCGCATCCCATAATTTGTCACCAAAGTCACTCACGGAAAGGCGATCGCTCTATGGTGTTTACAAAGCCTAGATTCGCTGTCTCTCCAACATTTCCAGATCTGATTCTCACAACAGCACAGATTTTGAATGCGGGACGATCGTTATAAGCCTCTTGTCCCTCTTCACGACAGCATAGCGATCGCAAATTCACGATCGCCGTACACCATTGTGCGATCGACGGCACCTAAAGTTTGGTTATAGCTTTTGGGATTGTGTACACATTGACTAATCAACTCAGCCACATCAGCGCGATGAATGATTCCACCAACGCTAGGATCAGCAGTAAGTACGCCGTTTCCTGTTGCAGGTTCAGACTTAAGACCACCCGGACGGACAATGGTGTAGGTTAAGCCGCTGTTTCGTAAATGGTGTTCCGCCATAGCCTTCTCCTTCAACACTGCATCCAACGCTTGCAACGCCGATTCAGGTAACGCTATTGCACTCTCTCCCGTACCGATGGACGTGACCAAAATGAAGTGTTTCGCACCCACATAAACCGCCGCATCGATCAAATTGCGATTCCCTACAAAGTCCGATCGCACGCCGTCCGTCGAAGTTCCCCCGATCGTACTAATCACCGTTTCAATGGCACTTCCCGCCACCGCCGCTGCAACATCATCCGGGTTCATCGCATCCCCCGATCGCACTTGAATACCCAGCGCTTCAATCTCGGACTGAGGCTGACGGAGAAAGGCGATCGTAGGAATGTGTCGCTGGGCAAGACGCTTTGCAATTTCGAGACCCACACCACGACTGGCTCCGGCGAGAAAGACGGTAGACATCATAAAAAATTGGGGGAGAGAATGTCTGTAATTTTATCGTAGATTGAAAGGCTATAGGCTCTATCTGTCGTTCCCATGTTGCTTCTTATTCTCGCAGCATTTCTCGATTTCTTCATCGGCGATCTTTGGAACTGGGTTCATCCCGTGCAAGTGATCGACTGGAGGCTTTCGACTAATGCGATTACGGTGTTCCAGGCATCGATCGGACGATCGTTTTCTGGGATCGATTCCCGTTTCGGGAGGCTGCGCCAACGATAATTCCATTGTGAGGCGTGGGGAGGGACGATCGGTTTCATGGGAGGGGCGATCGGGTTTGGGTGGTGAGGCAAGTGGGCGAGCAAGCATTATGAAAAACTTACGACATCCTTCAATGTATAAAATTCTCTTCATATTGTGGTAAATATCAGTGTTTATACGATATATTCTCTGGAAGTAGACGTTTTCTTAATCCCCCATAAATTTCATGTCTTATAGCGATTCTTCCTCCTCTCGTCCAGAGCAAACCGTTCGTTTCCCTGTGCAACTGCCTAATGGTGCAAGCATAAAGATTGAAACCGCGCAAATAGGCGGACAAAAAGATGTCTCATCATCACTGAATATAAAGCCATTGCTAGAAATTAGTGAGGCGATCGAGGGTATTGTGCAAGCCATCTCAGCACCAATTCAGAAAGTGAAGCCAAAGAAAGCAACAATAAAGTTCGGATTGGAATTGGCCATGGAGTCTGGTCAGCTAGCAGCAATTATCGTAAAAGGTACAGGCAAGGCGAATTTAGAAATCACATTAGAATGGGAAAATTAGTCTGGTAAATAATTCTAAGCTGATATTAGAAGGCAATTTTCAGAGAAGATTTTCTAAGTGGCGAAATAATTACGGTCACACACAATTAATATTGCAGAGAGAATCAATGAATGAAGAACTTGAAGCACTTTTGACGAGATGTACAGTAAAGCTTTTTGATCCAGAGAGTGGGCGATCTGGGACAGGATTTTTTGTAGCTCCAGGTTTTATTCTAACATGCAATCATGTTGTCTCTGGTGATCCTTTTCATGCATCAGAACTAGGTAAGATTATCCAATTTTCATATAAAAAGGACCAATTCAAAGCCCAGGTTTTCAGAAGTATTCCGGGAGTTCACGATCTAGCCCTATTGAAGTTTGATATTTCCAGAGGAATCAAGGATGCACCTTGTGTTCGACTCCATTGTGAATTTGACTTAGTTCCTGAAGTTAAATCTGGTGAAGAATTATACCTATTTGGCTATCCTGGTGAGGGATTTACGAATGGTTCTCCCGTTACAGGTGTATGTGAGTTCTTTACTGGGGGAGAAGAAGAATACATTAAGTTTAAAGATGGTCATGTTCAACCAGGGATGAGTGGTTCTGCGCTCTTGAACCAATCAACAGGGATGGTATGTGGACTAGTTAAACTGACTCGTGATGAGTATGCAAATATGGGGGGCGGAGCAGTTCGTGCAAAGCATATCTTAGGATACTTTCCTTGGTTAAAGCATGTTCAGAGAGAGTTTCATCAAAGCGATCGTAGATGGAAGGATGCTGCTCTAACAAATGCTACTCGAATAGGATTTAAGGAAATTAAGCGGGGATCATATAAACTTCCAGAACGAGATAATAATGAACAAGCTATTCTTGTCAAATCGAGTAATGAAGTGATTCATCGATTGACCAGATCATTAGATGCTTCAGTCTCAATAGATCTTGAAATGGAGTTGCAGCCGAAGCAAGTTGATTATTCATATGATACGGACGTCCTCATGGAGTTGCAACCGAAGCAAGTTGATGCTCCATATGATGCGGATATTCTAATTGGACCACAGGCAAATGAGCTTCTTCGGTTAGGAACCTCAATTATTGATGTATTTGATCGTAAAGAAATATCAGGAAGGCTTTTGATTTTGGGTCAGCCTGGAGCGGGCAAAACAACCGAACTTTTAAGATTAGCGGATGTTCTTCTCGATCGTGCTGAATTAACGTATGAGAAAATAATTCATGAGAAGAAACAGGAATTTATCTGGGATTCTATTCCCGAAATTGCAGCTTTTTTAGAACCATGGACTGCAAAATCAAAGAAGCAAGAATATATGTGGCATCCCATTCCTATAATATTTAATCTTGCCTCTTGGAACCTCAAAGAATCTATTGTTGATTGGATGATTCGAGAATTAGACCTACGCGGAATTCCTAAGAATATTGGGAGGAACCTCATAGAAAAGAGGCAAATATTACCACTTCTAGACGGACTAGATGAGTTGGATGTAATGAGACAACAGCCTTGTGTCCTAGAGCTAAACAAATATATCCATCAAGAAGAGCCAACATACCTAGTAGTGTGTTGCCGACAGGAAGTGTATGAAAAATTAAACTCGAAGCTAATCCTAAATGGCGCAATCAGCCTAAAAGATCTTAACCCAGAACAAATTAGAGGTTATCTCAATGAAGTCAATCAACTAGACTTTTGGAATCAGACTAAGGATTACCCAAAACTTCTAAATCTTCTTAGGACACCATTTCTGCTGAGTATTTCTGTAGTTGTCATCAAAGATTCAGAAGATAAATTACTTGTTGAAAAATGGAAGGATTTAAAATCTGAAAAAGATTGCATAACATATCTTCTTGATGCTTATATTGACAGAATGTTCAATAGACCATTACCTAGATTTTTGAAATCTAAGGATCTGTCCTATACGCAAGAACCTTCACTGAACAAGGAGGCAAATCGTAAACAGTCAATGACTTGGATTAAATTCTTAGCTAAAAAAATGCAAGAAGATTCGATTGCAGAATTTCTTATTGAGAATATACAACCTAATTGGATTTCCAAGAAGTTGCGCTTAATTTACAACTTGATTAGTGGTTTATACTCTGGGGCCTTATCAACACTATTTGTGTACGTGTTGATGGCGTTATTATTCATTCAATTTCATAATTTTTCAGACATTCAATCAAAAGATTTAGGTATCACTTTATCTCAATCTATACAATATGCTAAATTCTTCAGCATCTCTGTTGGAGTCGTCGTAGCTTCAATATTTATATTTCTAGAAAATGACGTTGGAATTTATGAAAATAATACGAATATGAAATCATCCTTTTCTAAACTTATTACTTCGATCTCTATTTCTTTATTAATAGCCAATGCTTACTATATCTACTTTTCTTTTCTTGGCAATCCTCAGAGCACAGCAATAGCGCCTATAGTTTCGTTTTTTATTCTAGGTATAAGCTTTGTATTCCATAACACTACATTTAATAAGACAACTATATCAATAAGCCCAAAAATCATACTATGTATAAAGGGAATCATGATTTCCATATTTATCCCATTCCTTGGTACGGGTCTTATCTTATTTGTTTTTAACACAGGCTTAGTTTCTTTAATGGTGTCAATATTTTTTAAATTGGCTCATGGGATAGAAATAGAGGCTAATATTATCCAAGACAATTTTTCTAAAACTGGTGGCATCAGTTTTATGCTTTTTGCTCTATTGCTCCTATTTCTTCTCCAAATTCCGTTTCTATGGACTACTACAAAAGAAGATATTACAATGAGACTTTTGCCCAATCAGGGTATTAAAGAATCAGGGAGAAATTTCTTCTTTATGTACGGATTTTCAATCTTTTTCGGTGGCATAGCTTTACCAGTGATATTTCCAATATATAAAATTATCACAAAAATAGATGGAGGTATTACAAGTGGAGATCTTTTGAATTACGCCGCATTTGGAATGCTGGTTGGTGTAGTTTGCGGAATTCCTGGCGCTCTGAATTCTGGCGGAATTTCTTATATCAAACATCTTTCATTACGCTCAATTCTTTGGTGGCAAGGTCTGGCACCAGGAAATTATGCTCAATTTCTACGGTATACAGTGGAACGTAGATTCATCCAGCAAGTAGGCGGGAGATATTAGTTTTTGCATAGATTATTACAAGATCATTTTGCAGATATGGACTTGAATCAAAATTGAAAATGATCGGTAATGATATTCAAGCCGCATAGCCATACATCGGAATCTTAGTAAACCGATCGGGCATTTTCTGATTCAGAATCGATCGCTGCATGGATGCCTCGGTATTCAGTTGTTCAACGATCGTTCGATTCTCTTACCCTTTGGGAAGCAAGCTACAGAGACACTGCGCAAACTGCGATCGGAAATACCTTATTCGTCTGATTCCGCTTGGTATTGTGCGATCACCGCTTGAATTTCTTCGGCTGAGACGTTTGCTTGTTCTGACTTGGCGTAAATCAGGTGCAGCACCACAGCCGTTGGAGATTCAACTTGATAAATCAACCGATAGCCACCACTCTTACCAGACTGAGCATCGCTATTCCGCGCCCGAACCTTATAAACGGTGTACTGAGTGCCTTTAATCTGATCGCCAATGACATCGCCTCGGCTAATCTGAACGAGAACGGGTTCAATGTCAGTTTGAATTTGGCGATATTTTTTAGCGAGTCCTTTGAAACGCCTTTTGAAGAGTGCCGTGAATCGTAGTTGGACTAACACCTCAGACATTGATGCCATCCCAGAGTTCAGCGATCGGAAACGTCTGTCCAGCTTTGGCTTGGTGGAGAGATGCCTTGAGATCCGCAAGGATTTGGGGGCTGGAATCAGCATCTGAATCGAAATCTGGCGTCAAATCTGAAGCGATCGCGGGTTGCGTTCGAGCAGTCAAAAACTCAAGAAACGCTAACGTTTGGTCTAAAAGTGGTTCCGGCGTTTGCTCGATCGCAGACAGAAGACGTTGTTTAATCAGCGACATGAGATAACCTCCCGATCGATCTACTATTATTCTATCAGCCATGTCGTGTCTCGGCTGACAAACCACAACGCTTCCTTGTCTAAATCCCCCGCTCTTTCAGAAACACTGCATGAACTTCTTCGATGATCAACCCCTCAACCCAATCCCCGATCGCAAACCGGAACAAATCGCTAAACGTCAAAGGAGACTCAGCAAATGACGACTCTCGTACTAGACAGATCCCTCACAAGTCTAAAGCGCCACCTGAACGAGTACTTACCCCAACTCCAAGCCGCGATCGTCGCAATCAATCATCTACAAAAAGGCGATCCCGACTCAGAAGAATTTAGCCAAGCCCTCGCCGATTTGCATATGACTGCTACGATTTTGGAATCCGACTCTGAAGGCATGGTCGAAGCGATCGAAAACTTCATAGACGATCGCCCTGAGTGAATTGAGGTGGCAGACTGTCCCTCTTCAAACAATTCCTGCACCCGAAACGGGAATCGCATACCTCAACCTCAATCTGTCAGTGGTTTAGCAATCTGTAGTACCATTCAACAGACTTGCACCCCTAGCGCCTGGACCTTTACTCAGCATGGTTGCAGACAAATCACTTATACCAAATCAATTAATTATTGCAACAGATCAGGCCCCCTAGCCCCCAATTCTGGGGGAACATGAAACCCGGTCTGGCTCCGGCTCCCCCAGAATTGGGGGTCGGGGGGTGGTTCGCTAGGATGTGTAGCATCTATTTATGGATTTGGTATTAGATTAGCGGTTCTGACCCGAAATAGGGCAATTAGAGATAAGGTGAGAAACCGCAGGCGCGCACCATGCAATCCAAAACGTTGGTGCAAGGTCTGGTGAATTAGGGTAATCTCAGTCATAAGGGATTTCTGGGTCGTGTCGTTACTCCTATACATCCTTCTCCTAAGGACTTTCAACCCTTTTGTCCTGGACTAAGATCTAGAGAGAATGCCTACCCTTTTATCGTAAATTGAAAGACTACAGATTCTCTTAAGTCGTTTCCATGTTGATTCTTCTCCTTGCTGCTTTCCTTGATGTCTTAATCGGCGATCCTTGGAACTGGGTTCATCCCGTGCAAGTGATGGGCTGGGTGATTCGTCACTATTGCACCCTCGCGCTGAAGGTGTGTCACCGTCCGATCGCCCAGACTTTTGCAGGCATTTGTTTAGCCATTATCCTCATCGTCGGCAGCAGCACCATCGCCTATGGCTTAATCCAAATCGCTAGAACCATCCATCCCATTTTTGGCACTGCGATCGAAGCGGTTATGCTCGCAAGTTGTTTTGCAGGACGGAGCCTCAGAGATGCAGCCCATGACGTGCTAAACCCCCTTCAAATGGGCGATTTAGTCACTGCGCGACAAATGCTCAGCCGCTACGTCGGTCGCGATACCCAGAATCTTGTTGAATCTGAAATTTTGCGTGCCGTTCTCGAAACTGTTGCAGAAAACGGTGTTGATGGCGTAATGGCTCCGTTGTTCTGGGCGATCGTTGGAGCATTCACGCCTATGGGTCCGGCAGCGTTGGCGATCGCATTTAAAGCGGCTAGCACCCTTGACTCCATGGTGGGTTATAAAAAACAGCCCTATCGTTATCTCGGGACAGCCAGCGCCATGACCGATGACGTTCTCACATTCATTCCCTGCCGCCTGATGGTGTTGACGTTGGGCATCATGACGCGAAACCCGATCGCGCTTTGGAAGCAGTGCGCCAAAGACGGTAGCCAAGACCCCAGCCCCAACTCCGGCTGGAGTGAGTGTGCCTATGCCGTGGCTCTAGAGGTCCAGCTCGGCGGACCCAACACCTACCAAGGCATTCCCAGACCCAAGCCGCTACTAGGAACGCCTGTTAGGGCGATTACCCCGAATGTTGTTCGATCGGCGCTGCTCTTAAACCGTCGTGCCTTTTTAAGTTGGTTGTGTTTTACAGCGGCTCTGTCTTATGTAGCCATTCTCTATCGCGTGAGATACTATATGGCTTTCTAAAAGTCTCTGCCCATTAGGGCTCCAGGCTTCAATTTGTACCTCATGGGAATAGGAATGGCTATATGAGTAGGTTTGGTGAATCAACTGTAATGTAGAGACCCACTCGCAGCAAAGCGAAAGCTCATGCGCTCCGGTATTCGCTACATCACGATCGAGGGTATTTTAGGCGGCGGACTGTTGGCCGCTGTTGCATTGAACAATTCAAGTGCAGAGTCCGATCGGCCAGGGCAGTACCTTTACAGTACGGTTTCCTATTTTACGTCTTTCTGCAATGTGAAGTCCGGCCATTAGTGATGTAGATTGCCAGCTTCAACTTCAATCGGGACTATCAAGAATCTGACTGGTTTCGAGATTTTATCGAAATCAGACCTACCTGTTAAGAAGACACCTGTAACAATTAGACTCAGTAGCCCTAAGCCAGTGGCAACTGAGTAGAACAGATCGAGACCCAATGTTTTACCCGTATGCACCTTGATCATTAAATTGGCGGCATCACCAAATCCTAATTTTTCGACGATTGGAATACTCGTTCCGGTGAGGGCAATCAAAGTAATCGGTAGCAGTGTGACGATCGACAACTGCCGATGCCAAGCCAATAATTCCGTCAAGCTAAAGGGCTTAACCACATAATCATCTGCCCTGTCATCGAGTCCCATGACTTTATCAGTGTTAGTATCCGTAGCGGTTAGCATCAGAATGGGCACCCGATAGCCCTGCGATCGCAACTGTTGACACAGACAAATACCGTTATGAATATTATCACCGTTGGATTCGATCGCATTTTTTCGCTCCCCAGATCGAGTAATTGTAATAGCAATCATTACTACTTAGATAATATCTTCAGAAAATTAGTTTCATATTAAGATTGACTGATAATGAGGTTTAAATTTTGCTAACTGCTCTCCGACGACTACCGCCTAATATATGGCTGATTGGTGTAATTAGCCTGCTTAACGATACAGCTAGCGATCTACTGTATCCGCTCATCCCCTTGTATCTATCCTCGGTTTTGATGTCTGGGCCGAAAGCTTTGGGGTTAATTGAAGGGGCTGCTGAAGCGACTAGCAGTATTTTGAAGCTAGTGTCGGGAGTATTGGTCGATAAAACCCATCGGATCAAGCCTTGGATTGTCTGGGGCTATAGCTTAGCCGGGTTTAGTCGTCCGCTATTAGCGATCGCAACTAGCTGGGTAGCAGTGTTAGGAATTAGAATACTCGACAGAGTGGGTAAAGGCTTGCGAAGTTCGCCCCGTGACGCACTGTTAGCTGCTAGCGTCCCCCCAGAGCATCGGGGTTTGGCGTTTGGGTTACATCGATCGATGGATAATGCTGGTGCGGTATTAGGTCCGATTTTAGCCGCTATACTGTTGGGCTATGGATTCAAAGTTCGGGATTTATTTGTCATTTCGATCGTGCCAGCCGTTCTATGTCTGGGGATGTCACTACTCATTAGGGAGCCTAAAAATATACTAACTACTCCTACTACGCGCAAGAGTGATTTTAGTTGGAATCTTCAAGGGTTGCCAACCCATTTTAAATTCTATCTTCTAGCTGTAGTCGTTTTCAATTTGGGTAACTCTTCCAATATGTTCTTATTGCTCCGCGCTCGGGAATTGGGTTTGCCAGAAGCTCAAGTCCCTCTAGCTTGGGCGACTATTTCAGCAATTGCGATGTTGTTTGGCACACCACTATCCGCATTGTCTGACAGGTTTGGGCGAATTCGATCGATCGCCGCTGGTTGGTTAGCCTATGGGTTGTTCTATCTCTGCTTGGGATTTTTATCACCTGGAAACCCAATCTTACTCTTTGGATTGTTTGCCTTCTACGGTCTATTTCTAGCCGCTACCGAAGGAGTCGAAAAAGCACTAGTCGCCGATTTAGCTCCATCAGCAATGTTGGGTACCGCCTATGGTTGGTTCAATCTAGCCAGCGGCATAGTGTTGCTACCTGCTTCACTTTTGTTCGGGTGGTTTTATGAAACTGCTGGAGCTACAGTTGCTTTTGGATTTTCAGCAGGTTGCGCTCTGGTATCAACTGCTCTGTTGTTTCGGGTTAAGTCAAACGCAGATTAGCTCAGATCGGCCAGCCGTTTATCAACATCATCACCTAAATCCCCAGCTTGAACTTCAATCACACCGCGAAACATATTCATGCCACGAGACTTGACGCGATTTGGGTTTGGCCAGCAAGAACCCCCAAAGTTCCAAACCCATTTGTTTATGCCTGAAATATTTATTTTGAGAACCAATGATACCCATTTTTAAATTTAACTGTTATTGCCAAGCGTCATAGATTTCCGAATTCATACGATCGAGTTTACGGCTAAAATCAAATCTAATGTTGTTCAAGTGGGTGAAAGTGATAATGGCTATGCTGGCTGATCAATTGATCGTTGGGGTCGAGACTTAACTCATCATGTCCATGTTGATGCTCATCACTGTGATGATGCAAATGTTCGTGCCATTGTCCACGATTTTCAGCGGGGAATAAGCGTATGACAATTCCTAGAATAACGATCGTACAAACACCGATCGCTCCACTAAAAGCGAAATACTGCTGTGGATACAGGTGCTGTGAAAGCCCTGCGATCGGATAAGCAATCACCCACCACAAATGACTCCAGGCAAAATGTGCGCCATAAACTCGTCCTTGGAGTTCGACCGAAACGCGATCGGCGATCAGGGTTTGAGTCGATAAATCCACAATAGATTGCCCCATTCCAGCGATCGCCCATAAGGCCATCAATCCACCTAGATTAGCGAGATTGGCAGGGAGTACCGCTAAGGTAATAATAAGACTACCCAGGGCAAGATAGTTGAGCCGAGTCTGAGGGGTGGCATATCGACCCAATGCCCCAGCGGCGATCGTTGCCCCCACCCCAAATGCACCCATCACCCAGCCATATTCCGGTTTACCCAACTGCAAGGCACCTTGGACATAGCTCACGGTATTAACCAAAACCTGCGCCCCTGCCAAAGACGCTACAAGCTGGAACAATAGGGCATAGCGCATCGGACGATCGCGCCATAGACAAAAGCTCCCCGTCGAGATTTCTTGCCAGACTTTTCGGGGTGTTGCTAGAGAGCTTGTAACCTTAACGTTCAACTGTCCAGGAATCGAAAAAACAAACAGTGAAGCAATCAAAAACGTAATCGCATCCAGAAAGAAGACCTGCCGCACCCCAACAAAAGCCGCTACTATCCCCGCTAGTCCTGGCCCTAGAACGCCTAAAAATTGATAGGTTGTGCCTGAAAGTGCGATCGCGCTTTGGTAGTCCGCTTTACCTGTAACGAGTGGCAATGTGGCTTTGTAAGTCGGCGAAAATATGCCGTTAAATATATTCAATCCAAAGACGATCGCCAATAACTGCCAAGATTGCTGCACAAACGGGAGGAGGCTGGTTAATCCCATCCGAACGAGATGAGTCGTAATCAGAATGGTTTTACGATCGTATCGATCGGCCAATAGTCCAGCCCAAGGCGAAATTAGCACAAAAGCACTCACGCGCAAAGTGAATGCGGTTGCCAAAAGTTGACCCGCTGCGTTTCCAGCTAAGTCATAGGCAAGCAACGCCAGTCCGACCCACGTTAATGCATCACCCAGAAGGTTAATCGTTTGGGCAGCGTATAGGGTCATGAAAGGGCGATTTTGCCACAGCGATCGATTCATATAAGTGTGATGTAAAAAATAGTAATGTTCAGGAAATAATAAGCTTAGAAGGGATTAATTTTCAGCCCCAATATCCGGCTAACTTAATCAATCATAGTTGCTCCTGTCGCATTGAACGCCCTAGCCGAATCCTTGATTGAGCAACCTGATTGTCATTGGACTATATGAGGCAATTGAGTACCAGCTTGAACTTCAATAACCCCGCGAAACATATTCATACCGCAAGAAAATTCATAGCGACCGGGGCGATCGGGCATGAATTCGATCGGGGTGATTTGATTTAGGGTAAGCTTTTGAGCAATGCGAAAGTCAGGAATTCGGACTTCTTCTAGGCAATTACTGGGGTCGCGCCGATCGAAGTTTAATCGCACTAGTTGTCCTGATTGCACAACAATTTGACTCGGTTCATAGCCGCCATCGACGGTAACCGTAACCGCTTGAATTCCGCCTTGAGCCGAGACTTGACGTGATTTGGGTTTGGCCCGTAAGAACCACCACAGTTCCAAACCCATTAGTCCTAGCCCACTGAGAGTTACGATTGCTTTGTTGATAAATGGCTGCTCGATCGGTTGAAGTTGCCCCGACTTCCCAGCAGGATGCGACATTGAATCCATGGAAGGATTGGGCACATCCGCCGCAATGGTGCCAGAGATTGCTCCGAGTAGAAAACCAAACCCCGCCAATGTGCCCCAAAAAATTGCTTTACGCATGGTGAATGTTCTCCTTAAACTTGTGGTGTGGGTTTGAAGTTTTTCAGTCGTAGAGCATTCGTTACAACTGACACCGAACTCAAGGCCATTGCGGCTCCGGCAATCATCGGATTGAGTAGCCAGCCGAAGATGGGATAGAGAATTCCGGCGGCGATCGGAATTCCGATCGCATTATAGATAAAGGCAAAAAATAGGTTTTGCTGAATGTTTCGCATGGTGGCATGGGAGAGTTGAATTGCGGTAACAATGCCATTTAAATCACCGGAAATCAGCGTAATGTCACTAGCAGCGATCGCCACATCGGTACCCGTTCCGATCGCCAAGCCCACATCAGCTTGAGCCAAAGCAGGCGCATCATTAATCCCATCGCCCACCATTGCGACCCGTTTACCTTCGGCTTGGATGGCTTGAATTTGAGCGACTTTTTGGTCCGGACGAACTTCGGCCATAACGCGCTGAATCCCGACCTCACGGGCAATCACATCCGCCGTGCGCTGGTTATCACCTGTTAACATCACGACTTCGAGGCCCAATTTTTGTAGCGATCGGATGGCATTAACGGACGAAAGTTTAACCGCATCCGCAATGGCCATGATCGCCATAATCCGATCGTCTACTGCTAGCCAGATCACGGTTTTCCCAGCATTCTCTAGTTGTTCTCGCTGGGGTTGCAGCGCGTTGGTTTCAATGCCTAATTCGTTCATCCAACGCTGGGTGCCAATTTGGACGCGCTGATTCGAGACGATTCCTTGAACGCCGCTACCCACGATCGCAACAAAATCTAGGGCCTCAATTGGCTCAGCACCCTGCGTTTGAGCGTACTGCACAGCGGCCTCAGCTAGGGGATGTTCGGAATTACGCTCAACGGCGGCGACTAAGCTCAGGAGTTTCAGATCCGGTCGATCGGCACCACTGAGCGTAACAAAATCCGTCACCGTTGGTTTTCCTTCCGTAATCGTGCCCGTCTTATCCAGGACTATGGTCTGGAGTTTGTGGGCTTGCTCCAAACTAGCCGCATCTTTAATTAGAATCCCATGCTCCGCGCCTTTTCCCGTACCGACCATAATTGAAGTAGGCGTCGCCAAACCCAATGCACAGGGGCAAGCAATAATCAGCACGCCGACGGTGGTAATCAAAGCCAGAGTCGGGTTGCCCATTAGGTTATACCAAAGAACAAAAGTGGCGATCGCGATCGCAATAACGACAGGCACAAACCACCCCGTCACTTGGTCGGCTAAACGTTGAATCGGCGCTTTAGAACCCTGGGCTTGCTGCACGAGTTTGACGATTTGGGCTAGGAAGGTGTCTTTGCCGATGCGGGTGGCCTGAAATTTAAAACTACCCGTTTTGTTAATTGTCGCACCAATGACTTCATCACCCACCTGCTTTTTCACAGGCAGACTTTCGCCCGTCACCATAGCTTCATCGATCGTCGATCGCCCCTCAACAACTTTGCCATCGACTGGAATCTTCTCACCGGGCCGGACCAAAATGATGTCGTTGAGCATCACATCAGCGATCGGAATATCGGTTTCACGGCCATCGCGCATCACCCGTGCGGTTTTAGCCTGTAGCCCAATGAGTTTACGAATGGCCTCTGAGGTTTGGCCTTTGGCATTATTTTCGAGTAAACGTCCTAATAGAATCAAGGTAATAATCACCACAACGGCTTCGTAATAAACATCGGGCGCAATGCCTTGGGCGGTGAACCAACGCGGAAATACCGTGGGGAATAACGAGTAGACGTAGGCGCTGCCTGTACCGATCGCGACGAGCGTATCCATCGTGGCTGTATGGCGTTTAACGGCTTTCCAGGCATTGATAAAGAAGGCGCTTCCTGCCCAAGCTAAGACGGGTGTCGTTAAGGCAAGTTGGAGCCAAGAATTATGCAACCACATCGGAATAAAGGCGATCGGCAATCCAGTCATAGCCGAGAACGAACCCATCACCAGAATGATACTAACAATGGCGCTAAACCAAATTTTGCGCAGTAATTGACGGCTTTCACGTCGCTGTTCTCGGCGATCGGCATCATCCGTAGGCGCAAGTACATCAGCCGATATAGGTTTAGCAGAATATCCAGCCGCATCTACTGCTTGTTGAATGGTTTCGATATTAGTTTGGTTGGCATTGTAGCTGACACTTGCTTGTTCGGTGGCAAAGTTGACGTTGCTTTGGGTAACACCGGGAACCGATCGAATGGCTGTTTCGATCGTCTTCGCACAGGAGGCGCAGCTCATACCTTGGAGTTTTAATATTGTATTTTTCATAAGTCTATTTTTATCACAATGGTTTAAATATCTTTTGAAACTACAGCTTTTTGGGATACCCCACTATATGACGACGAGCCAAACAAAGGATAAGTAGCGGCAAAATAATCCACTGAATAATGGCCAGTCCGCTTATGAGAAGTAGCAATATCCAATACCTGTAATTCATCGATCCCATCAGTATCAATTCGCTGTACATCAAAGTTTTCGGTCGATCGCTCTGAGTGTTGGTTATGCGGTAACTCGATAATTCCTCATCATGCCAGCGTCTTCATGCTCTAGTGTGTGGCAATGATACGAGAACAGACCCGTATATTTCTCGAATTTCATGAGCAGCTTCACGCGCTCACCAGGCATCACCATCACCGTATCTTTAAAGCCTCCATCCACATAACCATCTTTGACTGTTTTCCAGCCGGAAGCCAGTTCTGGCAGCACTTCTCGGCTGATGACTTGAAAATGAACACCGTGGAGATGAATCGGGTGTGCCATGCCCATCGCATCCATCATTGCGCCCGGATTAAGTTTGTTAATAATCTCCCACTGCTCGATCGAATTGAGCTTGACAGTTTCCTGGGGCGTCGCAGCTTCCATCTCAAAAGGCTGTCCGTTGATGACCCATTGCATCCCCTTAAGTGATAGCTCAACTGGACGTGGCTGGGCGACATTAATCGCATCGGCTGGGCGTAATAATGGAAGAGTTGCAAGTTTTTTGGGAAGTCGCAGAGTTGCTTTTTCAGTTCGATCGATCTTGACCTTAAATAGCGTCATTGCAGCCCCTAGTTCTGGAGCTTTACTGGCTTTCATCATTCCGCCCATCGCGCTGCCTCCAACATTTTCAGCGCCGGAGAAGGCTAAACTATTCAACGAAATTTCGGTTCCTACTTTCAACTGGCTAAAATCAGCCCAGACATCAAGTCGCTCACCCGGAGCCAACATCACGTATGGTTTTTCAACGGGCTGAGGCAGTAAGCTCCCATCCGTGCCAATGATAGTGAGTGGATTGCCATTGCTCCAAGCTAACTTATAAATACGCGCATTCGAGCCGTTTAGGATACGTAGGCGATAGACTCGCGTAGCTGCTGCAAGAGTAAAATCAGGCTTACCGTTCACAAATATCGTCTCACCCAGGAAGCCCATCATCCGGCTCATGTCACCCATCATCATCCCACCCATACCATTTTGGGATTGACCGGAATTATTCGGCGACATCCCGTTCATGTTGTGGTTCATGCTCCGATCGGGGGAAGTGCCAATTAGATTGCCCAAATAAAGCAATTGATTATTGGCGTCGAGGGTGCGATCTTGCAGCACAATTGGAACTTCGTAAGCCCCAGAAGGTAGATTCAAGGCAGCTTCTTCTGGATCAGTGACTATGAATAACCCCGCCAAACCCGCATAGGCTTGCTGTCCAGTTTGCATATCGGGATGTGGGTGAAACCAGTTCATTCCGGCTCGGTTAATCACTTCAAACTCATACACATAAGTTTGCCTTGGCGGAACAGCAAAGCGTGGATGGCCATCCATCGGGTCAGGCAAAATCAATCCGTGCCAATGTACGATGCTATTTTGGCCTGACGGTAGATTGTTCTGAAAGTTAACCCGCACCCGCTGACCTTGCCGAACTCGGACGATCGGGCCTAAATAGCTACCAGGAATTGTTTGTACGCTGGCTGGGTCGCCTTTGACCAGTTGGGCGGTGTAGGACCAAACGTTGGTAGATTGACCCGATCGAATGGAAACTGCTTTTGGTTCAGCTTTGAGGTTGATTTCAAGATCGGGAATGAATTGCGAATTCGGTTCACGGACGGTGACGGTTTTCTCGGAAGGCTTTGTGGTGGCAGGTTGACCTGTGCAACTCGATAACAGAGCGTGAATGCTAGCGCCGAGGACAAGCCCACCCGTAATGCCAGTGCCTCGGATAAAGTAGCGGCGGGTTAAAGGGTGTTGACCCGTGATTTTGATAGACATATCATCCTCAAATCCTGAAAGTACTGAGATGCTGTCATCTACCTTATTTATACCGATAATAACTGATAGATAAACCAACCAATGGAGAGGATGTTTGGCTGATCTGGAGCTTGAAGGCTATGTCGATCGGCTGCGGCTAACATTGTTACTTAGCCGCTTCGCTAACTCTTTGTAATGTAGATTGATTAACCTGAAAACAACTATTTAATTCAGAGTAGAATATTAATCAGTAATTAATCGAGGCGTTAGCCCGGTGAGAACCGAATGGTTTGGAGTGGAATATACTCCTTAGTACTACCCAACTTACCGCTAGTTTCCAGTTCCCGAATACGACTATTATCACCTGTCCTCACCTTATTTAGATCAACGCTTAGCGTGCTGTTCAAGGCCACAGGCTGGGCAAATGTGACGATCGCAACTTGACCTTCTAGGGCGATCGTGGCGGCAACTCTTTGTCCGTTTTGATCCATGATGTCGATCGATCGGCTGAGCTGCATTCCTAGGGGTGCCGTGAATTTCAACTCAGACAGCGTGTAGCCCGTAACGTGGTACCGGAAGCTGTAACGGGCAGGAGAAAATCGTCCCGCTAAGCGTGTCTGTGTGCCGCCTTCAGGATGGGGAACTTTTGCTTGGTAAGCGGCTTGGGCTGGGAGGCTGGTGCCTACGATCGTAAGTAAAATAGCGGCTAATAGTGTTTTCATGGTTGCACCTTGAGTAGGAATTCATTTGCTGTTATTCCTAACCTAAACGCTGTAGATGAATTCTTGATGAAAAGAGGCACCAGTGTGGCGAATATTAGTAATATTACGACAATTATTTTTTAATATTTTCGCGTGATTCTCTGCATAAATAAGGAGTCTGCGCCATTAATTCCTCTTAGGCACAAGCACCGATCCGAACTGAGCGTACAGCGCTGGAATTACTACCAATGTCAGCGCCGTCGAGGTAAACAGTCCGCCCAAAACCACGATCGATAATGGCTGAAGCAATTCCTTCCCTGGACCACCTTCAAACACTAAGGGCGCTAACCCCAAGGCCGACGTTAGTGCCGTCATCAAAATTGCATTTAGTCGTTCCATCGCTCCCGTCACAATCACGTCCTTGAATGGCATTCCAGCAGCAAATTTAGTGTTGTAGTTATCGACTAGCAGTAGGCCATTCCGCGTCGCAACACCGAGCAGGGTAACAAACCCCACGAGCGAAGGAATCGAAATTACGCCACCCGTCACAGCCACAGCCACAATACCCCCGACTAGTCCGATCGGTAAGTTAATCATAATCATCAGGGTTGAAGGAATCGACTTCACTGCGAAATACATCAACACCGTAATAATCACAAAGGCCAGCAAACTGAATAGAAAAATATTTTGTGAAGCCCGCTGCTCAGCTTCAAATTGTCCTCCGTATTCGATTGTGTAACCTGAGGGTAAAGTCACCTGTTGATTGACTTGTGATTGGATTTGGTTCACGACCGATCGTAAATCACGATCTTTGACATTCGCCGACACAACCAGTAAGCGCGATACATTCTCCCGGTTAATTGTATTCGGGCCAGTGCCATTCACCACACTCGCTACTTGAGCCAACGGAATCTTGCCGCCCGTAGGCGTATCCACAAGCAAATTCTGAATAGCCGTCAAATCCTTGCGAGCATCTGGCTTCAGCCACACGAGGAGATCAAAGGTTTGTTGACCTTCCAGGACCTGCGTAACCACCCGCCCATTCAATCCGGTTTCAATGACTTCGGCCAGATCCCCAATTTTTAGCCCATAGCGACCTGCCGCCCGCCGATCGAACTGCACCTGAATCTGGGGAATCGGAATTTGCGGTTCGAGTTGAAGATCGACAATGCCTCCTACAGTTTTCATTTGAGCTTCGACTTGGGTGCCAATTGTCCGCAATTGGTCGAGATCTGGGCCAAAAATCTTTACCGCTAACTGACTGCGGACACCCGATAAAACTTCATCCATGCGGTGGGAAATAAATCCACCCACATTCGGAGCCACTCCCGGCAGCTTGGCAAATTCCGATCGCAGGTCAGTCAGAGTTTGCGATCGTTCCTTCATCCCAACGGCACTAATACCAATATCAATATGGGCCAAATTCACCCCTGCTGCATCTCCATCGCCCGGTGCGCGGCCCGATCGGACTTGAACATAATCAAAGCGGGGATCTTGTTTCAGCACATCTTCAATCGCGAAGGCGGCACTATTGGTTGTATCCAGCGAAACACCCGGATAGAGCAACACTGTATTCACCAAGGTTTGCTCCTGAAATTCAGGAAGAAATGCCCGCCCAAAGGTCGGCAATAGCGCGAATGCTAACACCATCGCCACCGTAGTCAAGCTCAAAATCACCGCAGAATATCGCTGCGCCACCTGCAAAACGCCACGATACAGACGCTTAGTCATACGCGGTAGCCATGGCTCAGTCACACTCATTCGTTTTGTCGGCAAGATCAGCGCACATAACGCGGGCGACACCAGCAGCGATTCCAAACTCGAAACCACCACCACCACTAAATACGTAATCCCCATCGGCGCAAAAATACGCCCCTCCACACCGGGCAAGGTAAAAATCGGCAAGAACACAACAATCCCAATCACCGTCGCACCCATCAGCGAGTCCCGGACTTCATTACTGCCGTCATACACCACATCCAATACATCGCGCGGCTCCGGCAGTGCCTGATTTTCCCGCAGGTTACGATAGGTATTCTCGGCATAGACGATCGCATCATCAATAGCCGTTCCAATAGCCACCGACAAGCCACCCAGAGTCATGGTATTCAATCCCAGGCCAAACCAATGCATACACAATAAACCAAACAACCAAGTCAATAAAAAATCGAGAATAACAACGGTTAAGGTTCTCCAATTCATTAAAAAGGGCACTAGAATCAGCGCCACAATCACACTGCCTTCAACCAACGCTGATTTGACATTTTCGACCGACGCATCAATGTACTCTTCTTGGCGAAAAGTGGTCTTTACTTTGACATCGGGGGGCAAGGATTTTTTCAGATCCTGCATCGCCGCTTCCACCGATCGGGTGACGCTGGGCGTATCGGCATTAGGCTGGCGGTTGACCATGACGATGACGGCTTTCTGACCATTTAAGCTGCCGTCGCCGCGTTTGACCGCTGCACCAATTTGGACATCGGCGACATCCCCAACGGAGATGGGTGTGCCACGCCGCGAAGTAATGGCCGAATATTTCAAGTCATCAATGCTATTAATCCGGCCCACCCCACGCACCAATGTTTCACGATCGGGGGTCGTAAGATACCCACCCGGCGCATTGGAATTAGCCCCGCGCACGGCATCGGTGACATTCGCCAGTGACACATCTAGAGCTTGCAGTTTATTCGGGTCAACCAGCACTTGAAACTGTCGCAGATCGCCCCCATAGGCAATCACCTGAGCCACACCGGGCACCGCTAACAGCCGATTGGTGACTTGCCAATCGACCAGCCGCCTCACGTCCATCAGTGAGGTCGTCTCAGCGGTAAAGGCATAGGTCAGAACCGTACCGATCGGCGAAGTCGTGGGCGAAAGCTGCGGCGGTGCTACCCCGGTGGGCAGCTTACTGCTAGCCTGCTGCAACCGTTCGGTGACAAGCTGCCGTGCTCGATAAATATCGGTCTCCCAATTAAAGATTACCTTGACGACCGAAATGCCCACCGCCGAAGACGATCGCACTGCCGTTACTCCCGGCGTCCCGTTAATCGCACTTTCGATCGGCAATGTTACCAACGATTCGATTTCTTCCGGCGCGAGTCCAGGGGCTTCCGTTTGGATTTCCACTTGGGGCGGGGCAAAGGCTGGAAACACATCCAGCTTCATTTGCGGAATCGTATACAGGGTCCAAAAGGTAACAAAGATTGTTGCTAGAACAACGAGCCAGCGGCGATGGATCACCCATTTGAGAATCGTACTTAAAAACATGGCGATCGGAGATATGAAACTATAAAATCAAGTCGAGATATTTAAACCAAACTGACGGTATATCGGTAAGACCAACCTATTCGTTAAATAGATCAGCCTTACCGATCGCTTTACTGTTTGAAATTAAAACGCGCGTTCACTTTCTCGCCTGCAATTTCGGCTTGAGCTGTGACCTTATATTCACCTGCGGCCACACTCGCAACTTTCCCGGCATAGTGCTTGGCAGGCGCATCATAGATCATATCAATGGATTGCTTGCTACCATCCGGTAACTGAACCTGCGCCGTCACTTTGGCATCAGGAATCGCTTCATGGGTATCCCCTCTCTGCACCAACAAATCGAGATGTGTATTGCTGCCCTCTCTTTCTGCTGGCATTAACTCCAAATGGTATGGACCCGACTCCACCACTATTCCACCTTGCTTGCTTGTTGCTGCGGTAGTGGTCGGGGATGCGATCGGCTGACTAGTAGAAGATGGCGTGGGTTGAGATGCGGGTGCCGTCGCCGTGGGACTGCCACTACAAGCACCCAAGAACAACAAACTAGCACTACTAACCGTCAACAAAAGCGATTTAATCATGGTCATTGTAAACTCCTGAATGAGTTGAAGATTGGGTAACGTTGAGTGAGGAAGCGTTTCCGCCATTAGCTGCGACGATCGTACCGACAGGGTTAAGCCGATTCCGACGAGATGACCACACTGTACCCGCCCAAAAGGTCCCAGAGACGATCGCCCCACCCGCCATTAATGACGCCCACCAGGGCAATGCCAAAACATTGAATCCCTGAACAGTAGCCGCCGCCTCTGGCTTTCCAGCAACCTCCGGCTTGGTATCACCCCGCAACGATTGCGTATAAAGTTGCGGAGCACGTTGGGTCACAATTCGATCGCCATCTAATAGACCATTAGTGACTTCAATTCGATCCCCTGATTCTCGACCTAGCGTCACATCCGTGGATTGAAACGATTTACCATTTTGAACAAATACGATTTTCTTTTTATCATTCGTTTCAACGATCGCTGATTTAGGAATCACTAAAACTGCAACAGGCGTCCGATCCGTAAACACCTCAATCTCGGCAAACATTCCCGGCTTTAGCGCCCCATCAATATTGTCTAATTCCACCTTGATAGGCACCACCCGAGTGTCACGACTAACCGCCGTCCCAATCACACTAATACGACCACTAAAGGTCCGATCGGCTAGTCCATTCACCTTCACCCGCACGGACTGATCCACCTTGATTTGGCTCAGATCTTTTTCAAACACATTTCCAGACACCTGGACGCCAACACCATTAACGATCGTCATAATTTTCTTGCCGGGGTCTTTGGCTGATTCGCCCAGGGTAGTTTCCCGATCGGCGACGGTCCCTGCGATCGGCGCAACGATCGTCAGTGTCCCATCCGCATTTGCATTTGCGCCCAACTGCTTCAGGCGTGCAGTATAAGATTGACTACTTAAATAAACCCTTGCTTCAGCCGCATCCAAGGCTGATTGAGCACGTTTAACTTGGGCGTTCGCTTCGGCAATGGGCAATCGACTCGCGACCTTGGTCAATGTCGCTTGGGCCGCAACTAGTTTCGTTTTCGATTCGAGAGCCACCCGCTTTGGGAGCGCACCCGCATCAGCCAGCGTTTGATCTTTCGTATAACTTTCTTGAACAAAATCAAACGCCGACTGCGCTTCCTTCACCTCTTGCTCAACGATCGTTCCCTGACGCCCCAAATTCTCCTGAGCTAACTGCAAATCGGCTGTAGCGGTCTGCACTGCCGCAGTCGCCTCTGCCCTGCGATCCATCGCCGTACCCCGTAAATCAGTCAAATCTGGACTATTCATCATTGCAACAGCTTGCCCTTGGTCAACCCGATCGCCCGGTTTGACCAACAGCCGTAGCACTGTCCCACCCACGGGTGTCGTCACTTCAACCTGACGATTGGGCAAGGTTTCAAGTTGTCCTGTAGTTTTCACCCCAAAGGCTAACCGCTCTCGTTTCACAGGTTCAACCTTGAATCCCAATCGCGCTGCCACAGCAGAATCAACCTCAACGCTACCGGAAGATTGCACTGCGCCCCCCTTAAACTCATCGCCATGCCCTGCATGGGCACTCACCCCCATGGGCCTTCCCACCAGTAATCCACCGATCAACAACACAGCGGCATAGCGGTAAGTTTTTTTCGATCGAACCGTAGGACTCATGAGACTTGACATGATGACATTTCCTTGGAGGGCGGAATGGGTTGATGCAAAAGGAACATTAAGCGACAAGGGCGATCGCGCTGACTAACAGTGTCAAGAACTGAGTGGTGTGGCGAAAAATCATCGAATTTATCTTTCTGCTTTTGGGTGGATTGAGAAACAGTGGATTAGCTTGTAGCAAAACACTCTTACCCTCTAAAATTCCACACCAAAATGAAACTGTGATGAAATTTTAGAGCTAGAGGAGCTTTGATGTTGCTCTTGCTCCCCCAGAATTGGGGCCGGGGTGCGGATCGCCAGGATCTCATATATCAAATCGGATTGCTATATCCTCTAGTTGACTGGGTAGATCTAATCGCATGAAGGAATAATCGTATTGAATAACATTTCCCGCCCGATCGAGTCCTTTCACATAGAGTTTCTGCGCCGTTATTTTCGGCAAAGCGTCTAGATTACTCAGCGCGATGTTGTTGCAGCGATGGGAATTGCCATCCAAATCCAAATCCTCCACACCCACCACTCCTAGCCAATACTCCCAATCTTCCCCGCCCACATCGTCCATTGCGGATTGCTCAACCCCGGTATCCGCCAAACCACCATCTGGCCCGATACCGAGTTTCGCCAAAACGAATCGGCCTTCCGATCGCCTTTCGATCGAATCGTTGTCGCATGGACGATCGCTCCTAGGCGTTGATTAAAAAACCCTAGACCATCCTTAAAAAAGGCGATTTAGGGGGAGGGGTATTCATATGTCACATCCACCGATCGATCAAACACACTGGATTAAAACAGCTCGTCCTGCGCTTCTTCTGAGGTGTTGGTGTGACGCGAGGTCGTCGATCGATTGAAGGTGAGTTTGACTTGGCGCATTTGTTCACCATCTGAAGCGATCGCCATAATTGGGAAATCTAATATGCCATCTTGGAACGACATCTGGAGGCGGAAGGTGCCGTCAGGAGCGATCTGAATCGGGACGCCGCCGATGGTCACTTGGGCATCCGGTTCAGTTGCGCCATATACGATCAGTTCAGCATCGGCCACCAGCCAAAACTTCCGCGATCGAACCCTCGACATCCCAATTCCAGACATCCCGATTCCAGACATCCCGATTCCAGACAAGTTTGACAGTCCAGATATCTCAGCCATTTCAGATACCCCCATTCCTGAAAGCGTGGGTAAGCTCCATCCGCCTTCCAACGGCAACGCGAAGGAACTCAGTGAGTCTGCCGGAGTCTGAGACCCGTAGAATGAACCCGAAATGCGCAGAGCTTCTGCCGTTTGTGAAAGACCGAGTATGGCGGATGGAGCCTCGGTTGGGCCTGCGAGGCTTTGCGGGCTTTGCGCATTAGCTCGGAGAGTCTGGCCCGGAGGAACGAGTTGCAGAAAGATTGAATCGACAATCGGGTCATCCCACTCGATCGCCTTAAACTGATCATCTTGCCAATCAGACGGATATACCGGAGGAATCCGAACGCTATTCGATCGCGCTAAGACCAGCCAGCCGCCCACTGCGGTCACATAGCCAATTTCTGCCATGTAGTCGCGATCGCTCACCGGAATCGCTAAATACCAATCCCGTGCCGTTTCGTCGCAGGCGTATTGTTGGAGACTGTGGGGTTTTTGGGTCGTTAGGTCGAGGTCTGTCACATCGTAAAGCCGCAGGGCAAACTGCTGTCCGCCTTGATTCCGAAGATATTGGCGATGATCGTTTGGAGCATCCCAATAGGTGTAGCACCACTGCGGATCGCGGGCCATCAAAACGATCCGACTGTCGCCGTAGCCTTCGGGTAGCTCCGACAAACCATCATCCACCCCATCCAAGCTGAGGTCTGAACGAGGTGTGCTACTAGCAGCGATTCCCGCAATTCCCGCCGCAATTCCTGCAATTCCTAGTGCAGCCGTTCCTAACGCCGCCGCCGCTGGACTAGCAGCAGGTATGGGGCTGGGCAAGTTGCTGAAGGGTGCGGAAGGCGTCTTCTCTTCATCCGCTTCATCCGCTAAATTGTATTCTGGCGAAAACGCCGGATTAATGGCGTAATCCGGTTCGAGTGGCTCATATTCGTCAGGAGGGAGCTGAGTGATAGGTTCATAGGTCTGCGCAGCAGTCGAGCGATCGTCACGAACAAGTCCAGCCGCGCCCACGACCGCACCCAGGACCGCTGCTGCGATCGGAAATTCCAACCCTCCAGATTCCCCGTCCACGTTACGGGGGTTGACTTCTGCGGTTCCTTCGCCATGAACGACGACATCGTGGGGAGGGGCCGCCACAGCAGCATCGTCATCCCACGGATCGACCGATACGAGTCCACCGTCTCGGGGAGATTTTTCAATCAGGGTTTTGGCCGCTGATGCAAGTCCCAATCCTGCTGCACCTACGGTTGCCGCCGCCGCCGCGAGTCCCGCCGCTGCGATCGCTTCACTTGGAACAGCAGCTCCAACAAATGGGGGAACCGGGGCAACAGGCGCGACGGCTGGAACATCGGGGGCGGGCGCTGGAACGGCGGCGATCGTTGGACCCCGATCGTCAGTGGCGACGACGGGAGGACTGACCACCGGAGGAACAACGGTCGTTCCAGTATTAGTCGTGCCAACGGTGGGGATATCCGTTTCATCGATCGTGTCTTTTTTCGCACCCAATAATCCTTTCAAACCCCACAAACCCAATAAGCCCAAGGGAATCAGCAGCCACCACGGCAATCCTCCTCCTTCAGAAGCCGTTGCCGGAGAAACAACAGCGGGAGTCATTGCGGGATTAACGGCTACCGGAGTCGTCACTGGAGTCACATTTGAGACAGCCGCAACAGGGCTAACGGTCGGGAGGGTCGCAGTCCCAGTCGATTGCGCGATCGCCCCTGCGATCGCCTCCGTTGTATCGGCGATTTCTGCGCCCGGTGATGACACGGATTGGATGGCCGCTTTTGCATCATCGCCAGATACGTAGGTCAAAAAAGCCAGGGTTGCCGGGGAGAGCTTGCCTTTTTTGTAGACATAGGCGATCGGTTGAGAAAAAGGATAGCGGGGATCATCCGGCATTGTGTTGTGCATCACGACCGCGCGTGCCCCTTTGACATTTATCACGCCATCAGCAGTAATGTAGCCAATGCCATCCTCACCCAGCTTTGAAGCGATCGTCTCTGGGTTTTCATCAATAACTTGGGTCGCGTTTGCCACGGCTCTAAAGGGCGCTTCTTTAAACACAGGATAGTTGGGGAAGGCATTGCGGGTGTCGCTGGTTTCTGGCTGATCCACCACCCGAATCGCGCCCGGTTTACCACCCACTTCGGACCAGTCCGTCACCTCGCCCCGAAAAATTTTAGCAAACTGCCGAATGGTCAAGCTCCCCGTGAAGGGATTGGACTCGCTCACCAACATGGCGATTTTTTCACGCTTAATCAGGATTTCAACCAGACCCTGCGCTTTTTCTGCATCCGTCAAGCGTCGTCCGATCGCAGCCAAATCAATCTTCTGGTCTATCAATGCTTTCAGACCCGCCGCACTGCCATTGGTACTGAACGTGACGGGCGTGTTGGCATACTTCGCACTAAATTTCTCTTTCAGAGCTTGGTTGACCGCCGCCAGACTTCCCGAGCCGTCTATTGTCAGCTTAGAATCCTTTGGTAAGGAGTCGGGCAAAACAGGCGAAGTCGCTGTCTGAGCCAGAGTTTGGGCCAGAGTTTGAGCGATCGCAGCGTCGCCAGTCGTGAGGGGCGCAGTGGTCAGCAGCAGCAATAAAAAAGCCGAGACGACCTTGAATGGCGTGTTGATAGGATAGGGAACCTGTGATTTTGCGATCGGTTGGTCAGACTTGCGTTTCCCAAAATTATTCATCTTTTCCTGCAACATTCCAGATCCCACAGTCCACTGATTTAAAAATTTTGTATATTATACAGCCCGTATCCCAGACGGGAGACAGCCTTCCACTTGTCTTCCAAGTTCAATCGCCAAAATCCGTCAAAAATAGCGATCCCCCACCCCCAAAACCGTTAGCTTAATGCGGTCATCAATGTGTCGAAATGCTATTCCCTACTCCATTTCACGGGTATTTTGGCGGAGTCTTAGTGAACGTTTTAAGAAGATTAGTAAATTTACGTAGTGCCTCTTCAGGTTTTCCGGTCAAAGCTAGGTCTACCACTTAAATAGGACATAGATCATGGCTGTTGAAAAGGTTAATTCCTCGTCTAGCTTGGCAGAAGTCGTCGATCGGATTTTGGATAAAGGCATCGTCATCGACGCTTGGGTTCGCGTTTCCCTAGTCGGAATCGAGCTGCTTACGATCGAAGCTCGGATCGTTATCGCCTCGGTCGAAACCTACTTGAAGTATGCAGAAGCCGTAGGTTTGACCTCTCAAGCTGCAATTCCTGCGTTGTAGGGTTTGACTTTAAACCCTGGTTTTGGCGACTGATTTTGACTCTGATTTTGACTCTAGGTTCAACTTTGGTTGGGAATGAAGTGGTTAGGCGACGTAATGTACGATCCCTGACCACTTTTACTGCTTTTTACGGGTTTACAGCGTTTAGCGATGACTTTTTCGCATTTAATTTTACCGTTTATTCTCCATTTTGGTCAGGACTATGGCGCTTAAAGATATTTGGCAACAGGACCGACTCGATCGTCGAGCTGAACAGGTCGAACGTCAGCAACTTGTGGCAGAGACCCGCGTTGCCAATCGGGCAGCACTGGATCAAATGGCCCTTGAAACTCGCGAAACCCTCAGTCCCGTTTTGCCCGAACTGAAGGTCCAAAACGAAGCCCGTCAGCTAGAGGAACGCTGTTATCAAGCCGGACTCAAAATCGAAGTGCAGGAACGCCGAACGTCGGTTCAGGATCTTCTAACGAACATAAGCCTCGATCGGAAACAAACGGCTGAAGCCTTACGATCGTCCTTAGCTGAGTTCAGAGCCGATCTCACCGCCCAGACGGAAGTTGCCCGCATCGATCGTCAAGCCTATGTTCGCGAGATTCGAGCTTACGTGTGGGGCGATGAGGCGGTTTCGGGAGTGATGCCCGAGACGTTACTCGATCCCAGCCCCAGCCCAAAACCCAACCCAAAACTTAGTCCCAACCCTAGTGCTAAACCTGCACCTATTGGGTTAGATCGCGTCAATGCGCTGCTTGAAGCCGATTTGGATGAATTAGAAGAAAAATCTAAGGCATCGACTGCTCCCTCGCCGATCGATTCGCAGCTTCAGAAATTGGACGATCGCATCTTAGCCGCACTTAATTCCGACTCAGGTGTTCGTTTGGTCGATCTCCAGGCCACTTTAAGGGTGAGCCGAGATGATTTGGTTAAGGGTCTCCAACAATTGGTGACTGCTCGTCAAGTTGTCGCCCGCGATCGGACGTATTTCCGGACACACTAGACCGAATTCCTCCAACTCTTTCCGAACCCTAAGCCCAGGACTTCCTACATCGTGGCAACTGTTCTTCGTACAAGCCCCCGCCGATTTGTCAGTACTGAAGCGATCGATCGCCTCACCACTCGGACGTTACGGTATCTAAATTCTGGTTATTCTGTTCATCTTCGTGGCCCCGCTGGAACCGGGAAAACCACACTGGCTTTGCACCTTGCGGATTTGTTGCAGCGTCCCATGATGCTGATGTTTGGCGACGACGAGGCCAAAACCTCGGATCTCATTGGCAAACAGTCCGGCTACACCCGCAAAAAAATCGTGGATAACTACATCCACAGCGTAGTCAAAGTCGAAGATCACATGCGTCAGACGTGGGTAGATTCGCGTCTGACTTTGGCGTGCCGGGAAGGGTACACCTTGATCTACGACGAGTTCAACCGATCGCGCCCCGAAGTCAACAACGTCCTGCTATCAGTCCTCGAAGAAAAAATCTTGGTGTTGCCTCCTGAAAGCAACCGTGTCGAATACCTCAAGGTCAGTCCGCAGTTTCGGGCCATCTTCACTTCCAACCCTGAAGAATATTGCGGCGTCCATGCGACTCAAGATGCATTGATGGATCGGCTCATCACTATTGATGTCCCGATTCCCGATGATCTGACCCAGCAAGAAATTCTGCTTCAAAAAACTGAACTCGATCGCGCCAGTGTTACCACGATTATTCAGGTTGTAAATGCCTTCCGCGTCCACACCCAAAGCTCGGCCACCTCTGGGTTACGGTCTTGCTTAATGATTAGCAAGATTTGTAAAGATCACGACATTGTGGTCGATGTCTACAACGCTGAATTCCGTGATCTCTGCGCTGATATCTTACTCTCACGATCGTCGCAGTCCATTGAAGAATCGGTCGAGCTGTTGTGGCAAGTGCTGCAAGACGATATGCCTTCTTGGGCAAATGGTACAAAAGACTCGGTACAAACCGTACTGCAAGAACTCATCCCAGTGACGATCGCGCCTATTCTTGTTCCGCCTTTAGATCAAACTTTAGATCAAACTGTGGCTTTAGAAGAAGAGTCAATCGAATTGACTCAGCAGATTGAAGCCCTTGAGTTGGAAGTGTCTGAGCCTAAAGTCCTTGAATCCAAACTTGAATTAGACGACTCGATCGAATTAATCGAACCTGCCCCAGAAGAAACAGCAGCAAAGCTTGATGAAAATGCCTGGAAAGCAGTTCTTGAAACAGCTCGTCCGCTCGAAGATTCTAACATTAGAAACGCTGAGGTTGAAGACGACGCAGTGCTATCAGATTTGTTTGGCACCGCTGTCGATCGATCGATGCTGAAATATGTCGATCTGTCGCCTGAAGTTCCGTCTGATTCAGCGATGGATTCAGCAATGGATTCAGACACTGCCATTGCCACAGCCGAAATGCTGATTGCGATCGACGCTTTACCCGATTCTTCAACCCCAGAAACCGATGTTCAAGATTGGGATGCCTTGGCCGCCTCGGTGGAAGGACTCCTCGAAGCGCCCTCCATCGAAGACCAGCTTTTCCGTTATCTCTTGGCTTGCGAAAAAGGCGCACGGCTCTCCGAAATTGAGGTAGACCTTCAGCTTCACCGCAGTCAAGCCGTCGATGCCATCCGTGACCTCGCCAAAAGTAATCGTCTCGCCCAACGCGATCGGCATTTCTTCGCTCTTAAGTAAAGCTTAGAAGTAAAGCTTAAATCGCACTGAATTCGATCGGCTTACATCTCGGATTTCCCCCACTCCACACCCTCAAAATTAATATGCAATCTTCATCTCCCATGACTTCTCAGCGTGCGCCCATGGCCACTGCAACACAAGGCTCTAGCTTAGCTGATGTCCTTGAACGAGTCCTTGATAAAGGAATTGTTATCGCAGGTGATATTTCGGTCTCCGTTGCACAGACAGAGCTACTGAATATTCGCATCCGATTGCTGATTTCATCCGTCGATAAAGCCCGTGAAATTGGCATCAACTGGTGGGAAAATAACCCTCATTGGAATGCTCAAATCAATACCCAAACGCAAGCACTACTCGAACAAAACAAAGCCCTTACCGATCGAATTACGCAACTTGAAACGCAGATTAAGCAGATTGCATAAATTACGTAGCCTCGTTACAGATGGGTTACGTTGATATTTTGTAAACTACGAGTTGGCGTTTAATCATGACTTCGGCCCTAATCTCTGAACTAAAGCCTGAAATAAAGTCGGATAAAAAACCGAATACGGCGGGACTTGCTCCGTTGCTCTTAACAGTGACTGAACTGATTCGGCAACTCATGGAGGCGCAGGTAATTCGGCGCATGGAGCGAGGCGATCTGAGTGATGAAGAACTCGATCGGGCAGCGGAAAGCTTGCGTAAACTAGAAGAACAAACGATCGCGCTGTGTGAGATTTTTGAAATTGATCCGGCGGATTTAAATCTGGATTTGGGTGAAATTGGGACGTTGTTGCCTAAGTCGGGCGGCTATTATCCAGGGCAGCCCACAGCAAAACCAACGCTTTTGGAAATGCTCGATCGGCTTTTGAATACGGGGATTGTGCTTCAGGGTGAGGTTGATTTGGGGTTGGCTCAGATTGATTTGGTTCATGCGAAGTTGCAGTTGGTGTTGACGTCGAAGTCGCTTTGGTAAGTTTATTCTTAGGAGATTAGTGATGAGTTGTGGAATTTATTTGTATGGGATTTTGCCGATCGCAGAGGGGCGGAAAAATCGATTAGATGTGCAATTTGATCAGGCTGAAGGATTGGACAAACAGCCGATTCAAATGAGGACGATCGATCGCTTTGGGGTGTTGTATTCGGAGGCGCAACAAGGGCGATATTTGGCGAGTCGGCGAAATCTTTTGGGACATGAGCGAGTTCTAGAAACAGCGATGAAGGCTGGATTTCGGAATGTGTTGCCGCTGCGATTTGGGCTAACGGTGGAGGATTGGGCGATGGTGGAGTCGCAGTTGTTGACGCCCCATGGCACGCAGATGGAGGCTCTTTTTGCAAAGCTTGAAGGGTACCGGGAAGTCAGTGTAAAGGTGTTCTGGGATCCGGAGGCTGAACTGCAACAGCTTATGATAGAAGACGCGGATTTAGCGGCGCAGCGCGATCGGCTGGCGGGCCAAAATCTCAATATGGAACAGGTGATTCGCATCGGGCAATCCATCGAACAGGCGGCAGTGGCCCGAAAAGATGCGCTATTAGACGTCTTTCGGAAAACCCTTTCACCGCTGTCCATTGAGCAGGTTGAAAATGACACCTTGACGGATGCGATGATCTATAATGCGGCATTTCTAATTCCTTGGGATAGTGAGACTGTATTCTCAGAAGTGGTGGATGCTATTGATACGCGATATCCCGATCGATTTAAGATTCGCTATAACAATTTCACCGCACCCTACAACTTTTCACAGCTCAATTAATCTGTTATTCAATCCTCTATTATGCTTTTCAATCTCTTGGCAGCTCCGGTTACGGGTCTCACTTGGATCGCGGAACAAGTTCACGATCGGGTGATGGAAGAATTTGATCAAAAATCGGTTCTGAGCCAGCAACTGTTGGCGTTACAGATGGCATTTGATCTAGGACAGATTGATGAAGAGGTGTTTGATGAAAAGGAAGAGGTATTGCTCTTGGCATTGCAGGAGATTGACGATGCAGAACGAGAATTGAATTAGAGTTTACTCAATCATTAAATCAGGAATGGAGAACGGTTATATGTATTGCTATGGACTGGTTAGAACGCGCGAAATTGAACACCTCGAAACCATGCCAGATGGCATTGAAGGACTCCTGCACTGGGTCATTTGTGGTGATGTTGCGGCGTTAGTTGAGCGTGACTTTGGGATGGTGGCGGGCGCTTTTTCAGAGGCGGAATTGCTGACGGCGATCGTGGGTCACGATCGGGTGTTGCGATCGGTGTTTCAAATGATGACGGTGTTGCCCCTGCGATTTGGGACCGAGTTCACGACGGAACTGGCGCTTCAGGAGCACTTTAAGCAGAACTTGAGTGATTATTTGCGCAAGCTAATGGCATTGGAAAACAAAGCTGAGATTTCATTGACGTTAACGGCGATCGCCCCTGCTGAAGTTCTTATTCCGGCCCACTTGACTGGACGTGACTACTTCCTTGCGAGAAAAGAGCAGTCCCAACAACAATTGCAATGGCAAGCAGATTGCGATCGGATTCGGCAACAGGCGGTGGATTTGCTCGCGGAGTTGGGCGTGAAGATGCGGCACAAAAATCCGGATTCTCCGGGGGATAGCTATGTGCTGCTTTACGATCGATCGATTCCGGTCGAAACCTACTGTCAGCAGTGGCGATCGCTCGTTAAAACGCAATCTCAAGGGGATTGGCAATACGTCTTAGGTGAACCCACGCCGCCTTACCATTTTGTCGGGGAGTAGGCGATCGGTGGATCCTGGTTTGATCAATATTTAGCCTGTGAGATTACTTGTTATGAATCGTCGTCCTTCCATTGATTATGCTCGACTGAGCACGATGCCTCGCCCTAATACTGAGGCTAGAGGGTACCTCGATCGCTACCAGATGGCGATCGAGAAAGCGCGCCTTGAGAAAGAATTAGAGACGCTAGAGGCTCGTCGAGTGCAGATTCAGACCCGTCTTCAGCAGTTGGCACTCTCCCTCGGAACCCCCGTCAATCCTCCAGCCGGAACAATAGATAACGTCCAGAATTTAGCTTCAACGCCCCATTCATCGACAAGTTTAGACGCTTATCAAACATTTGTATTAGAATTCTAAGATTAAAGTTTTAGTCTTAAATTCTAGGTCTAGCGCGATGCCACTCGATGACACCTTTCAATCTGCCATCAATCTAGGATCAGTCATAGGATTACAACAACGATCGGGTTCAGTTGGGCTAGACGATCGGCATGATTACTATCGCTTAACGTCTAGCGGTGGACGGCTAGATGCGGAGCTTTCAGGGCTGACGAGTGACGCGGATCTAGAGATTTTTGATAGTCAGTTTGAGCGGATAGGGATGTCTAATCAAGCGGCAAATCTGACGGAATGGGTGAATCTAGACGGGCTGGTAGAGGGTGATTATTATATTCATGTGCGCCAACATTCGGGCAATACCAACTATCAACTAACGATCGGAACGTTTACGCCGCCGAGCAATACGGATGGATATGAGACAAACAATTCGATCGCTACAGCCTACAACTTGGGCAACTTTACCTCTCCCCTTCCGGTGGATAGCTATGTAGGATTTGGGGATGGAGTGGATTATTACAAATTTTTAGTAATGCGGGAGATGGATTTCAAAGTGACCTTGACGGGTCTGTCGGCAGATATTGATCTGGATTTATTTCAAGATATAAACCGTAATGGGGCCATCGACAATCAGGATTGGTTATTAAGTTCAACCCGTGCTCAAGATTCGCCAGAAACGATTACAGCACAGCGAATTTTACCGGGGACTTATTATGTGAAAGTGTACCCATCAGGTAATGTTTCTAGTATCTATCGTCTCAATCTCCAATCTATTGTTCCGGCACAATTTGAGACATTCACTCTAGAGGATGCGTCTGGTGATGATAGTGTTTCAACGGTGTTTAGTAGAGGCGCAGTTCGGGTTAACTATCAGTTGCTAGACGGAATGACGACTAATCAATTGAGTGCTGTTAAAATAGAAGCGATCGGCAACGGTAACACGATTGAAATCGCCAACTGGAACCCAAACCCTACAAGCAATGCCCTAATTAATCTTGCAACGTTACCCGGTGTATCGCCGGGAGCCTATCAAGTTCGTGCGATCGCACTCTTTCAGAATGGTGAACAAGTCTTTTCACAAATGCGATCGCTGAATGTTTTGGCTTGGACGGATATTCAGGGGACCGTTCTACCAGAGGAGTTTACACCGTTGCCGTTGCAAAATGCGATCGTTTGGGGGAAGGGGGGGACGGATGTGTTGAAGCTAGGCGTGTTGGCGTCGGAGGTGGTAACGTTGAATGGGCGATCGACTTTGGAGTATCAGCCGATGGATGCGGGGCGATCGCAGGCGATTTATGGCGGGACTGCATTTGATTATTTGCGGCTTCAGAGCGGCCAAGAGTTCTACTTTCAAGGCATCGAAAGTCTTCAGTTTCTCGATCGATCGCTTGAGTTGCAGGTGCGGACGAATGATCCAGGGTTTGCTTCTCAATGGAACCTACGGGCGTCGGATGTAGAGAGTGCATGGCGATTTACTCAAGGATCGTCAGATGTGTTGTTGGTGTCGTTGGATTCGGGAATATTGACAGCAAAAAATGGGGTGGGCGAGATTGTTGATATTGACTTAAATCGGTTGATTACAGACCCAACAGATGATGACAACTATAATGACAGCGGACATGGACATCGCGCTATTTCGATCATGTCTGCAACGCCTAATAACCAACTTGGAATTGCTGGAATTAACTGGAATAGCAACATGTTGGTTCATGATCTCTATGGCGGCGGAAAAGCAAATAGCGATCGCATTACGTTCCATCAGGCTATCCGTCAAACGCTACAGTATGCTCGATCGAAAAAGATTAAAGTCGTGTTTCAGGGTGGGATTCAAGGTGAGTTTTGGCTAACTGACGGAGGGACTCAAGCGGAGTTGGAACAGATGATCGATGAGAGTCGGGATATGGCGTTTTATGCGATCGCGGCGGGGAATGGCAACGTAGATCTAGAGGTGAACGATTCGTCCAATAGTGCGGTATCGATCGGGACGAGTGGCGGAGTGGCGCGTCTGCAAAGTCGATATAAAAATCTAGCGTCAGTGGGTGCGTTGACGTCTTATGACACGTCTAAGTTTGTGAATGGATTAAGCAATGCTACGGGAGTCGATCGAGCAAGCTACTCGAACTATGGCAAGAATCTCACCTTAATGGCAGCAACGAATGTGCCATCCATTAATAAGTATGGCGATCAGGTATCCTTTGGTGGGACGTCTGCGGCGAATCCTAACTTGGCGGCGATCGCGTCTTTGGTGTGGAGTGTTAATCCTAATTTGACGGCTATGGAGGTGCGGCAAATTTTGATCGATACGGCGATGGATGTGGGCGCTTTGGGCCGAGACGATCGGTATGGTTCTGGATTGGTGAATGCGGATGCGGCGGTGCGACGGGCTTATGCAATCGGGCGCGATCGGGCGTTGGTGGTGTTGGTGTAGGGTCTTTGGCAGTCGAGAAAAAATCTACCGAGATACCACTAAATTCGCAACCAATTCGCGCGCAGAAAGAGCATCAATTTACCCCATTGTTAGGGGCAGTCGATCCTGCATACGCCCCGCGACCCTATTGAAACTCGCGAATGTGTATGTGAATCAAGGGAAAGTCGAAGAAGCGATCGCACTCTACGAAGAATCCTTACAAATTGAACGCGCGATCGGGAACGCTCACGGAATTGCAAGTACCTTGGCAATGTTAGCGAAAACCATTGCTGTCCATCAGCAAGACTTTGGAACTGCGATAACCTACGGTCGGTCGTAGACCATCGATTATCTTCAGGAATCGGAAGCCATTCTTCGTCGCATTGGTTCTCCTGATGCTGAAACAGTTGCAAGGATTCTTCAGCAAGTTCGAGGAATGGCGAAGTGAGAGGGGCGATGATCTCCGATCGGTTTAGGGCCAACAAGCAACTGAAAACTTACGATGTATAATTAAGACCAAGGAGGATACCTCATGACTTTAGAACTCAAGCAAGTGATCGGCGGTCGGCACAGTAATTGATATGCATGTGATTACGCGAAAACGTCTTAATGAATTTGCAAAACTCTATCCTGAAGTTGCAAATGCTCTCCACCATTGGTACATCCTTATCAAACAAAATGATTTCTCTACCTTTCCAGAACTCAGAGAAATTTTTCCTGCCGCCGATCAAGTCGGGAAACTCACCGTCTTCAATATTGGAGGAAATAAAGTTAGACTCATTGCAGCCATTCATTACAACCGAAAGAAAGTGTATATTCGAGCCGTTTTAACCCATCCAGAATACGACCAAGGTAAATGGAAAAAAGAATCATGAGAAATCTAGATATTAATCAAACTATTACTCACTGGACTCCGATCGCAGGAACCATCTTCGTTCCACATACAGAATCAGAGTATAAAACACTCGTTGAACTTCTCGACCGACTGATTGACCAAGTGGGAGAAGATGAATCCCACCCCCTAGCATCAATGATGGATGTTATTGGTGTATTAATTGAAAACTACGAGACAGAACATGTCCCTGAATTAGTTGGATGAATCCAATCGAAGGCTACGAAGAATCCTTACAAATCCAACGCGCGATCGGCAACCACAAGGCAATAAGTATTGGTCTGCGATCACAACCGATCGCGCCCCCCCAATATTCGGATTATCTCCGTCCGCAGATCCCGTACAGAAGAGGTTGATCTTTGTGAAAACTCAAGAATTTGATCAAAAATTTGATGATGGAGAAGACATCACCCATCTCCTAGACCTCTCCAAAGCCAAACGCCCAAGCGTCGAACAAGCGATCGTCAGCATTAATCTCCCCATTTGGATGATCGAGCTAATCGATCGAGAAGCCGATCGTCTTGGTGTCACCCCCCAAACCATCATCCAAACTTCCCTCGCTTCACAATTTATGCTTAACACCTGAAAGCATGAACCTATCCACCGTATACCTCAAGCAACGCGAAACCTGGAAACAAGAAGGACTTGATGAAGGTCGCGAAGAAACTCTCAAAACCGTTGCGATCGCCCTTTTGCGTGAAGGCGTTGACTTGGAACTGATTCTCAAAACCACTGGAATCGATCGAAACACACTTCAAACTTTACAATCGCAGTTAACCTGAACTGCGATCGCGCTCTACGAAGAATCCTTACAAATCTAACGCGCGATCGGCATTCCATCAATGCATCTAAATCTTATAATTGATACGCTTTCTCGATCGCTGCCCACACCGGAATAATCCCTATGATTCACACTACTGCAATTCTCGCCATGAGCGCCGATGGCAAACTCACCGATCGCACCCATGCACCTTCGACCTTTGTTTCAGCTTATGATCAAGTTCACCTTGAAGAACTCGTGGCCCAAGCCGATGCGGTTATTTTTGGGGCCGGAACACTGCGCGCCTACGGCACCACCCTCAGCGTCCGAAACCCAACGCTTATTCAACAGCGGCGCGATCGAAATCTTCCCGATCAGCCTTTGCAAATGGTCTGTTCACAGTCAGCCAATCTCGACCCGACGTATCCCTATTTTTCTCAACCGATTCCTCGGGTTTTGATTACCGATGTTCAAGGGGCTGAAAAATGGCGCGATCGATCAGAGTTTGAACAGATTCTCATTGCGAACGAAACGCCGTTCGACTGGCACATGCTCTTCACCCAGTTTGAACGTCTCAACATCAAAAACCTAGCTCTTCTCGGCGGCGGACAGCTCGTGAGTTCATTTTTCAGTGCCGGACTCGTGAACGAACTTTGGCTCACCGTCTGTCCCATCATTCTCGGAAGTACCACCGCTCCGGTCCCAGTCGCAGGCGAAGGATTTACGATCGCAGAGGCTCCGCGCTTGGAGTTGTTGGAGTCGAGAGCGATCGCTTCGGAGGTGTTTTTGCATTATCGAGTGGTGCCAGAACCCGGTTGAATCTGTAACGAATCCGTTACAAACCCGTAACGGATCTCTTCAGCATAGAAGAAATTCAGATTTGTCGTTTCAGCGGAACCCGTTTTCCTGAATAATAGGGCTTGGCTCTCTGAGAGCTTTAAGAGATGTTGCCCATAATCTGGGATACTAAAATCCGTGTTAGGTCAATCAGTATTTGTACTCATTAGCCTTAATGCATAGACTTTTAAAGCTTGCCTGTCACCAGGTTTGTGAGTCGTCGTCGTTAGCCAACCCAAATAAGAATCCATCATGGTCGTTGCAACCCAGTCCGTCGAACAGCTTTGTATTAATTCCATTCGTTTCCTGGCGATCGATGCCGTGGAAAAAGCCAAATCTGGTCACCCCGGTCTACCGATGGGTGCTGCGCCCATGGCGTTTACGTTGTGGGATAAGTTCCTGAGCTTCAACCCCAAGAACCCAAAATGGCTGAACCGCGATCGCTTCGTGCTTTCGGCGGGTCATGGCTCCATGCTGCAATATTCGTTGATGCACCTCTTCGGCTACGACAGCGTGAGCATCGAAGACATCAAACAGTTCCGCCAGTGGGATTCCAACACCCCCGGACACCCTGAGAACTTCGTCACCGCTGGGATTGAAGTCACCACGGGACCGCTCGGCCAAGGGATTTGTAACGGGGTGGGCTTGGCGATGGCGGAAGCCCACATGGCGGCAACCTTCAACAAGCCTGACTGCACCCTTTTTGACCAATTCACCTACGTCATCTTGGGCGACGGGTGCAACATGGAAGGCGTGTCCGGTGAAGCCTGCTCCTTGGCGGGTCACTTGGGCCTCGGCAAACTAATCGCGCTCTACGACGACAACCACATCTCCATTGATGGCGACACGCTGGTGTCCTTCACGGAAGATGTCGGCAAGCGCTTTGAGGCGTATGGCTGGCAGGTTCTGGTTGTGCCCGATGGCGATACCAACACCGAAGCGATCGCAAAAGCCATTGAGCAAGCGAAGGCTGAAACCACCAAGCCCACGATGATCAAAGTCCGCACGACGATCGGCTATGGTTCCCCCAATAAAGGCGGCACCGCTGGCGTTCACGGGGCGGCATTGGGCGGCGACGAAATCAAGTTGACCCGCGAAGCACTCGGCTGGACCTACGAGCCGTTTGTAGTTCCTGAAGAAGCGAGAGCGCACTACGCAAAAGCAGTCACTCGCGGCGCTGAAGCTGAAGCAGCTTGGAACAAAACTTGGGAAACTTACAAGACCAAATATCCCGAAGATGCCGCCCGCATCGATCGTCAAGCCAGCTACACCTTGCCAACGGGTTGGGAAAAGTCTCTCCCCACTTACGCTCCTGGAGACAAAGCTCTGGCGACGCGCCAAACGTCTGAGAAGACCTTGAACGCCCTCGCCAATGCAATCCCCGAACTCATCGGCGGGTCGGCAGATTTGACCCACTCGAACTTGACTCAGCTCAAGGGTTTCGCAGACTTCCAAAAGGGATCCTACGCGGGTCGCAACCTTCGCTTTGGCGTCCGGGAACACGCGATGGCAGCGATTTGTAACGGCATCTACCTGCACAAAACCGGATTGATTCCGTTTGGTGCGACCTTCTTGGTGTTCGCCGACTATATGCGCGGTGCAATGCGTCTTTCCGCTCTGGCCGAGACCCAAACCATCTACGTCCTGACCCACGATTCTATTGCCCTCGGCGAAGATGGTCCCACCCACCAACCCGTCGAAACGATCGCTTCTCTCCGCGTCATGCCGAACTTGCTGGTCTTCCGTCCCGCTGACGGCAACGAAACCTCGGGTGCTTACAAGGTGGCGATCGAACGTCGTACCACCTCCAGCGTCATGGCGATGACCCGTCAAGCGTTGCCTCAGCTCACCGGATCTAGCATCGAAGCGGTCTCTCGCGGCGGCTACATCCTGTCTAACGACGGCGATCTGTCAGATATCCTGCTCATCGGAACCGGAAGTGAAGTCAGCCTCTGCGTCGATGTGGCGGCCAAGCTGCGCACCGAAGGCTATAAGGTCTGTGTCATCTCCATGCCTTGCGTAGAACTCTTTGAAGAGCAAGACGCCGCCTACAAAAACGCAGTCATGCCCAAAGCCGTCACCAAACGGTTGGTTGTGGAAGCAGGAACCACCTTCGGCTGGCACAAATATGCGGGGACCGATGGCGACGTTGTGGGTATCGATCGCTTTGGCGCATCGGCTCCCGGTGGCGTGTTGATGGAGAAGTTTGGCTTCACTGTGGACAACGTTTATAGCCGTGCTAAGGCGCTTCTTGCTTAAGTTAGCGTTGGATAATCTCTAAGGTTTAACGTTTAGTAAAAAGAGCTTCTCATAACGATGGGAGGCTCTTTTTATTTAGATAATCAATATTGAGATGTCTATGCCATCTTAACTGAGGTTTCTGGGGTGACTTTCATACGGGTCAGGGTGCCATTAGACTCGGGTATGGTCATCCAAACTATAATCCCATTAAAACAATATATTCATGCATTTCAAGTGTTTTTTGGAGCCAGCAAAGCGTTGATTCAAACAGTCCTTGTATTTGCTCCTTGTAGGCATTCCAGTTTTTCTGCAACTCGCCGATCGTATAGTTATCTAAAAAACGACATTCAGAAATAAGTATCTCAGCACTCATGGCTTTATCAATGATGACTTTACGGTGCTGCAAGTCAGTGGTAATCAGCATCCAAATGTCGCAATGAATATTCATAGAGCAACTGTAGTGATCATAATCTGCATAATGTTTACTGACGATATCTTCCATAAAACTGAAAGATGATTCTGACATAAATACGGCGTTATCATTCCAAAATTTGTTATCAAATCGGCCTGGTAAAAGCTCAAAATAAGCAGTCCCCTCAAGTTCCTCTTTGTTCGTGATCAATTTTAAACACATATCTCATCGCGCTCCATTAGGTTGCCGATCGTTTTCTCTGCATTATAGTATGAGATAAAACAGTGGTCGCGATCGTCTTTCCTTCACTCAACCACAGCCAAACGATCGCCCTTTTTCTAGCCCGTTGAGCATTCTCTAGAGATACGATCGACCCCCCACAATCAATTGCCATAAATTCAGTTAAAATAGAATTGCCAAGTCATAACGATCGACATGCCCAGAAAGATTCGGGAGTTAAAGGCACAAATTGAACGAGAAGGATTCATTTATCTACCGAAGCGTGGCAAAGGAAGTCATGAGCGTTGGCGGCATCCTTTAATTGGAAAAACATTGACGATCCCAGGCAAAGATGGCGATGATGTAGCAAACTACCTCGAAAAACAACTCACTGCATTATTAAATGAATTGAAAGTATTAAAAGAGGATCAAGATTTATGAATCAATACACCATGACGCTTCAATGGTCGGAAGAAGATCAACTTTTTCTCGTGACCATTCCCGAGTTTACAGAGAAAGTCATCATGCCTTGTACTCATGGCAGAACTCGCGAGGAAGCGATTCGGAATGGGGAAGACGTCATTGAGATGTATCTCGAAGCTTGGCATTCTGAAGGCGAATTAATTCCAGAACCGAGAACTTTGCAAGCGGCTTGATCAGACCGTTGATCAGCCAGCCGGGGCAGAAATTGTCCCTTTCTCCAGCCCGTTGAACATTCTCTAGAGGAACGATCGGATTAGTCACAAATTTAAGTCGCCTCATCGTCAAGCACTACAATGAAAGTGATGAAGATTAATCATCAATACAACCACTTTGGAGGAACAATGAGAATTGAAGAAGCACGCGAAGCGATCGTCCGATCGCTCCCCAATTTACCTGAAACAGACGTTTTTGCTGTGGTCAACTTGTTGAACACCCTAGAAGAGACTAGACGTAAAGAAATGATCGACGAGCCGCCCAATTTTTGGGAACGACTCATGGAATTCCGTCAGCACCTTGACGGGACGGATCTCGATCCTGATAGCGTCTGGGATGATGTTCGCGATAGAACCCCCATGCCAATCGAACCTCAATTCCCATGATTGAATTTCTACTCGACACCAATATCGTGTCAGAAGCCGTCAAGCCTCAGCCCAATCCACTCGTTCTCCAACGATTGCAAACCTCCGTCGGGAAAATCGCGATCGCTTCTGTTACTTGGCACGAACTCCTCTATGGGATGCGACGCCTGCCAAACTCAAAACGAAAGCAAGATTTAGAACGCTATCTCATGGATGTTGTTGTGGCCACAATGACTACCATTCCCTATGAGAAATTGGCCGCAGATTGGTTGGCAACCGAGCAATCGAGATTAGCATCAATTGGAAAAACACCGTCCTATCCTGATGGTCAGATTGCATCGATCGCCGCAGTTAATCAGTTAGTCCTTGTGACTCGAAACATTTCTGACTTCGCTGATTTCAATGGACTTTTATTAGAAAATTGGTTCAATTAATCTTGCGATCGAACCTCGTTGGTCGTGGAAGCGGGAACCCCCTTCGGCAGGCACAAATACGCTGGTACCGATGGCGACGTTGTGGGTATCGATCGCTCTTCCCTCACTCAACCGCAGCAAAACGATCGCCCTTTCTCCAGCCCGTTGAGCATTCTTCAAAGGGACGATTGGATTAGGCACAAATTTAAGTCGTCTCATCGTCAAGCGCAGGCGATCGCTCTTGTGGACTGAATGCGGGGACGATCGGCGTTTCGGGAAGCGTTAGATAAAGAGATTAAAATACAGTTATCGATCGTGAGGTTTGAGCTATGAGAAAATTGTTATGGCCTTTAGGAGGTTAGCGGATGACATTACAAGAAATGATTCAGTCACTGGACGATCTGCCGATACAGGATCAAACATCACTGTTCAATGTGTTGCGATCGCGCTTGGATTCGATTGCGGTTGCAGAGCCGATTCAACCGCCTTCAAGTGCTGGAGATAACTTTTGGCAAGGGGTTTTAAAGTTTCGAGAGACGATCGAACGGGAAGGACTGGTGTTTACGGATGAAGATTTTGCGGATCTGCGCGATCGGAGTCCGGGGCGGGAGGTTGAGCTATGAGTTGCCGATTTCTTTTGGATACAAATATGATTTCGGAAATTAACAAGCCGATCCCGAATCCTTTAGTGGTGGAACGGTTTGATCAATATCAATCTGAATTAGGTACGGCAGCAACGGTGGTACATGAGTTACTATACGGAACTTTACGTCTACAACCTGAGTCTTCTAGGCGACGGTATCTGGGTCTATGGACTAGAGTATGCAAGCTTATGATTAAAGATGCCAACAGATCAGGCAACGCAACGCAAAATTGTCGAAGTTTCTAAACCCATATCCTGA
>JAYUJY010000029.1:0-2381 GCA_043764895.1 Synechococcales cyanobacterium | reverse complement strand
CGGAGATGATAAGACTCTTCGATCGCCCGGACGACGGTTTGAGCGCGGTAGTGGTCGAAGGAATCAGACACGGTTTTGCCATCCATCCCAACGCGATTGGCAACAATGTGAACGTGCTGATGGCTTTCAGTATCCGTATGTCTGACCAGCACAAACTGACTTTTATCAAAGCCTATGGCATCGAGGTAATCGCGAGCGACAGCCCGCCAGATGACATCAGATAAAGCTTCTTCCGGTGGCAGGGAGAGTGCGCAATGGTAAACCGATCGCTTGAGATTGGGTCGTTTTTGGCTGACTTGGGTGAACTCGTGATTGAGAGTAGGAGCGTCTAATTTCGGTAGATTACCGCCGATCGTCGTTGCGCCTTCTTTGCCTAGGACATAAGCCAGAGCGCCGTGAAAATTACGTCCTTTAAATTGTTTGGCCAGCATAAGTATTAATCGATTAATTCCTTAGTTAGGGCATGAATTCTAGCAATGACTTGAATGAGGTCAGCGAAATCAGCATTGATATCCTCCACTGAATTTTCGGAAGGATTGCCATATTTGGTTAGCACTAAATGAGCGAGGGTATGAGCTTCCCCTGCTTTGAGATAGAGGGATTGGAGCACGCTGGGATGGTCGAGTCGGGAACAAAGGGCGATCGTCCCCATGTACTGAGAGAGGCTTAATCCAGCGGAGGCCGCCTGAGCTTTGATGACTTGTCGCTCTTCGGGTGAGACGCAGACCGAAATTTTGACAGTATTCATTTTGGGAAATAATTGAAGAGTATCTGATACTTTCCTGAGTGTAGACAGAATACCCGGAAACAACCACTGCACTTGATAACTAATCTAGCGATCGCTATCTAGACGTATTGACATCAAGACGTGCAAAAAAGTTGCTCCGAAACTGCATAGCTTGCTGAGGGAAACGATCGCCCTCAAATGCAGCAAACGGGTAGGGGCGATCGTGATATCTTTTGTGACATCGGTTGTTAGATTAATGCAGAAGCTTCACAGGATTCTAGCCTAGAAATGATGGGGTGCGTTAAATTTGACGTTCCATCAAAGATTGATGCTGATTTTCTGTAGGGTATAAATGAACGTTTTAGCTTGCACGTTCTATCTAGAGCGGATATTAGGGTTTGATTTAAAATCTATTCAGACGCTGGTCTTGGGTTTGGAATCGAAAATAAAACAAACGATGTGGCAGGAATCAAAAAAATAGATTAGATTAGCAAGCAATAGAGCATTGAATCAGAAATTGCTAGGCGATCGCGCCAGGATTCAGTTTTTTAAAAGATTGAGAAATTAAAATCAAACATTTTATTCCCTGTTCTAGTCGAATATGGATTGAACTTTGGAATGAGTATTCCCGATGAAATAGAGGAGTGTATGCAATGCCATCCCGTGGTAAAGCGGTATCAAAAATAAAGCATTCTGCGATCGATGCCTTATCAGCATCGGTTGAGCACCTTCCCGCCTTGGTGAAATCAAAGCCAGAGGAAGCGAGTGGAATGCAGGTGATTGAGCGGATGTATCCTCGACTTCGGTTCTTAAAGGAGGAACGGAACTATAACTATTCGGACTTATCAGATTTTTTAAACGATAAGTTAGGGTTAGACCTATCTCCTGAGACGGTGCGTAGTTATATGAGCCTGGTCAAAAAGGGCCAAGTTGCTACAAAACGTAAGCCTGTAAAGGGTCTCTCCGTCGAGACCTCACCCATTGATCCGATCGCCGACGTGGTATCGATCGAAGCACCTCCGATGGTTTCAGTCGATCCGGTGCCGATCGTTGAACCCCCGATCGCTCCAGTAATTGCTCCAGCCATCGTTGAAGCAACCCCGTCTGAAACCCCGACTAAATCGCCACTCCGTCCTGGTGAATGGAGCCATGCTGAATTACGCAAACACTTTAACAAGTACTAAATCGGAGTCTGACTATGGCAGATATACATTTGATTGATGCTGAAAAAGGAGGCGTCGGGAAATCCCTCGTGGCCCGCACGTTGCTACAACTGTTTCTCGACCGCGAAATCCCGGTAATCCCGATGGAAGCCGATCGGAGTAACCCGACGTTTTCCAATATTTATGGGGATCAGGTCTTGCCTGCCATCTTTTCAGAAGACCGAGAATACGAAGATGCGCCCGATGCTGTATTTGATATCGCCCTGCAAACTCCCGTGATTGTCGATCTTCCTGCCCAGGCCCATCGTCCCCTCTCCTTATGGCTGAAATCCAAAGGACTCTTGGATCTCGGACAAGCGAATGGCGTCAGGTTTTTGAAGTGGTTCGTCTGCGATGGTGGCTTGGATTCGATTCACTTATTTTTAGAATCGGTGAATTATTATGGCGATCGGGTGCCGCATACGTTGGTCAAGAATCTAGGCCGATCGGAG
>JAYUJY010000028.1:0-8919 GCA_043764895.1 Synechococcales cyanobacterium | reverse complement strand
CCTTGAGGAAACAGGGGGCTAATGTGTTGGATGCTCTGGTTCAATTATTTATGGGCGATCCGATCTCTCCTCTTCCACTGCCTGAGTAGTTACGATTTAGAAGTTACGATCGATGCTTTACCCAGCCGTTGAAGAGCGATCGCGTAAAATAAAAACTACACCGATCGCAGAGAACCAACGATGACACACCGTACAGAACAAGAAGCTTTTTGGGAAGGCGAGTTTGGGAATGACTACACCCGCCGTAATCGGGGACTGAATTGGGTCGCAGCGAATACGGCATTCTTTACCAAAGTCCTCGATCGGACTCAAAATATTCAAACGGTCCTTGAAGTTGGCGCGAATATCGGAATGAACTTGATGGCCCTCAGAGCATTACTCCCAGAAGCCAAGCTCTCAGCCGTTGAGATTAACCAAAACGCCGCTGCTGAGTTGAGCGCTAATATCAATGATGTGAATCTGTATCTTACTTCAATTCTTGAGTTTCAGCCGATCGAAACGTGGGATCTCGTCTTCACCAAAGGGGTTCTGATTCATATCAACCCAGAGAAGCTCCCGATCGTCTATGAACAGATGTACCGAAGTTCTTCACGATATGTATTGATGTCAGAATACTACAATCCAACGCCCACCGAAGTCGCCTATCGAGGGCATACCGGAAAGCTCTTTAAGCGGGACTTTGCCGGAGAACTGTTAGACCAATATCGTGACCTAACATTAGTTGACTACGGCTTTGTCTATCACCGTGATCCGAATTTCCCGCAAGATGATATGACTTGGTTTCTGATGGAAAAGACGTCAATGAACCGGGCTTAGTACCCATCAAAGGACCAGTGAGGGGCATCGGGGGGAAGTTTGTACACGCCGTAGCCTTCGCCGATTGACCAGAGATCTTCATTGTCAACGCCATTTCGCGGCTGGTCTATTGTCACGAGATTACCATCGATATCTTTGATTTGAATCGGCTTCGTCCATTCAATGCTCCAGTCCACCGCACGACCGATCGTATGGTTGGACATCAGAGACGGCTTGTAGGCAATGTCATAGGCATCGACTAATTCCTGAGCCGCCTTGACCGAAAATGTGGGCGTGTAATGCACCCAGTCCACCTCAATCCCCGCAAACGGTGGGACATTCTGCGGCGCTAATCCTTCACAAGCGACTCTGAAGGCATAGTGCATCATATGAACCCGCTCAGGCGGACGCAACGTATTGGCAATCTCGATCGTCGCACCTGCATCCTTAAGGGCTTTGGCAAACGCTTTAGCACTGTTGCGAAACGGAAAAGACAGGTCTTCGAGAGACGTGCTAGCGCGCTTAAATTCAACCCACAGCGGACCGACGAGCCGCTGCCGTAATCGCTTAGAGAACTCGGTCAAAATTGCGATCGCCGGATTGAGATCGTCTGCGAGTTTGGTCTTGGTCTTAGCCGATAGGCCCAAGGTCAACGCTGCTGAAAACCCGGCCTCTAATCGCTTGTAGACTTCCACCATGCCACGGGTACTGTTGGCCCCGAAGGCTCCATCTGCGGTTAGGGCTGGGCTGAGCTTGCCTATCGTGCTTAACACTCTTTGGAGATCTTTGACTTCATCTAGGCCAAAGTTAAACGACTGCAACAACCGCGCAGCCGTTAAGTTAGCCACATAAAAAATAAAATTCTGCCGCATCGCAACTTGGTAGGTCGCGATGTCTACGATTCCGGTCACGGGGAGCGCATTTTGAGTCTGGTAGAGCCTTGTTGCCGCCTCCGACGCGGGTCCAAAGTCCCCATCCGGCGTCCCTAATACAAATTTTCTATCCCGCAAAAAACGCTGCCAGGATTGAACCATGTCGCCTTTTGAGCCACGTCTGATGGGGGTAAGGCCGAGAACGGCTGCGTTAAATGCCACTGTTAAACTCCGATCGCTATAACTAAATAGTTAGTAAACATAAGTTGAGCCAAGATTCGGACCCATAAAGCCCAGAAATGACTCCTTCTTGTTTATACATCGACCCGATGGAAATGTCAGTTAATATTGCATAAATTAATTGCACCCGCACATAGCCTGAACGAGTGAATAGCCTAAATTAATTTCAGATTTAAAATTGTGCCCTATCTTTGGGCAACGGCGTTAAATTATTGGAAAGGTTAGGAGAATTTCTATGCTAAAAGGGATTGATGTTTCGGAATACCAGGGCGTCATCAACTGGGCCGCTGTCGCTGAAAGTGGCGTCCGCTACTGTGTCTTCAAGGCGTCCGAGGGGGTGGAAAGCCGTGATCCCCTCTTTATGAAGAATTGGACTGGGGCAAAATCTGTGGGGATCATCCGCAGTGCCTATCATTTTTTTATCGCCAGCAAAGATCCGATCGTGCAGGCGAACAATTTTCTCGGTCTCACCCGATCGCTGTGGGAAGCAAACGATCTTCCGCCCGTTCTCGATCTTGAAAAAAGCTACGGACTCAGCCCAGACAAAGTGATTGACCAAGCCGGAATCTGGCTCGATACGGTGGAAAAAGCAATCGGACGTCGCCCGATTATCTATACCTTCCCGAGTTTTTGGAACGACGCGCTCGCCAATAGTCCTCGACTCGGTTCAGGCTACAAGCTATGGATCGCCCACTACGAGACCAATAATCCCTGGATTCCGGGGGGCTGGAAGTCGTGGACATTTCACCAATACAGCGAATCCGGCACCGTCCCTGGGATTGCAGGGAACTGCGACCTCAACAACTTCAACGGTGACCTCGATACCCTCCAAACCTTACTCAACGCCAAAGCGCCCCTCCGCCAAACCTGTGAAGGCAAAATCGTCGCCGAACTCCAAACACTCCTCAACAAAAAGGGAGCTAACATCGGCATCGCAGACGGCAAGTTTGGCCCAAAAACGAAGCAAGCCGTAATCAACTTTCAAAAATCCGTCCAGCTTCTCAGCGACGGCATCGTTGGGATGCGCACTTGGTCCGCACTCCAGTCGGATAAAATTAATCCGATCGCCGCCTCTACGTTCATTAATGTCTGCAAAAGCTACGGATCGCTGCCTCATCAAGACAAAGCTCTCACTTGGCTAGAGAATAATCTCCCGAAACCCGTCTCTCAAGCCTTCATTCAACAATGGCGACAAGTGGCGTCCACCTCTAGCATGGCGAGTCCACCGCTGAGCTTTATCAATGTCTGCAAAAGCTACAAGAATCTTCCCCACCAAACCAAAGCGCTCCAAGACCTCCAAACGCAAACGCCTCAGCCGACGCTAGTGGCGTTTATGAAGCTATGGCGGCAGAATTAGTTGGGTTTGGGCACGGCGAACCATGCCCCTACAGATCTATCTTTCAAGAGACTGTAGGGGCATGGCCATGCCGTGCCCCAAACCTAACGGATTTTCATATAGGTCTTATTTACGCCGTGCAGTACTAGGGCTGGGAACTATGCCAGTCCCACTTCAACCTGTCCATCCACAACGCGAACGTCAAAGGTCGGGACAGAGATGGTTTCGTCATCTAAGCACTGGCCCGATCGCAAGTCAAAGTTGTTCTTATAAATCGGCGATGCAACTTTGGGAATGCCAGCACGATCGCCGACCATACCGCGTGACAGAACGTAGGCATGACTGAAGGGATCATAGTTTCCGATCGCATAAAGCGCCTCATCAACCCGAAAAATAGCGACTTGCTCGGTTTCGACAAGGGCACAGACTCCGGTATTGGGGACAATGCGAGAGAGCGGACAGACGGAGATCCAACGAGTTGCAGTTTGCGACATGGGAATTAGTGGCGTGATGGGAAGTTGTAGGATTTGTCTCGATCGAAGATGGCCCACTGGCCTCCCAATTCTGGGGGCTTTCGGAATCATACTCCCCCAAACTTGGGGGCCGGGGGGCTATTCTTATCGCCGTTCTAGTGAGCGCCGATCGAGGCTAACTGACGCTCGTGCTCAAAGGGTGGGCGGGTTTGGTTGCGTTCTTCGATGCGCATGAGGCTGGGATCAGGACCGTCGTTATTGACAAAGTGACTAAATCGCTTCAGCTTCTCAGGATTCTCAATCGTTGCTTTCCATTCGCAGGCATAGGTGTCCACTTGGTGCTGCATTTCGGCTTCGAGTTCAGCGCAAATGCCCAACGAATCGTGAATCACCACCTGCTTGAGGTACTCCAATCCACCTTCAAGCTTGTTCAGCCAGGTGGATGTGCGTTCTAGACGGTTGGCGGTGCGGATGTAGAACATGAGGAACCGATCGATGTACCGAATCAACGTGTCCTGATCCAAGTCTTCCGCAAACAGTTGGGCGTGCTGCGGGGTGATGCCACCGTTGCCGCCCAGGTAGAGGTTCCAGCCCTTCTCCGTGGCGATAATGCCAAAGTCTTTACCCTGCGCTTCTGCACATTCGCGGGTACAGCCGGAGACAGCGGACTTGAACTTGTGCGGTGCGCGCAGACCCCGGTAGCGGTTTTCGACGGCGATCGCCAAAGCGGTGGAATCCTGGACTCCGAAACGACACCAAGTGCTGCCGACGCAGGATTTTACCGTTCGCAGCGCTTTCCCGTAGGCATGACCGGATTCAAATCCAGCATCGATCAACTGTTTCCAAATCACAGGCAACTGCTCAACACTCGCTCCGAGCAAATCAATGCGTTGGGCACCCGTGATCTTGGTGTAGAGACCGAAATTTTTGGCGATTTGACCGATCGCAATGAGCTTGTCTGGCGTGATTTCGCCGCCGGGAATACGGGGAATGACGGAGTAGGTTCCATCTTTTTGAATGTTTGCGAGGAAAGCGTCATTGGTGTCTTGGAGCGGGACGTGGGTGTCTTCTAGGACATATTCGTTCCAGACCGAGGCGAGAATGGAGCCGATCGCAGGTTTGCAGATTTCGCAGCCGTGACCTTTCCCGTGGAGACTCAACAAGTCATCAAACGTTTTGATTTTTTCGACGCGGACGAGGTGATACAGCTCTTGGCGAGAGTGAGCAAAGTGTTCGCAGAGGTCGGTGTTGATTTCCAGACCTGCTTTTTTCATTTCTAACCTGAGCAGATCCGTCACCAAAGGAACGCAGCCGCCACAGCCCGTTCCAGCATTTGTGCAAGCTTTGACGCGACCGATATCGGTGAGGTTTTGATCGCGAATAGTATTGCAGATTTGGCCCTTCGTCACGTTGTTGCAGGAACAAATCTGTGCGCTGTCGGGGAAGCCTTCGACGCCCATGATGGCGGGTCCACCTTCGCGCGGCGGCATCAGCAAGTCTTCAGGGTAGGGCGGCAGAGGAATGCTGTTTTGGACGATCTGCATCAGGTTGCCGTAGGCCGAGGCGTCGCCCACGAGAATCCCACCGAGCAATCGATCGCCCGCTGCATTCATGACCAGCTTCTTATAAGTGCCTTTTACGGTGTCAGTAATAGCCAGTTCCTTGGAGCCTTCGGTTGCCCCAAAAGCATCGCCAAAGCTTGCAACGTCCACGCCCAAAAGCTTGAGTTTGGTGGACATATCGGCTCCAGTAAACTGGCTGCTGCTTGTCTTATCAATGCCCATCTTGCCCAAGTTGTCCGCTGCAACCGTGGCCATTTGATAGCCGGGAGCGACGAGTCCGTAGATGCGATTTTTGTATAGCGCGCATTCACCGATCGCATAGATATCTGGATCGCTGGTCAGGCAGGCTTCATCAATCAGGATGCCACCGCGATCGCCGACGCTCAGGCCGCACGATCGGGCCAGTTCATCGCGGGGCCGAATTCCAGCGGAGAAGACGATCATGTCGGTTTGCAATTCGCTTCCATCAGCAAACTGCATTTTGTGAACTTTGCCGTTTTCGCTGGCAATATTTGTGGTGGATTTTTGGGTGTGGACCGTGACGCCGAGTTCTTGGATTTTCTCCTTAAGAAGCGTGCCGCCGCCTTCATCGATTTGAACTGACATCAAGCGCGGGGCAAATTCGACAACGTGGGTCTTGAGTCCCATGAACTTCACTGCGTTGGCGCACTCTAATCCCAGTAGTCCGCCGCCCACGACGACGCCTGTTTGACACTTTTTGGCATAGGCGGACATGCCTTCGAGATCATCGATCGTGCGGTAGACAAACGTTCCTTCTGCATCGTTGCCGGGAATCGGCGGAACAAAGGGATAGGATCCGGTGGCGAGGACTAGCTTCTCGTAGGAAATCACAACGCCCTGAGCTGAGGTGACGGTTTTGGCGGCGCGATCGATGCTGACCGCTTTATCACCGAGATAGACCTGAACGCCATTGGTTTCATAAAACCCTGGCGAAACCAAGGACAATTCCTCTGCGGTCTTGCCCGAAAAGAATCCACTGAGGTTGACACGATCGTAGGCGATGCGGGGTTCTTCGCAAAAGGTAATCAGGTTCCAGTCGGTCTCTTGGGCCACCATGCGCTCCAAGAATTTGTGACCGACCATGCCATTACCGATGACGACTAAGTTCTTTTGGCTCATGACTCTTTTCTGCAACAGACCGTGAATTTGACCATTGTCCCTAACTATCCTCTATCGTTTCGGGTTTGGACTCCTCCGATCGTTACAGAAGATACACATTTGAAGCCGATTGCCTAGTTGGATGTAGTAATCGCATAACGCCTATTCGATTACTACATCAAGCTTAAGACAAATTTAATCTTCTTTTGGGTTACGTGCGATCGTTGAGCCGATCGCACGTAACCCAGATTCGGTTTGGCGTACCTGCGAGAACGGATTGATTTTGTTACAATCAATTTACAAGACCAGTACGCCGCCCTCTCTACAGACCCGGACTTAAGCCTTCATGATTGACCTGATTGACGAGCCTTTAACTTTAGATATTCCGTCTCAGCCCGTGATGACTCCAGACCCGGTGACCCCAAAGCCCATGACGGGAAGCGCCACGACCGATAAAGACGGCATTCCCTTAGTTTATGACCCAGAAGCGATCGCTGAATACTATAGCGGTCGCTGGTTTCAGGTATTTCGGCGGGCGATCGCGGTGTTTTTGCCGATGATTGTGTATGGCTTTAGTCTGTGGTGGGATAGCCGAAATGGGAAGAAAATTTTGGAAGATCGCGATCGTGCGATTCAGCTCCGCGATTTATTGACCCAGCTTGGACCTGCTTTTATTAAGATAGGTCAGGCCATGTCTACCCGTCCTGATTTAGTACCGCCTGTTTTTCTAGAAGAACTGTCGAAGCTCCAGGATCAAATCCCGCCGTTCCCAAACGAGATCGCGTTTCAGTTCATCCGCGAGGAACTCGGGAGAGACTACCGCGAAATCTATGCCGAAATTTCCACTGACCCGATCGCAGCCGCTTCCCTAGGCCAGGTGTATCGCGCGACGTTACACACCGGAGAAACGGTTGCGGTAAAGGTTCAACGCCCAGGACTCGCCCGAAATATTGCACTGGATCTGTATGTGTTGCGGGGCATTTCAGTGTGGGCCATGTCGAAATTTAGCAAAATTCGCAGTGATTTAGTGGCGATCACGGACGAGTTTGCTGAGCGGATTTTTGAGGAGATGGATTACACCCAAGAGGGCCGAAATGCCGAGCGATTTGAGTCGCTGTATGGCTACATGGAAGACATTTACGTTCCTTCTATTTATTGGGATTACACGGCGCGGCGCGTGCTGACGATGGAGTGGATTGAAGGCACAAAACTGACGGAGCTTGAAGCGATCGCCGCCCAAGGATTGGATGCGACGTATTTGGTGAATGTGGGGGTGCAGTGTTCATTGCGTCAGTTGCTGGAACATGGGTTTTTCCATGCCGATCCTCATCCTGGAAATCTCTTGGCGATGACAGACGGAAAGCTTGCCTATCTTGACTTTGGCATGATGAGCAACATGAAGCCTTACCAAAAATACGGCTTAATCGAAGCGATCGTCCACTTAGTAAATCGTGACTTTGAGGGTTTGGCTCAGGATTATGTCAATCTTGAATTTCTGGATCCCAGCGTGGATCTCAAACCGATCGTCCCCGCGTTTGCAATCGTGTTTGAAGATGCGTTAGGGGGCAGTGTTTCCGATATCAACATCGCTACTATCACCGATCGGCTTTCGCAGTTGATGTATGAATATCCCTTCCGCGTTCCGGCTTACTTCGCGCTTATTATCCGATCGCTCGTGACCTTGGAAGGCATCGCTATCAATGTTGATCCCGATTTCAAAGTTTTAGGCGAAGCGTATCCGTACATTGCCAAACGCTTGCTTACGGACCCTGCTCCAGAGTTGCGGAATTCATTGAAAGAGCTGTTGTTTAAAGACGGAAGTTTCCGTTGGAATCGGCTTGAGGGACTGTTGCGCAATGCGAAAGGCAGCATGGAGTACGACATCAGCGGATCGCTCGATCAAGGGTTAGATTTTCTACTGTCCGATCGAGGTGAGTTTATCCGGACCCGATTGGTCGAGGAAATGGTCAAGACCATCGATAATTTCGGACAAAGTGCGTGGCAGCAGCTCACGAACAATGTCAGTACCCGGTTTGGCTTGCCTAGCACCACAGCCGCCATGACTCCTGAAAATGCCGCAAATCTGGAATCGATCAAACGGATTTGGGGGATTTTGCAAGAAACCGAAGGCTTCGATGCGAACAAGCTCCTAGGACTCATCCCCAAACTCATGGCCCGATCGGAAACCCAACAAATGGGACAACAGATTGCCGCAGGTCTGGCCCAGCGCGCTGTCGTCCGGTTCATCCGCGAAGTCTTGCTCGCCGAACCACCGAAGAAAATGGAGCCACGATCGGCTCTTCCAGGAAGCCACTCAACCCGAAGGGCCGCAAGAACCCCTGCCAAATCTCCCGCTCGATCGTCGGTTCCACCGCTACCTCCGTTGACGCCGATGGGTTCGGGACGTTAGGGAATTGGGGTTCCTCCAGAATTGGGGGTTAGTCGTCTGCGGCTTTAAACAACCCAGCGATTGAACTCCTTCTCGTTGGGTTTGGGGCACGGCGAGCCATGCCCCTACAGAT
>JAYUJY010000027.1:0-8984 GCA_043764895.1 Synechococcales cyanobacterium | reverse complement strand
CTTTCAGTCCTTGAACTGGTTTATCGCAACCGTTTCGGGGATTTCTAGTATCTGGGTACTAGGTTGTAGTTGGGTGCGATCGGGTGTGGTTGGATGTGCTATCTGGATAAAATCTGGATAAACGGTTAGAGGGTAAGTTTGGGAACTTCGGGGCGGTTGACCATATGCCCGTAGATCTTCGAGACCATGGTGGTGTCTTTATGTCCGAGCAGGTAGGCGGTTTCGGGCAATGTCAAGCCCTGGTCAATCGCATGAGACGCCATGCTATGCCGACAGTTATAGGGCGATCGGTGAGGGATTCCCGCCTGTTGTAAGAGGGGCTTCCAAATTCGTTGGGCAAAGTTGCCATCATCGATCGCCTTACCTTGGGTGTTGGTGAAAATGAGGTCGTGCGGTTTGGAGATTGTGGTGAACCGACCTTCGAGCATGATGTAAATATCTTCCGGTAGACCCAAAACTGTAACGGTTCCATTCTTGCGACCGCGCCGCGCACGCCGCGAACCTTCTCCAGTGCGAGATAAGGATTCGGCGATCGTGATGGTGCGCTGGGTGAAGTTGATGTCTTTCCATTGAAGGCCGATCGCTTCAGACGGACGCAATCCAAATGTTATAAGAACTAGAACGAAATCGTGATAGCGGAAATAAAGGGGGTGAAGCCGAAACGTCTGGAGGATGCGTTGTACTTCGTCGAGGCTGAATGCATCTCGTTTGGTCGATCGTAACCCGGCATCTTTGACAGGTCTGATTTCGTCGAAGGGATTGTGATTCATCTCACCCATCTTCACGAGCCAGGTGCAAAAACTTTTGAGCATTTTGATACAGCGGTTCGCGGTCGCAGGGGATTGTCGAATAAGCAGGAAGTTTTGAAAGTCGCGAGCATCCTGTTCAGTTTCGATGGTGCGCTTGAAATGTTTGATCAGGTTCGCCATGGTCTGATATCGATTCGCGAGGGTGATGGGTGCAACGCCGTCGAGTCGGTGTTTTTGCATCCACCGTTCCCAGAGGTCGATCGTGGTGGTGAGCTTGGGTTGCTCAGTGGGGGCGATCGGTTGGGGACGATATTTCTGTAAGGTTTCGTCGAACTGCTCACGGGCGATGTCCTGTTCAATCTGCGCAGCTTTGGCGCGGGCGGCTTGCAGATTGATTGGATTGTTGCACAGTTTCATCGCGAGTCTGAATCGCTGGCTCTGGTAACTCCATCGGAGATGTAGGTGGTTTGAGAGAGTCATGATCGCGACTGAACCATGGGGCGATCGGCGTTTTGGTTTTGGCATGGTCTTATCAGTGTGTTGATGGGTTTGCAGGGGCGATCGTCTCTCAATTTGCGATCGGTTCGTTATTTGTCGTCAGCAATGTATTCGTACTCGCCAATTTCTTCAGCAATTTCCCACTCACCTAGATCTGTTTTTGCATCCGGTAAAATTGCTCTTGTTTTAGCGACCCTAGCGACCCTGTTGAGATCTTCGATCGCTGAAACTCTTCTATTACATGGCTTTAAGGCAGGGTCGCTAACAGGGTCGCTAGGGTTTAAAACAGGGTCGCTAGGGTCGCTAACAGGGTCGCTAGATTTCTGAACAGGGTCGCTAGGGTTGCTAGCGATCGGGTCAGGGTCGCTAAATCTTGAGTTAGCGACCCTGCTTAAAACTCTTTCTCCGTCTAGGTTTGAGGGTTCAATGGAAGCTCTCAGGGTCGCTAGGGTCGCTATTTTTGCTCGCTTTACCAGCACCACAACTTTTACACCGTTAGATTTTCGGTTTTCAATTTCTATGCCTGTCGCTTTGAGATCAGGCGAGAGTCTCAGCAGTGCCTTCGCGAGTCGAGTCGAATCCTGTGGGAAGTATTTCGATCGCGCTACTGACTCTTCCACCTGTAACTTCAGTTGAGCTAAGAGCGCCGCCATCGTACCCGACCATGTTTCATGGATATTCATAAAGTCTTGGAGCGCTTGACCCACGGGGGAAGATTCGATTGCGGTCTCGTGAGCTTCATCACGAGTTTCACCCAAGACTCTTAGGAAGGTTCCCGGCTGCCAGTCCATGACCTGCTCTAGGGAAAGTCCCAGTTCGACAAATCCCATGAACCGTTCCCGACCTCCGACGTAGGTTCCTTTCACGGTCGGTAGGATTGCCAAAACCTTGGATAGGATTGTGAGTAATGCACCGACTACGCCGGGTTTCATTGCCTCTAAGCGTTCCTCAAATTCAGCTTCGGAGAGTCTGACCTTTGGCGGATGAATGGTGACGGGGAACGATCGGCTGAGTAAGTCGCCACGAGTTGCGATCGAATCAATCCCGTTCAGAATCAGCAGATTGCAAAAGTTGAACGTGGTTTCGCCGCTGTCAGTGTGTAATGCACGCTGGGAGTGCCCGCCGCCTGTGGAAGATGTACAGAGGATATCCGATTGGTCAGCACTCAGACCGGATAAGTTATCGATCGTGATGACGTGGCGACGGGTCGCATGAATCGCAAAATCTCGAATATCACCAACGTTCTTTCGGGGCTTGCTTGCAGCCGGATCGATGAGTTGCTTAATTGCACGGGTCAGGGTGGATTTTCCCGCTTCAGGACCGCCATGTAGGAGCAATATGGGGTAGCCCTTTTCTGGTTTCAACGCCTGGATCAGGAACGCCAAAATCAAAACCCATGTGTCTTCGTCAAACTGGCAGAGATTTTTAAAGTCTTCGACGTCGCCACCTTCGATCGGCATTAGTAAAGGAGCGGACGCACCCCGCATAAAGCGCACCGGGGCATCACTCACCACTCGCCAGCCATCCCGTGACACTTCGATCGATTTCCAGGATTCATCGGCTAGATCAATGTAGATTCGATCGTCATGGCTTGCGAGTCTGACGAAAACTTCCCGCTTCTCTGGTTTGCGAACGGCCAAAGCTTCTAGGGTATCGATCGCCTGTAGGACGGCTTCAGAACCGGGGGATTTTCCAGTTTTGTCGAAGAGTTTCGATCGTAAATATTGCTTAAATACTTTCTCTCGAATTGCAAGGTTGAAGCGGGTTTCAGCTTCCATCACATCGGCATAAACAATCTCTTCCGGTGTTACGAAGTAGGTGATGTTCGTCTCTAAACCGATATCAATTAATTGGTCTGCAATCGCCCGTCTAGCGGGTTTTTCATCATCACCATCGTCAAATTTAAGCCGTTCCTTTTTCGCTGATTTGGATTTGGTTTCCTCAGTTTTAGGAATGCGCTGGGGTTCGATCGCTCCTAGAATCTGCTCTTTGGTCGCGCCGTCTTCGATCCAATCTCCAAGGTCAAAGCCCTTGTTTTCTGATATCCGGTCCCACATGAAGGATGTTGGGTTGGCATAGAGCCAGGGCGCATCAGGGAAGTCTTCTGCAATCATTTCAGCGTGTTTGATTCCTGGCACATCACGATCGGGGCAGATGACAATCACTGCGCCTTCTAAATCTTTGAGGTAATTGGAATAGCCGTAGTCGGTCCATTTCCCGCCGCCGCCGATCGAACAAGTCGCAGCAATGCCTAATTTGTGGAGGTCTTCTACTAGTCCTTCACCTTCGACCAATAAGACTGGTTTACTATTGACGATCGCTTTTTCATTGATATCGTCAAAGATTTTGTAGAGGTGAACATCCTTCCTGAGTTCTTCAGGGAAACCTGATATCCATTTACCATCGGCTTTGTGCCACTGGCTAAATTTTCGTTTCCCGTTTCCGTCGTCGTTGCGTCGGACCTGTACCAGGGAAATCGGGGTCGTGTCATTCAAGGTCTCATAGGTGAAGGTCTGGGATGACTTGGCACGGGCGGGCTTTTCCCATCGTGGCGAGATTGCATCAATGATGGATTGCTTGCCCGCGTCCGTGTCCATGCAGCTACATCCACGGGTGAAGTACTGACCTTCTTTTGGTCCTGCGATCGTGACTTTGAAGTTGGCCGCATTGCAAACAGGGCATTGATACGATCGCTCGTTTTTGCCCTCGCTTCCACCGTCTGACGTGAGCGCGTCGAGGTGGTCCAGAATGTTGAAATCAGCCATGGTTGCCACCTCGATTATTCAATTCAGAAATCCGATCGTTCAAACTCAGAATTAGGTCAACGTGGAGCGATCGGACCTTGTTCCAGGGCAATAATGTAGCCGCCTCTACGCATTGCGGGGCTTGCCATCTGTGATATTTTTGGTGCATAATGCTCGTAATAGGATTGTTGAAATTGATTACCCGGCCTCATGCCGATCGCCCTCGCTATGTCTAGTAGCAGAGGGTTATTTATTGGGATGATGGGAGCGAGCGAAGATAGTTTTCGATCGCTTTTTCGTGTGCGCCGGGGTTGATTTTATTGCTGTAAAAATCTTCCATTAGCGACACATTAAATCGGACATCGCCGCCGTCGAGACGAATCCAATGAATACCCTCCTGAAGGCAAGCCGGGGTTTGGTTTAACCCCAATCTCCATTTTTTGAGAGTCGATCGGGAGATTGAAAACAACGTTGCAGTTTGGGCGCTAGTAGCGAATTTTTGAGTCATGGGTGGAACGGGTGTTCTGTGGGCTGAAATTAGTTTAGCCCGATCGTTTCGTAGACTCGCCACTCGTACAAAAGTCTTGAAACCCATTACCGACGCGGCTTATGGACCGACTTAACAATTTTGTTCTTCGATCGGCCTCGGTTTTCGACTGTCGTTTTGTTATTTTGATGGTCAAGAGCGACGATCATTCCTTTGTCGATGTAGAACGTTGTCCAAGCCTGTCGAGCCTTGACCAGTGGATACCAGTGCTGCTTACGAAAATCATCTGACTTTCCAGACTGCGTGCTACAGATTTCTGCAAATCTGTAGGTGGATGGCATTAAGTCTTTGTCAAATGGATTATCAAAGTCGTCAGCTACTTTCATCAATCTACGATTCTGTGACTGGAGAGACTTTATTAATTTGCGCGTTGTCAATCTGGAATCAGTGTAGTGACAACGGTACGGCGTCAGACCCTCTTCCTTGAATATTTGCATGAACATCCAACTGGTCTCTTCCTTTGAGAAGTCTATTCCAAAGAACCAATCCAGACAGTGAATGACGTGTTTCAAAACTTCCGCCTGTAGTTGAAATTCCTCTAGATATATATCGTCTCCTTTAAACTTGAATGGGAATAATGAGAATTTTTTATCCCACCGCCTCAAAATGTACTCAATGACATGCAAATCTCGCCAGCCTGAGACCCCAATGCCCATCTCGGCTGAAACGCAATCGACCATAGCATTTGACATAAGAAACAAAATTGACCCCATCAAATTGACCTCGATAGGTAAATTTCTCAAGACAGGACTTTTTATCAACCAGTAATACTTGAGAACAACATTTAGAAGATGTCCTGAATTATCCGCTTCGATCGCCAGTCGGACTGCTTCAGTTTTTCCCATTTCTTCGGCTACAGTTAATTCCATTTCTTCAGTTAGTTCCATCAATAGTTTTCTCCCTCGATCGACTCTTCACCTTCACTAATTCCGTTCTCTGCCAACAATGTCCGGAGCCGTTGGGCTTCATCTCGAAGTCGTTGATTGTCATCTCGGTACGCCTCTAACTGAAGAAGTTGAACATTATCGATCGCGAAATCCTCTCCTAATGTGGCGAGGTCTTGGGTAAGCTGTTGGATCCGACTGGTTAGGCGATCGTCCCTTTCGGATGCTGTGCGAGTCACGCCGAAAGCGTCATCAAAGCGCTGTTCTAGGGACTCTGTGATGAGTGCCCATGAGAGAGTGAAAGCGTCCTTACTGCCTTGATAGGCCCGGAATAACCAGTATGCCGAAACGACTTCGAGCGGTAGGGCATTGATGCGAGTTTGACCGCGCCGCCCTGGGACTGATTCCACTTCGATGCTGTCCGGCTTGTAATCCGTATAACTCCCTCCTAGCATGGCTTTAGGGTTCTTCGAGCCTAGAAAGCGTAATGCGTAAACGGGCGCATCTTTAATCGCTTCCGCCGCCTGCGCTTGGCTGATCCGATATTCACCTGAGGACAGTCGGAACGCCTCGATCGTCAAATCTCCAATCCTAACCAGGGCGCGGGATGCTTTGATTTCCGTCATGAATCTGAGTCCTCTGTGTTTTTCGCTTTCTTACCCGCGCCCGACCGCTTCCCGCCGAGTCCTTCTGGTAAGGGTTCAGCGTCAGTCGTCTTTTTCCGTCCACGGGTTTCCCCTAAGCGATCTTCGTTGCTTTGGATGACGCCGTGAACTTTTGCGTGTTCAAACAGCAGTTTTTCCAGATATTCATTTACTGAAACACCTGTTCTTGTAGCTAGCACTTTAAGCGCATCAATGCACCTATCGTCTAGTCGGTATCCTGCGTTTTTACGTGGCATCTGGGCAGTATTCATCACTGTTCACCTGTTATTAAACCTTGTTCCTATCATAAGGTTCAACTAATCAAAAGTGCTAGCACTTTTGCATAAGTATTGCTGATTTAAATAATGCTAGCACTTTTAGACTTAAACCCTTTAGAAATAAGAGATTACAGCCTTTTCTCAGCTTGCCATTAGCATAAGTAGATTAAATAGTAATAGTACTATCACTATTCAGGAATTTGACTTATAGTAGATTCAAGGGCAAAGACGATCGCTACTCCCAAGCGAAGCCCGATCGGTCACTTCTCAATCTAAAACTCATGACCCTATATAAAGGCTACGAATGTTACCGGAATCGCCTCACAAAACGCTTCTACGCCATGCCGATCGGTGATGACACGTTCCTAAACAAGCTCACTGCTGACACTCCGGACGAACTCAAACAGGCGATCGACCTTGCCACAGCTAACCAGCGCCCTAACCCTTGGGAACTCCCTTACGCCGGGGAAGGTGCGATCGCCGCTTAATGAAGATCGGGGAGATTCGTACATCTCCCCACCTCAACTACACGAACGGAGAACATAAAGTCCATCAAAAAGGGGCTGACACTTTGGACGGTTCCAGCCCCAATCCCAAACCAAATCAGTAATTCAGGAATTTTATTATGGCAAACAAACCCAAAACGATCGCATCTACCGACGAAACCTTACCCGTGGAGATTCCCACGCCGGACGTGAGTGAAGACCTGGCGAATGACCCGGCGATCGCCCCATTACTGCAAGCGCCGTCGAGCATCCTACAGGCCGCCAAACTCAGACAGCAAAAGGAACTAGACGATCTCCAAACCCAAGTAGACGGCCTAGCTGAAGAGTTTTCAACCCGCGCCGCCTTGATCGTCGAGCAAGGTCTAAATCATTCGTACCAACTGGCACGGCAAAAGATTGGAGCAATCGACCTAAGTTTTTTCGACTCAGGGGACGCACCGGAGACTATCAACCTTCTACCGTCCGCCGTCGAGGTCTACTAACCCATGTCCCAAACCACACGCCGCCTAATCACCTTCACCCTGCTCCTATGGCTAGGACTGGCGATCGGGGCGTACTTCCAAATCCCAAGCCGTATCCAAACCGCGCTACAGGTCAAAACCCCATGATGAATATTTTTCTAGAACAGTTAGCCGATGACCCAAAGGGAACCGCCATCGGCGTCATTAGTGCGATCGCCATCATCGGCGGCGTTGGCATCGGCATCAGTCGAGGCGCATTCAACCCAGACCCGCTACAAGCTCAACTCGAAACGAAACAACAAAACCATGCCCTACAGAAGCAATCGATCGCCCTGGCTAACGAGCGCTACGACGCCGGATGCGAAGGCGTGTTCTACATGAAGCCCGGTAGAAGCACCTACCAACCTCTCACCGAAGGAAGTGGCGTTATCAGTGGAGCATTTTGGGACCGATGGAACAAGGCTAAGACCAAACCGAAACCCAACGCCACGGACTACCTACCCGCTGGTACCACGGTCTGCGATGCCTATGGAAACGTTGGAACTCTTGCCAAAACCGATCGCCCTTACGCCGTCGTGACTGACCTGCTCAACACACCCGACCGATCGCGCATCACCGCCATGATGAAGCGCTATCCCACCGCAAACCGACCCCAAGTAGGCAGCTAACCATGACCGCAAACCGCTTTAAAGACTTCACCAACACCCGCGCCGCCCGTGAGGTAGAAGATAACTGGATCCTACAAGTCTCCCTCTGGATTCTCTTCCTAGGATTACTATTCGGACTGATTACGATCGCCCTTATCAATATCAAGCCCTACGCCATGATGCTTTCCGGTGTAGGTAGTCAGACCGCGTGGGTTTTTGAGGCACCCTTAATCGGTGGCTTACTGAAGAATCTCTCAGTCGGAGCCGCCACGATCGGGGCTGTCCTAATTTGGGCACCTGTTCAGATTTTGGAATGTCTCTGGCTCCTAATCGCCCTCGATGCCAAGGCCCAAAAAGCCGCCGTCAGAGAATCGATCGCCCTTACTGATGATCTCGAAAAACACCGCGACAGTCGCAGCAAAGACACCCGCGCCGCCGTCAAACGAATCAGCCGCATTCCCTTTTTCTTCACTAAATGGGCCGCGCTCCTAGCGTTGGGTGCCTACACCTTCGACCTCATCGTCGGACTCCAAGCCTATCCGGTATGGAAGGACTGGCAGAGCTTTGGGTTTTGGCTGAAATCCATGAATCCAATTTGGCTGAATGTGAATAACGCCCGTGACCTTGGCATCATGCTTTTTAGCTTCGAGGTCATGCTGATTCTCACCGTTATCGTGGGTCAATGGCTCTTCTATCGCAACGGGCAGGAATCGTAATGCTTACCCAAATCTCAGGCGATCGCATCCCGCTTCTATTGCACCGATATTCCAACCTTCCAGATGACAAATTAGACAAGATTGAAGACATTGCCGATGATGCTCTAAAAGGTGTGGTCAGTTCCTCCGCCATGCCCCTAATGACTGGATTAGCCGTTGGATTTGGCGTTGCTGGGTTCTCTGGTATCCCGATCGTGGGAGCCGCCGCCGCTGGTTATTTCCTCTACAGCGCCGTGAATGGTGCCCTTAAAAAAGGTCAGGAAGCGGAATATATAAAGGATGTGGGACTCTTAGCCCATGCGTTGAAGGA
>JAYUJY010000026.1:0-8985 GCA_043764895.1 Synechococcales cyanobacterium | reverse complement strand
CTTCTACCTCGGTTCCGGGTTCGGTTCCGTCCGGTTCGGACCCGGAACCTGTCCTAAATCGTATCCGTATCGTCTGCGAACTCTCCCGCCGTGGCGTTACTCAGACCGACATTATCGAGATGGTTTGGGGTGCAACTAAGGGCGGCGGCAAGGCGTACCAAATTGCCCTAGACGAGTACCGGGCAATCGTCGCTGAATACGAACTCTGAAATCCGATAGCGTGGATCCGATACCCTGACACCCTCATCTATCCGGTGAGGGTTTTTCATGCCGATTTTGAAGCGGTACCCAATTTAATTCAGAGAGTAACAACACAGTGCAAGGCATTGTGCGCCCCTTAGGGGCGTGAAAACTTCGATGAAGTTGCAGCACATCGATCGGCCTCTTCAAATTCAGCCAGTTTGACCCGCGACCGGCAAGGGCGATCGGCCTAAAAACAGACCCAAAAAACAGACCTCAAAATTAACCCGTGAGAGTTGCGGGTATAGTTGCACCCCTTAGGGGCGTGAAAACACCTTAGTACTCGCACACACTCACAGCACTCCGATCGACCCTCTCAAAACTGAACGATTTGGACCCGCGATCGGCTCTCTCCGAAACCTCCGTAGAAGTCCCTTCGGTCTTAAGGGCGAAGGAACCACAACGCGCATTTTGGAGAGGGTCGATCGCATGGGTCGGTCGGCTCCATTATTGAGAATCGGAGTCTGGACTAAAAAAGGACTACATCACCGATCGGCAATGCTCCCATAGGACGATTTCCCGTTGTCAATAAGCGAGGGCGATCGGCTCTAAATCCCGTCGTTATGTTGGGACTTCTGTGGTGTCAGACAGTGATTCAAGAATGGTTTTGGGGCTATGCTGCTTTTTCTACAGTTAGTAGATTAATAGTTCGGTCCCCTTCGTCGCTTCGGTCAGGTGGATCGGCGGTATCTCGTCTCTGTGAGGGGTCAGTTTGGGGGCTGAATGGAGGATTTTCTATGGGGTTTGAGACCGTCCACCCCTGTGAGTTGAGATCTAATTTAGATAGGGGTGGGTCAATTTGCTGACGCCGATCGATAATCGTCAAAAGGACGGTGAGCCGCTCACTCTGAACTGAATAGAACCCCTTGCGCTTGTTTCGTTTCGTCCGAATTCCAACGACTGAGAGCATCTGTCCGATGATTTGTTGATTGCTGATTTTGTCCAGTTGGGTGAAGCCGAAAGCGATGCGGAATTCTTGAGGGTGCGATCGGACGACCTGAGCGATCGGGGTGATGATTTCACTCGTGAGGTTCTTAATTTCGCCGGAGACGATCGCCTTTACCAGGTCGTTAAATCCAGTCATCGCGAAAAGCCAAATTTTGAGAGAGGCTTTATCCCAGTCTTGGGGCGATTCTGGATTCTGGTTAATCGTGCGAGCTGTGCGATCGGTGGCGAGCTGAGGATTTAATACGCGCTCTAATGCCTTAATTTCCCGTTGGGTCATTCCATTGCGGTCGAAGAGCACGAGGTCTGTATCAACTCCGGTTCGATAGAACTGACTGAGGAAGAATTTTTCCATACTCAAGACTTGCTCCGGTGTGAGGGCTTCGGTTTGATTGGAGAGGCGATCGGCTTCGGTTTCGGTCAGGTCGATCGACTGTGCCACCGCGTCCGCGTGTGCCTGCTTGATGGCTTGACTAGCCACCTTGAGCGATCGCCCTGCGGCTTGTGCCTCTGCTTTGGTGATGAGGGGGGTAATGAGTTGAACCTTTTTCCCTTCATGACGAAGGAGAGCGATCACGGTATCTCTGAGGGCACCCATGCCGCGATTGCGTCGGACTTCTAGGGATGCCAACATTTTAAGATTGTCATTTTGCCAGTCGATCGCGTCGGATTTGGCGGTGGCTTCTGGGTTGAGCTGTAGACGGGCGAGTCGCGCGGCGGCGGTGCTGGTCTGACGGAACTCTTTTAAGAAGGTGTTCACAGATTGAGCTTTAGAAAGCTTGCTGTAAGCACTGCCTTTTTTAGAGACATTCACAAATCGGGGGACATCAGCCCTGACCCGATCGAGGGATTGAGCGATCGTATGAGCTGCTATGGATCCGCCTCGATAGAAGCCCCACACGGAATCAATCCGATCGGTGTGATTTTGGATTGAGAAGCCTTGGGCGATCGTGGGACTGGAAATGATGACTCTGATTCCTTGGCTGATGAGTGACGGGATGAGATTTCCTTTACTACTGAGGAAAGATTTCTCAAGTTCCCCGCCGCTGGTGTCGCTGGTGATGAGTAGAGATTTGATTCCACCAATCTCTAGGGATTTGGCGAGACCGTCAGCGAACGCCTTAGAGTCGGTGTTGAGGTAGATCAGTTTGTCAGGTTCTAGGGCGTCAAAACGCTGATGTAACGATGCGATCGCCTTGTTTTGGGTGCAGTCTAGTACGTTCGTTTCGTAGGTCAGTGCCTGACGGTCCGACCGAACCAGGAAGGCCCGTTGCCCGGTTTTTGCTTCGTAATATTCGATCGCTTCTTGGGTCAGATCGGCATCTGCCAAAATTACCAGGGAAGCCGATCGCACTTGCCGATCGTGTTCCGTTAGGAGTAATGGGCGGATCCCTTGTTTGTTCGCAAGGGGAGAATTAAGAAGGAATTCTAAATGGGCGGTGGTCTCGTCAACGATGAGGGTGTGAGGTTGGATCCGTTGGACTTTGAGTAGTGAGGGAATGCAGACCGAAGCGCCGTTAACGGGTGAGCCGTCTTTGAGCAGTTGATTCCCGGCTATATCGCCGTCGTTGATGAAGACCCCGCCCCATGAGGCGGCCTGATCGCGTCCTAGGCTGACGGAGGATGTAGACGATAGCCATGATTGATTCCCTAGAACGGACCCGATCGCTTCTGATTTCCCGGTGCCTTTCCCGCCGTACAGGATGATGAGTCCTGTTTTGGGGAGTTGGTCTACGACTTCGGAGAATTCCCGATCGCCGATGTTGAGGTCTGGTTTCCGTCTGACTTGCTGGGAGAGTTGCCGCTGAATTCGATATTGAGCGGCGGGAATCGCTTCAGAGCTGGCGGTTTTCCATGCACTGATTCCGGCTGTGACGATGAGGTCATCTACGCCCTTGCCGTCGTCACGGTTCCATTGAGCAATTAATACCGTAGAGCCTTGACTTTCTAGAATGGTGCTGAATTTGGCGAGGGCGTGATCGACTTTCTCGCGGGTGGCGGCGTTGCTGTCTTGGTCGAAGGCGAGGGTAACTGTCCGACCGGGGGCAATAAAGGGGGCGAGGGTCGCGATGAGTTCCGGTTTTAAGAGTGCTAATCCTGTTTGGGTGTCTTTGACGCGGTACCCGCCGTTGATTCCGTATAGGGCGATCGCGATGATGCCATGAGATAGCAAGCTGAGAGCCTTCTTACCGCCTTCTGTGATGACGATCGGTAGTTCTGGGTGAGATTGCACCCAGTCCCAAAAACTTTCACCGGGTGAGGGCACGTCACAGCCATACCGATCGGCGATCGCTTGGCGAGTTACGAGGTCAATGGGCGGTAGGTAGGCGGTGGACCCGGCCCCTTTAGGCGCTTGGTATTTTTGGGCTTTACCGTTTTTGTCGGTCAGGGGGGTTTCGGGTTTGGCTTGCCAGTCGGTCCCGTCTTCGTTCTTAAAGAATGCCGTGGATCCGAAGTTATGGGGTTTATGGTGGATCCATTGGGTCGCAACAGGTAGATTTAGCCGTTGGTGGACTTCCCAGAACCCGCTATCTTCCACAAATTCGACTGTGACCGCGAACAGGGCGGGGCTGATTCCGCTTCCGGTTAGGCACTCATGACGGAACTGGTCATGGGGATTTGAAGTTATTTCTAGGCCGCTGTGTTCCTTATCTGATGAAGGATGAGACCTTATATAAGGTGTGCGCCCTGTGTGGATTTCAAGGGTAGACGGTTGCTGAGAGTTGGGTTTGAGGCTAGGATTGCTATACATATAAATTGTTGGCTTGCCCCGTTGATGCGGGGTGAGTTGGGAACCCCTTAAAAGCTTCAGACCGCCAAGTTAGATAGCTTTTGAGGGGTAATTTTTTGCGATGACTGCGATCGCCTGAGATCTAAATTAATGCACTCCCTGCGAGAAGACTACGTTTTAGTGAAAAATGGATCTCAACAGTTAAGAGAAGGTTAACAAAATGGATGGATTAATTTTTGATTAAATATTCTGAAGCTGGCAGGCTTCCTTCTTGGATGTAGCCATTTTTTCGCTAATGTCTCACCTTCTCCCAGTATCCTCATGTATTCTCTGCGCCTCTCTTTTATCTCTGGTTTGTTTTTATTCTTTTCAATAACATAACGAACAAATCCGTAAGGAAGGTTGTATTCTTCTCCATACTGATCGCCGCTCTCCATAATCTTATGCAATTCATTTAACATGTCTAAGTTATTAGCCAGGATTTCTCCATATACTCCTTTATCTGTCTCTGGCTTTCTTAACAGTTTTTTGTACTCATTCCTAGCGATGAACTCAAAATGATGTGATTTGATTACTAGAAAACGAGAGGTTGCTTCACCAGACAAGACAATTCCGAAAAATACTCCTGGAGTGATGAGATTTAAGAGAGCTTGCTCTGTTTCTCTACTAATCCCACACTTTCTCAATATACTTATTATCTCTTTCTTAATGTAATTCCATCCAAACTGGATTAGCCCGTAAAGGGCGATATACCTTGCTACATCGTGCTTTAAAATTTGAATCTCTTTTTTACTTAATCTATCTTCAATTCCAACAAACATTTCATTTCCGTGAAAGTAGTTATTTATCTCACATCCTATTTGTGTATAGTCCTTTTTTAGAGTGTCTAGGTAGATCTCATGTTCTTCTTCCTCACATTCATCTAACAATAAATCAATAGGAATGACGGAGAATATAAATACTACTAAATCTTCTTCTTGTGTTATTGAACGAAAACTTTTCATACCGATCGCCCTCCACTATTCAGATATTCCGTTCTCTTCTAGCAGTATCCTAAGCCGCTGGTTATCATCCCGGTAGCTGTTCAGTTCGATGCTCTGAGCATTATCGATCTCGAAAGCATCCCCCAACGTTGTTAGGTCTTGTTCTAGCTGTTGAATCCGACTAGATAGCCGATCGTCCCGTTCTTGTTCGGTTCGACTCACCCCAAACGCAGCATCAAACCGCCGCTCTAATCCCTCAGTACCCAAAGCAACCATCAGATTCAAGGCTTGCTTATTGCCTCGGTAGCATTGCCAGAGCCAATAAATCACCGCAACTTCGAGGGGTAAGGACCGAATTCGACTACCGCCGCGTCCTTGCCGATCGTCCGCTTCTATCTCAGAAAGCGAATCCGTATAACCCTCGCCTGCTAAGGATTTGAATGCCTTTGACTCCAAAAAAGCGAAAGCGTTCCGGGCTGTCAATCCGATCGTATCTGCTGCTTGTGTGAGTGAAAGCCTATAACTCCCATCGGGAAGCATGAAGCCCTCGATCGCAAGATTCCCGATCGTCACTGTGGCGCGTGTTGCTTTTGTCTCAGTCATGCGATCGGTCCTTATGTAGCTTTTGCTTGTTCATGATTAGTTCGGGCTTCAATGGCTTCCTCTAGAAGAATGACGGCCATCTGTGAAGCTGAACGACGTTCCTTATCTGCCATCGCTTGGAGTGACTGTTTCAGCTCTATTGATAAGTAAATACCTAGCTTCGGGATTTTTGCGGGCACTGGTTTCTCTATCTGTAATTGAGTAACCACGATTGTAAGCCTCCAAAGAATTCTTATCTATATTATATTCCTAGGTATTCTACCGTAATATACGGTAGATATATAGTCTCGCCTTTCACTTTCCACGGGTCAAGGCGAGACACCCTATTACGAGGTAGCTAAATCATGCCATCAAAAACGAAGGCGATCGCCCCCATAGGCGAAACCTTACCGACCGATCCACCCTTGCCGCCATCGTCGCTTCTCCAAAGTGCGATCGACCAGCAAGAAGCCGAACTAACTGACCTTCAAACCCAAATGGACCGCCTATCGGATGAGTACGCGACCAGGGCGCGATCGATCGTCCTCCGTGGCTTAGAGAACGGACGCCTAAAAGCCCGTGCCCAAATCCTAACGATCGACATCCCGTCTTTTTTCGATTCAGAGGGCAACGGCTTACCCTTGCCCTCATCCCAAACCGCGATCGGCCTTCTTCCAAGCATCGAGGGAGAGATGGAATGTTAAGCACCCGTAACATCGCGATCATCGTCGCAGCGATCGGCCTTCAAAACTGGATAGGCGGTGGCTTCTCCGGTCTACAGGAAATGAGGGTACAGGGAGAAGCGAACCGCGCCCTACGGTCCACTCAACAGCAAGAGCAAGCCAAACTCACCCTATCCAACGACGCCGCCAAACAGAGAGACACGATCGCCCGTCAACGCTATGAGGCCGGATGCGTGATGGTCGTCTCTGCCAACGACCGATCGCAGTTAACCAGCATCACCGAAGGCATACCCGTCATCGATGCATCTCGAAACGTCCCACTCTCGATCGGCAACATCGTCTGCGACCAAAACGGCCTAACCGGGGAAATCATCGCGGATCCGAATAGCCCAAAGATTCCCGTCGTCGGCAACACCGCCTTCACCTCCGATCGCAATCTGGTAGCCAACGCCGCCAAGCGCTATCGAGGGACTAAATACACCATGCCAAAACAATAGGAACTCATCATGGCTAAATCAGAATTTAACTTCAAAGACTTCATGCAAAAGTTTGGCGATCAACTTAAAAAAGAAGTCGCAAAAAGACAACGTAAAACATCACCCGATCCAACATCACGCGGATTTGAAACCAGCACTGAAGAAACTGAAACATATACACCGCGATCGTCCACCGCAAACAACCTACTTAAATGCGTCCGATTCTGCCTGTTCTTTGCAGCCGGGGCGCTCATCGTTTTGAACATCAAACCCTACATCAATATTTGTATGTGGATAGGAACCGGATTAGGTGATGTACCACTCATCAAGAATCTAGCCAGTATTCCACCCCTATCCGGCCTACTCAATAACGGCGGAATGGGAATCGCCTTTATCACAGGGTTCTTACTGTGGGGATTGCTACAAGGGCTAGAGATGTTACCTGAGATTATCCTAGACGACCCTGAAGCACTCCTAGTCCTGATGTCATGGGTCCAACAGTTTAAGAAGATCACTCACAAAGACAATGATTCAGCGTTGTTATTTAAACTGAAAAACCGTTTCAATAACCTACCACTTGAGTGGATAGAATCTATGCAGCAAGCGAGGGCGATAGCGTATGTTGTTGACGGTCTTTTATGTTTTGGTTTATATCCGCCTATCGTTGGTGGCTTCGATCGCTTAGGTGTGTTCTTAACCGCTCCAAGCTTCAGAGATTTAGACCTTTATAACATCGTTGCGGCGATCGCTACGATGTTCGGTTTAGAAGTCTTATACAAGGTTTATAAACTGCTAAAAACTGCACTAGACGTAATGGCAGAGACACAAGTGCAAAGACAAATCTAGAACGCTAAAGACAACGCTAGATACATCATAAACACCTTAACGCAGCAACGCCGCGATGTCTTAATAAAAACATTCGCGGCGTTACTAAATAAGGATTCTAAATTCGTAAATCTGAACCCATGAATAGTCTACCCTCTAAAACAGCATTACATCTCATTCAATCGCTAGAGTCAGGTGAAATCGATCACACTGAAGCCGCGAAACGCATCGCTCAACTTCACACCGCACAATCTGAGAACTACGCTCAAACTCTCATCATCGGTATCGTCCTCGCCGGGGCATCATGGGCACTGACCGGGGGAAGCATCATCATTCCAGGTGCGATCGCCCTCCTCACTTGGGAAACGTACACTAATCAACGTCGGGATAGATTGGAAGCGTTCAAGCACATCTCACAAGGGCAAATTCTAGAATACCTTCCTGACGAAGAACGCGAACTATTTGAAGCTCTCCTAACCGAAAAACCGATAGAGCAAGGGATTCAGAATCCTGAAGACCAGGGCGCAGCTCGTATCGAACCTGAAACCCCAGCACAGAAGGGGATTCACCGTCAGTTACTCAATATCGAGTGTGGAGACGTGGCCCATATTCTCGCTCACACGCTGAAACCTCTCCTACTGACTGCCCGCCCGCGCGTGGGTAAAGGCATCCTTATTTCTCATGCGATCGCTCATGCGAAAAAACTTCATGGGGCGTCCGTCTGGGTCATCCAGCCCAAACCCACGCCGGGGGAACTCGGTTATTGGAAGCAGGCCGATCGCTTTCTTGGATTCTATGTAGAAGATTATGAGATTGACGACCCGGCGATCGCGGAGCAACTGACCACCTTTTTTAGAGCGTGGCGATCGAGTCCCAGCCGTCCGACCATTCTCTTCATTGACGAGCTGGCGAAACTTAAAGCGATGCAACCGACTTGGTACAAAAAGTTTTTCATCCCTCAATGTGTCGTTGAAGGGTCCAGCGGTGAAACGGAACACCGTTTCCTCTGGTTAGCAACCATCTCTCCCCTGATTGGTGATTTAGGAATATCAGGCGGCGATCGATCGGTCTTTGACATCGTGACCCTTCAAACCGTAGCCACCCGCGATCATCGGGAATCGGTCAAAAAATCAGTTGCCAGTTTGGAAGCCTTGCCCACGGATGAGCACTTTAAAATCTCGCCCGTGGGAACCTTGGTTTTCCATTCTGCGATCGGGTCATGGGGCGCTGTCCCATCCTACCCAGTGCCCCAAATCCTATCCGGAGATCGCCTCTGCCCTGAGATTCACGCCCTGGTTCCGGTTGGTTCTGTCATGGGTTCCATCACGGAACCGAACGGAACCCACGGAACCCAAAACGAACCAGGGTTCGGACTCGGTTCGATGGCTAGAACCCAGACCATACGACCAATTACACCCTATTCTTCTACCTCGGTTCCGGGTTCGGTTCCGTCCGGTTCGGACCCGGAACCTGTCCTAAATCGTATCCGTATCGTCTGCGAACTCTCCCGCCGTGGCGTT
>JAYUJY010000025.1:0-9062 GCA_043764895.1 Synechococcales cyanobacterium | reverse complement strand
CCGGACGCACCCGCTTCCCCCCCGCCCCAAACAACCGCTCGGCTGCCGCGTAGAGAATCGGATGCTGGGCACCGATCAACTGCTTAAGGTTCTCGGTCATGACCGAGAGATCGGTGTCTACAGGAGAAAAAAGGGACATCACTGAAGTCATGGTGCGAACCAGGTGAGGATAAAGGTTAAGAAACTTTACAGGTTCTATCATTATTCTAAGCGATTGAGCTAACCCTTGAACCATTGAAGCCCGGATCTTCCTTAAATTTTCTGCCAAGCCAAAACTTAGTGTCAAAAGAGACTTCCACAATCCCAGAACCCTGTGATAGTCTATATATAAGGCTTTCAAAAACTGAATGAATACAGTCAGAGACAGGCTACTGCGACAAGGGGCGTGAGAATCGTTAATAGGGCGTGCGTGGGTACGGCTAAATGAGCGATGCGATCGATTCTTAGCGTGTCGATGTGAGGGTGGCGATTCGCACTGATGTTTTCCTAGATTGGGAGAGACGTCGGTGAAATTTGATTCGGGTTTATTAGCTTCTTTGTGCTAGGTAAGTGATGTCATGTCATATCGAGATGTTCCGCCGTTGATTCCGCTTCTGGCTACGGGATACTTAATGCTGATCTATGGACTCCTCAGTCTACTGGACCGTCGAAAGGTTTGAAATCTTTCAACGGTTTGGACCATGATTTTTAAGACATGAACTTTAGTACATAAACTTCAGTCGTTTAGGAATTCTCTTAAACAACTGAAGCTTAGGCTTGGCCTGTACTGGGTCTGTAATAAATGAAATAGGTGTAGCTCGTCAGGTTAGATTAGGGCTTGATTTTTCCATCCTTAACTAAAGCTTGATAAATAAACATCGCAGCATCTGCACGGGTGGCCGTTTTGGTTGGCTCTAGCAGGGTGCTATTAGGAACCATAATCCCCGACTCAATAGCGCTACCCACCTTGGAAACCGCCCACTTAGGCAAATCCTTGGCGTCGCGATATCGGGAAAGGGCTTGAGTTGGATCGCCTTTGGGCGCGAGTTGCATTCCTGTGGCGATCGCACTTAGCATTTCTAGACGGGGAATGGCCTGTTCCGGTTTAAAAGCACCGCCAGGATAACCCGTCATGAAGCCCGTCTGCGTAGCCTCATCTATGGCACTCGTCGCCCAAAAGCCATCTTTAATGTCGGTGAATTTCATCACAGGCTTAGTTTTTAGCTGATTAAAAGCTTTCTGAACAATGCCTGCAAATTCAGCGCGATTAATAGGCTGGTCAGGTTTGAACGTGCCATCGCTAAAGCCCGTGATGACGCCTCGGTTCGACAAGGCAACAATCTCAGCCTTAGCCCAGAAATCAGTGGGCACGTCGCTGAACGCCTTTGCTTGAATCGGGTCGTCTAGGGTTCCGGTGGCCGATTTTTGAGCGATCGGTGTTTGGGCGGTTATCGGTGCAGTTGCGATCGCCCCTACTGCCCCAACGCCTGCTGCGGTTTTCGCTGCGGACTCTTTAACAGACTGCGGTTCATCAGGAGTCACAGGTTGAGAAGCCGGGTTGAGAAACTGACTCGCATTTGTCTGGTTTTGCGCCGTCCCAGCTATCCCAACAGAGGAATTGATTTTGGCTGCATTGGTGTTTGCGGCAGTATTGGCAGCAGTGCTTGCAGATTGGGCGGTTCCTGTAAAAGGCACCCCATCGGATGACGGGGGCACACCCGTTGCCCCCAGCGTTCCTGTTAAGGTTCCATTGGAGAAGGAGGACGAACCTGAAGTCAGCGCGGAAAGATTAATCGGCGACGTTTTCTGCGAAATCGTCCAGAACAAAATGCTACCGATTCCGGTCAAGGCCAAAAAGAGGGCAATCAACTCATCCGACGAAAGCGACTTATGTCGAGTATTCGGTTGGGCGGGAATGAGATGTGCGGGAATAATCGGCGGGGGAACAGGCGGGGTCCGATCGTCTTGATTAAAATCCGTCATAAATGCAAACCTTGAAACGACCTAAGTAAAAATACTACGACAATTTCTTCAAAAAAATCAGTATTGACCAAAACCACTCGATATTTCTTGAATATTACGCTTCGCCATCAACCGTGCGAAAATAGTAAGTGCATAAAGACTGATTTCATTCTCTATCTTCATCACCCCTTTACTTTATCTTCACTGAAGCACTATGACCTCCGTCGCCAAGCCATCTTCGATTCAGTATCCCGATCGTACCCTCATGCGGGCAGAACGGGCGGTCCGCTGTGCGCCTTTTCGATTTTCTCTATATGAAGATATGGTGGATCAGAGCGTTGATTTGCGATCGATGTGTGGCAAAACAGGCGTGACCAAAGGCTATGCTCGTCGCTTAATGACTGAGCTAATTGCAGAAGTCGAACTGATGTGGCTGTTAGAAGTGGGCTTGTTGCGGCGCGAGGTCGATGGGCAGGGCTTAACCGATGGCTTTAGAATTACGCCTTTGGGAAGACAGATTATTCAGCGCTATACCGCTCAAGGTCGCTACGATCGGACAGCTACATTGCTCGATCGCCTCTACAATGCCATTAATCGTTGGTTTCGGTTGCCCTTCTAGTCCTAATATCTCTATCCAATCTCTAGACCTAACTTTATAGCGTTATTCTTTAAATCAGCCCCGGAGAGAGTTAGACCTAATGAAAGCAATTATGGTAGTGGGAACGACATCCCACGCAGGAAAATCGCTCATGACCGCTGCCCTCTGTCGCATTTTGGCGCGGCGCGGTTGGCGAGTTACTCCTTTCAAAGGCCAAAACATGGCCCTCAACTCCTACGTAACCGCAGGCGGCGGCGAAATTGGCCATGCCCAAGCCGTTCAAGCCTGGGCCGCCGGAACCAATCCCTGGGTCGAGATGAACCCTATTCTGCTCAAGCCCCAAGGCGATATGACCTCTCAGGTGATTCTGAAGGGCAAAGTGGTGGGCCAAGTCAGCGCCGTGGAATATTACGAAAAATTCTTTGATATCGGCTGGCAAGCGATCGAGGACTCTCTAAAGAGACTGTCTGAAGAATTTGACATGATCGTGTGTGAAGGGGCGGGAAGCCCAGCCGAAATCAACCTCAAACATCGCGATTTGACCAACATGCGCGTGGCCAAATATTTAAATGCGCCGACCGTGTTGGTGGCTGATATCGATCGGGGCGGTGTTTTTGCCCATATCGTCGGCACTTTAGAACTCCTCGATCCGGATGAGCGTGCCTTAATTAAGGGCTTTGTAATTAATAAGTTTCGGGGACAGCGCGAACTGCTGCAATCGGGCATCGACTGGCTAGAGCAGCGCACAGGCATTCCAGTCATCGGCGTTATTCCTTGGCTAGACGAAGCGTTTCCGGCTGAAGACTCCCTCAGTCTCTTCGAGCGCCGCCAAAGTTCTAATAAAAACGACCTAAACATCTCCGTTCTTCGGCTTCCCCGCATTTCCAACTTCACCGACTTCGATCCGCTCGAAGCTGAAAGCTCAGTCACTTTGAACTATCTGAGCCTCAAGGGCACCTTAGGCCACCCGGATGCGGTGATTATTCCCGGCTCAAAGACCACTATTCCCGATTTGATCGCCATGCATAAATCAGGAATGGTCGATCAGTTGCAGGAGTACGTAGCCGCAGGCGGGACTGTCATGGGCATCTGCGGTGGGTACCAAATGATGGGCCGAGTGCTGGCCGATCCAGAAGGCATCGAAGGCCAAGAAGGTCGGTTCCCCGGATTGAAGCTGCTGCCGCTCAAAACCGTCATCGCAGGCCAAAAAATCGCCCGTCAGCGCACGGTTACCTCCCAGTTTCCCCAAGAAGGACTTCCCGTGGTGGGCTACGAAATTCACCAGGGTCGGACCCGCGTGATTGAAGAGTGTGAGGACCAGGTGAAGGCACTCTTTGATGATCCTAATTTGGGCCTAGTTGATGAGAGTCAGTCGATTTGGGGCACCTATCTCCATGGCGTGTTTGACAATGGTCCTTGGCGGCGGTCATGGCTAAACCGTCTTCGTACCCAGCGCGGGTTGCGCACCCTTCCGACAGGAGTTCCAAACTACCGGGAGCAGCGCGAAGTCTTGCTCGATCAACTGGCCAATGCGATCGAACCCCACCTCGATCTCAAACCGCTTCTGGAATAAAGAATGAAGGTCTGTCATGCAAGTTCGCGTTCATTTCCTGCCCGATGACATTACAGTCGAGGCCGATCCTGGGGAGTCATTGCTCACGGTCGCAGCACGGGGATCGGTGTATGTCCCGACAGGATGCTTGATGGGATCGTGCCATGCCTGCGAAGTGGAAATGAACGGCGAAGATGTGCGTAGTTGCATTACCGCCATTCCGATCGACACTCCTGAAATCACCGTGCATCTTTTTAGTGACCCCTCTTGGGGCTAAATTTTAGGGCGAATCACAAGCAACGCCAGCCGTCAAGACTCGCGCCTAAACTTGTCTTGCGGTAAACTATTCGTATCATGCCACAGACAAAATCCCTCACCCACTACCAGACCCTAGAGGTTAAGCCCGACGCAACGCCCGACGACATTAAGCAGGCGTTTCGGCGATTGGCGAAGCTATTTCACCCCGATCGAAACACCTCTCCCAGCAGTCAGCAGAAGTTCCAAGCGATCAACCACGCCTACGAAATCCTCAGCGATCCGGCCAAACGGCGCGTCTACAACCAACAGCTTCACTACCAACCCAGCGAAGTGTTTGGGCGGCAGGGCGACAGGGCTTCGCGAACCGAAGCCGCCAGCAAACAGTACCGTAAAGCTCGCCAGCAAGAACCCGATCGCGAAGAGACGCTCGACGACTGGTTCAAGCGCGTCTATACCCCGATCAACCGCATTCTCATCGCTATCATCAAGCCCCTTCGTTCCCAAATAAAAGCCCTGTCCGCCGACCCCTTTGATGATGAGTTGATGGATGTGTTTCAGACCTACATTGAGGAAATCCAGAACGAATTGGAAAAGGCGCAGTTCATTATGAAAAAAATGCCCAACCCCTCGATCGCCGCTGGAGTTTCTGCCAATCTCTACTACTGCATGAGCCAACTGGATGACGCCGTACAAGAGTTAGAGTTCTTCACCCAAACCTATGACGAAAGCTACCTCCATGATGGCATTGAGATGTTTCGTATCGCAGAGGGTCTCCGTAAAGAAGCGTTGCAAGCTGCTAGCGCCTTAAAATAATTGATTTTGTACCATTGTTTGTACCATTGTAGGCCCGTACGGATATTAATTAAACTGCTACTAAGTATCAATTATTGCAGAAGATCTTCAGTATACGGACCTGAGGTAGCATCCTCTTGTCAAGCTTTTCTCTATAAAACTGGATTAAAAGTGGCACAGTGCTATTTCAAAACTCTAGCGTTAATGCTAGATTAAGGCAAGGTTAAGTAAACAGATTTAAATCTCTAAAGAAGCGAGAAGTTTCCTTGATGAATAAAAAAACTGAACTTCTAAGTCCGATCGGATTTGAAATTCAGTGAAGCGTCGTTTAATGAGTGATAGGAGCGTAGTACGAGTGTCTAATCCAAAAGTATTCCATGCATCTGACTTTGCGTCCCCCCGCAGCCGATACAGAGGTCAGTTCAAACCCGAGAATTTGCTATTCAATGCCAATCTTCAAGAGTTTGCCCAACGGGTAATGATCATTTCAAACTTAGAGACAGGCGGTAAGATTTCTCCCGAAGCCTCGTACAAAGAAATAAAGTCGTTGTGGAAAAATTTAAAGCACAGCAAGCAGTCTCTAGGCATTGGTCAACCGTCGCCCTTCGATCGATCGGACAATGGTGAAGCTGAAGCCAGTTAATGCGCTCTGAAGGCTTTCCAAACTTTTAAAGGCTTTCTCTCAAAGCACAATCTTAAGGCTCACTAGCCACCCAACTCTGGAACATCCTTGTTCCTCCAAGCTTGGGATTAGTGAGCCTTGATTTTCATTTTGGGTAACGTCTACTTACACCAAAAGAGCGATCGTGTTTCAGGCTTCATCTAGTAGACTAAAGAAAATTGACCTGTCATTGGAGCGTAACTAGAGATGTCAGAGCAGTTTGACTTTATGTATCCTCACAGCCATTACCGGGGGCAAGTCAAACCCGAGAATTTATTATTCAATGCCAATCTTCAAGAATTTGCCCAGCGCGTTATGGTCATTGCCAATCTAGAGACGGCGGGCAAAATCACCCCAGAAGAATCTTACCAAGAAATAAAGCTGCTTTGGAACGAGCTAAGAGACAGCAAGCGATCGCTGTCCATTGGTGAACGATCGCTTTTCGATCCGCCGAATTCAACGCCTAACTAACGAACTCTCAGTGGCAATGCGGGTTCGGCCTTTACGACAAGAACCGGACTGACAATTCGCTCATAGTACATTTGAAGTTGTTGCGTTGCCGCCGCCCAGCCCCAACGCTCAGCTTCAGCGCGGGCTTGCGTTCTCAGTTGAAATTCATCGTGAGCAAAAAGACGTTGAATAGCCTCGATCGCACCATTTTCATCGATCGGATCAAACAAAAATCCATTTTCGCCATCCGTGACAATATCCGGAATTCCGCCTGCGTTGGCCGCCACCACCGGACAGCCTGCGGCCATCGCTTCAAGCAACACAAGGCCCAGGGTTTCGGTGCGCGATGGAAAGACAAATGCATCAGCAGAAGCGTAGGCAGACCCCAGTTCTCTCCCCATCAAATAGCCAATAAAGTGCGTATTGGTCCCGGCAAAATGCTCCTCTAACTGTTCCCGGTAAGGTCCGTCACCGACGAGGGCCAAGTGCGCATTGGGAATAGATTCCAACACGGCTTTAATTCGATCGATTTCTTTCTCAGCACCCAAACGACCGACGTACAGCAGCAATGGCGCATCCGGATAGCCGCCTGTGAGCCGCGATCGCATGTCTCTACTTCTAAGACTCGGTTCAAAGGTTTCCGTATCGACGCCGCGCTGCCACAGGTCCGCTCGCTGGATGCCGTGCTCCGTCAGCGTTTTCACCATCGCCGAGGAGGTACACAGATTAAGTCGGGCTTGATTGTGAGTTTTGCGCAATAGAAACCACAGGAGACCTTCCAAATGGCCTAACCCATAGTGCTCTAGATATTTGGGCAGATGGGTATGATAAGACGCCATCAGCGGAATGCGAAATTTCTTGGAATAATAGACCCCCGCCAGCCCCAAAATCGCGGGATTTACCACATGAATCACATCGGGCTGGAACTGTTCTAGCGCACGGCCAATGGACGGTCTTGGACAGGACATCTTCAGTTCGGGGTACCACGGCAATGGAAATCCGGAGACGCCATGAATCTTGGCCCCGCAATACTCCGTCATTCCGCCATCAGGGCAAAACACCATCACCTCATGGCCGAGGCGCTGCAAGTGTTTGACCGTATGCTTAAGCCGGGTGACAATTCCATCGACTTTAGGCAAAAATGTTTCAGTAAAGAGCGCAATTTTCATAAATTTAGGGCGTATATGGAAATTTAGAGGGTGCCGATCGGTCAATCATTCCGTCCTTCACATAAAGTCCATGGGTCCCAATCCCGACTAAAACACTCCCGATCAACACCCCCATTCCTTCCGCGAAGCAGTTAATCCGGTGACGGTGTTCGGCGGCAATGGCTATTGATGTTTGAGAGGGGGAACTGGTGGCTTTTAGCTGGGCGACGGATTGATACGCCCGATCGAGCGCAGCCCATTCAGGACCTAAATAATAGGTACAAAGTCCGATAAAAAATAACCCAGGTGCGATCGTCGTCATAACCAAAATCATCGACTCAAGCCTTTTCATCTGATGTATTCCTTAAATAACGATCGGGATTCAGCCATTCATTTAATCTCTCTAAATCCCGATCCGTCTAAGGTATACCGCGATGGAACTACTTCCACGTCACCTTCGGCATGATTTGATTCAGGTCAGCCCGCTTTTGATACTTTGTGGCAAAGTTCAAGAGCGAATCCAAGAGCGAATCCGACAGGAGATGAGGTTGCAAACCTAGACCCAGCAAGTTGGTATTTTTCGCGTTGAAATAGTGCTCTTCTTTTTCAATGCGAGGGTTTTCAATGTGTTTGACTTCGACCTTGAGACCCAAGGTTTCCGCCGCCTTCTTCACCTGGTTTGCCAAGTCGCCCACGTTCAGCATTTCCGTGAATTGATTAAAGACTCGGAACTCCCCTCGATCGGCGGGGTTGTTCACTGCAATTTCGACGCAGCGAACCGTGTCCCGAATATCGAGAAAAGCACGGGTCTGTCCACCGGATCCATAGACGGTCAACGGATGGCCGACTGCCGCTTGGACGCAGAATCGGTTGAGCGCGGTGCCATAAATCCCGTCGTAGTCCAGACGGTTAATCAACAGCTCATCCATTCCCGTCTCATCGGTCAAGACGCCATAAACCACGCCTTGATTCAGGTCCGTCGCTCGGAGTCCCCACATCTTGCAGGCAAAGTGAATATTGTGGCTGTCATGCACTTTCGACAGGTGATAGAACGATCCGGGCTGCTTCGGATAGGGCAGGGTGTCTTTGCGGCCATTATGCTCAATGGTGATGTAGCCTTCTTCGATGTCGATGTTGGGCGTGCCATATTCGCCCATGGTGCCGAGCTTAACTAAGTGGCAATCGGGGAAATTCTCTTTGATTGCGTAGAGGATATTTAGATTCCCGATCACATTGTTGCTTTGGGTCAACACCGCATGTTCACGATCGATCATCGAAAACGGAGCCGATCGCTGTTCGCCAAAGTGAACAATCGAGTCGGGCTGGAACTGGATTAGAGACTTAATCAGAAAGTCGTAGTTACAAATATCGCCAATGAACAGGTCAATGGTCTTTCCGGTGAGATCTCTCCAGCGCTGGAGACGTTGCTGAATCGACGCGATCGGGGTCAACGTCGAAATCTGAAGTTCATTATCCCAATGACGCCGCACAAGGCTATCCAAAATCGCGACTTCATGTCCCTGATTAGACAAATAAAGTGCGGTCGCCCATCCACAATAGCCATCGCCGCCAATTACTAAGACTCTCATCGTTTGTATGCCATAGCTTGCTGGTACTTTTGCCAAATCTACCAGGTTTGGGGACTCAGCGCTATTGCGATCG
>JAYUJY010000024.1:0-9132 GCA_043764895.1 Synechococcales cyanobacterium | reverse complement strand
AGATCGTCCCGACAAATAGTGTGTTCGCTCACACTCACGGCGCTTTCATCCCACACTAATCTGTAAACGATATAGTGTGGGGATTCCCTCTTGTCCAGCTAAACTGAGTTCTATTAGCATCTCCTCACTGATCACAAATACGCAACCCTGTATGGATTTTACATCATCATGACAACGTTCAATTTCAGTTTTGATCCAGGAACCTCGATCCAACAAATAACTGGCTTTCAGATTGCAGGGCAGATCTGGTCAAGCTATCTCAAGGACAATACGACCCTCAATATCCACGTTGGAGTCTCTAGCAGCTTACCTAAGAATGTCATTGGTGGAGCATTACCGGGAATCCGAGCCTCTCAGAATTATAAAAATGTCGTCAGTGGACTATTCAATGATGCAAAATCTAGCGACGATTTTAGCGCAATGGATAACTTGCAGACTAAAGCCGACTACGAAGCTCAATTTGATATCTTTGATTTAAAAAATGGCAACAACAAGGGAGGCAGAGTCAAAACAAAATCGATCAATCTCACGAGTGCCAATGCTAAATCGATCGGCATTGGAGGTGGGAATGCAACGGACTTAGATGGCGTCATTTTAATAAATGACTTGAACGAGAAGACGGTTAATTAGGGACTATGACTTTACGCGTAGCAATGCTCCCACCAACCGATCGTTAGATTTTATAAGCACCGCCCTGCATGAGATTGCCCATATTCTTGGCTTTGTGAGCGGAGTAGACAAACCGGGTTGGCTAAACAGTCAAGCTAGCGATAAAGATGGCATCAGTCGCTACAAGAAAAGTCTTGACGACCGAATTACAAATACAACGACTCTGGATTTATTCCGTTATTCAACGACAGCAGGGGAGAACATTAATGATCTATCTTATGGATCAATGGCACTGAAATAAGGGGGTAGAAAAAGGCTGCAAAGCTTGATACAAGTAGATCATGACTTTGCAACCTCAACATATATCACCTACTACTATGCCGAATCGTGGCGAAATTCTCAAGCAGAAGTTCTTTCAAAGCTATGGACTGCCTTGGCAACACATCTTGCCAGAATCCCGCATAGAGGATCTGTTGGCCGCCGAAAAGGTCGCCTATCGTAACTCGAGTCGTAAAGCGTAGACCCAAGCCCTTTCCTCGGATGACACAACCTCGCTCTGTTCTCAAAGCGAAGATAGTTGCCTAACCTAAGTTATTTCAGTTGGCATTGGATTATGGTACCGTATCGTTGACGCTCAACCCCCAAACGACCTGTGACTTACCGCACCGATCGCGCTCCCATCACACCTGTAACGCCCGTCGAGCAAGGCCAACTTTTTTCGGCGCAAGAACTGGCCGGAACCTACACGACCCATCGATCGCAGCCTGATCTAGATGCGCCGTCGCTGATCGCTTGGAAGACGCGCGTGATAGCTTATCAAAACACCGACGCGACCAGTCCTGTCACCACCCAAGGCAATCTTTTCGACCTTGCCTCACCCAAACCTGAACTAGATCCCTTCACCCTACCGCGACAAAACACGCAATTTTGGCGGTGGAAATCCAGCGACCTTGGGGTTTCAGCGTTGTACTTCGTAATTGACTACGAATGTAACTTGTTGCTTTACGTCGGCGAAACGGTCAAGTCCGAATCCCGATGGCGCGGCGAACATGATTGCAAACGCTACCTGTTGCACTACCAGCAGTCTCACTACAGCCACGACTTGCCGACCCAACTGGGAATCGCTTTCTGGAAAGATGCTCCGGTGAAGACTCGCGATCGTCAAAAACTAGAATCTGAATTAATTACCCAGTGGCGATCGCCTTTTAATAAAGAGAATTGGAAGTTTTGGGCCACTCCATTTGTCCAACATGAGTAACCCGTTAAGCAACCCTTGATTCCTTAATAACAAAGCAAGTCAAATGGTCGTTCCTGGCACAGATTCATAAGACAATTCCTACAGAATTTTGGCCTTGAGAAGCTTTCACAACCGATCGAACCTTACGACCAGTTTGATCGCGTTATGATAGACTGGCGACAGCTTGACACACAAAAAACTCCAACAGTGATAGCTCAAGATGCCGATTATTTCAGAGTTCTATGGAATTACTGTTCGCATGTTCTACAACGACCATGCACCACCCCACTTTCATGCGGAATATGGGGAATACGAACTCATCATTGGTATCTCACCCATCGTCATTATGAAAGGCAAAGCCCCTAATCGGGTCAAATCGATGGTTCTTGAGTGGACTGCTGTTCATCAAACTGAATTATCAGAAAATTGGACTCGTTGTCGTCAAGCACAGAACCTCAAAAAGATTGAGCCACTTGATTAGGTCATCGCCATGTTGTATCAATTGACTAAAGTAACGCCGATCAACTCAACCCAATTAGAACTCCTCTATCAAGATGGGAAATGCATTGTTGTTGATTTTAAACCAATCATTGAGAAAGGTGGTGTCTTTTCGATGCTAGCTGACCCGCAAGTATTCTCTAAGGTGCGATTAGGAAATCGTGGCCGATATATTGCGTGGGGCGAAATCGACTTTTGCGCTGATTCATTTCGTCTATAATTTTTTTAGACTGAGAACAGTCCTAATGGCGATCGCTTAGGCCATTCCTAACAATGAATCTACCGAAGGCTCCCCGGCCCCCAATTCTGGGGGAGCAAGAAATTCCGAAGCCCCCAGAATTGGGGGTTGGGAGCCTCGGTAATCTTATTCTTGGGAACCGCCTTAGAGAAATAGTTCAAGGTACTCCCGCCTCTTGCTTAACTGCCTTGAACAGTTTAGCAAGAGGCCCATTATTTACAGAACTGGCTGATTCCAAGGCTTTCTTAGAAAACATAGCTTCTAGGTCAGGACGATAATGTGAGCCGTCGCCAGGTTTCTGATGACTTAAAACTTCAGCATTGTCGTTCTCTTTTCGGATAGTTAAAGTTATGGGGAAACTGCTGCCCGTTCCTGCTTCTAGCTTTTGACCTTTACGATAGTACTCTTGGCAAACAGCCCACAAATAAAGCTTTTCACTATCACCAAGTTTTTCTGCATCCAAAATTTCATATGCACAATAAGCGCTACCACCAAACCCTTTACTGGCAACTTTTCGATTTAAGTAATCCTTAATTACTGGAGATGATGAAACCCGCCCTGAATTACTTTCATCCGGGTTCACTCCTATTTTACGTTGACAGCCAACGCACAGGAATAATAGAAGAAGCGTAAGGGCAGGTTTTTTTACAGACATTGTTCACGCCATTAAGAGTCTGCTAGTTGATCGTTTAAAATGCGCCCACCCTAACCTCAATTACTGCACCACCACGCAGGATTTAAACTCATTCTTAAACGTCTGTGGTCCCTGATATCCCGACAGTTTGGACAATTCGTCTAACTTCTGAACCCCAAAATAGTACTTCCCATTAATCTTCCAAGTCGGGAACCCGGCTGACTGCTTCGTCTGTTCTGACGCCTTATTCAATTCATTCCGACACACCTCTTCCTGGGCATTCTTCCCATCCGGATTGCATTCTGTATTTGGCAAATCCGCTGTCGCCTGCTGCCCAAACAACTGCTTCTGTTCACAACAATGCGGACAGGTATAACTCGTATACAACTCCGCACCCGAGGTCTTCAAATGTTTCGCTAACGCGGCTTCCGAATCGCCAGATTGAGTTCCGACATAAAACATAGCCTTGCCTGCCTTATCCGTGATCCCATAACCCTGAGTCGAAATATTGGTATCCGGAGCATAAATGGCTAGCGTCGTCACCAGCGTCACAATAGAGACGATCGTCCCTGACATAATCATCGTCCCAAGTCCATCCCAAGCTCGCCCCAACAGCGTCAACGTAAACATAGCTGCTGCACAAATTGCTGAGAACAAACAGAACGGACAAAGACCATTCCAACCGAGCGCCTTTCCTCCAAAGATAAATTCAGAGAACATCACATTCATCAAATAGCCACTGAACAACAGCATCCCCGTGGATCCCAAAAACAGCAGCCACCACGTCTTATCTTCAGCATCATTGCGCAATGACTTGTTAGTCTCTCCATTCACAAGGAGCGGTGACAGTGCAAAAACCGCCATCGCAGCATAAGCTAGCAATCCAAACAGCGACAACGGCTGGCCAAAAACCGTAGCATAGCGACTCGACAACACCGCACAGGTTTGCGTCGGACAGCTACTCGCCGTATACCGTTGGTAGGTCAAAAAGGCAGTATTAATAATCCCAAGCGTAGCGATCGCCCCAATCAACGGACGAGACCAGCGATACAACCAAGGCAAAGGACGTTTACGACTCATAACAAAATGGGGGAGTGATGGGGCAATGTGTCAGCTTTCAATTCTAAACTGAGTTCTAAATTCTAAATTCTAAATTCTCACTTCCTCAGGGTGTTTTACAAATCTGAAAGCCATTCTTAAAGTCTTGAGGTCCGGAGTAGCCCGAAAGTTCCGCTAGTTCCGGTAAGGTTTTCCGTCCTGGATAAAAGCGATCGCCAATCTTCCACGTTGGAAACCCAAAATTTTCCTTCGTCTGCTTCTCGACTTCAGGAGCAACGGCTTTACATTGCGCTGAATCCGAGTTTTTTCCACTATCCGCACATTCAATGTAGTTCACATCCTTCATCGCCGTCTGCCCAAAGAGCTGTTTCTGCTCACAGCAATGGGGGCACCAGTACGCACCATACATCGTCGCCCCTGTAACAGCCAAATGCTTCGCAAGCTGAGCCTCAGATTCACCCGATTCCGTACCCACCACAAAAAAGACATTCCCCGAGGCATCTCCAATCCGCGTGCCCGGAATCATGCTCTGCGCCACAGGCGAAAACAATCCCAGCGTCCCGACTAGCGCCACCATCGTCACGATCGCGCCACTGAACAGCGTCTGCCCCCAGTCCTCCCAAGTCCGTCCCACGAGGGTCAATCCCAGCATCAAGACTGAAAAGACCACCGATGCGATGCAGAAATAGCACACCGCTTGAATCTCCACCGCCAACAAATAAACCAAATAGCCACTAAACACTACCATCGCCAACGCCCCGAGCAACAGCGGCGTCCAAGTCTGCGCGATCGCCCCGTCCGGTTTTCCAGCTTTATCAATCAATAACGGTACCACCGCTAACAGCGCCATCGCCGTATAAGCGACTAGCCCAAAGAGCGCCAACGGATAGCCCAGCACCTCTGCGTAGGGACTATTCAGCACCACGGAGCATCCGGCCTGACAAAGACTGCCTTGGGACGCATTGAGCTTCTCGTAAGTGATGTAGGCTGTATCCAGCATCCCGCATAGCGCGATCGCCCCAATGAGAGGTCTCGACCACTGATGAATCCAAGGGTTTGAGCGGCTACGAGTCATGGCAACAGAGTTCCAAAAATGATTAAGTAAAGGGTGATACTCCGTATTGTATCCAAAATACTGGACTCAAATTGGATCTCAGCACTGCAATTAGGCCAAGGAATCCCAGCGTACGAACAGAAAATATCCGATCGAATCGCTCTTCTATAGAAAAATTAGCTCAAGTACTTGCAAATCCTGGCCAGGTTTGATACCTTAATTAAGCGCTCGTAAGCGAGATGCAAGCCGGGATAGCTCAGTCGGTAGAGCAGAGGATTGAAAATCCTCGTGTCGGGAGTTCAAGTCTCCCTCCTGGCATAGGTTTTAAGAAACTTTGACGACACAACCTCTTTTATACATAGAGAAAGGTTTTAAGTGGTTGAATGAGAAAGTTGTTCATAGCCTGAGGCATGATCGCGCTGCTCAGTGGAATTGGCACGCGAGATGTTACGACGAGAGTTTGTCTGAAGAAGGAAAGGCGATCGAGATCGTCGAAGCCGTTATGGATTTTCTGCATGACCTGCTGAATGAAAAGATTTTTCTGTGGGGCAGTCATCGAGGCGGCGGTGGATTTGAGCGTCGGGAGGAACCACCCCTTCAATCGTCCTCACTTGATCGCCATCAGAAATGGCTGTGGTCAGGACCGTGGTATCCCTCCATGTCCTGAGGCTCTTCGCAATTCAAAGTAGCTATCGCAAGACATGGGCGAGCGCACCTCAAAGCCACAATTCATTCCCCTCCATTGGCTCAACATCCGGAACCTTCGCCATCACCCCATCAAATGATATTGTCGAGCTTAAAACGGGGATCCGGTGATAGAAAAATAGACGCCGTTTTCTTGGGCACTGCGCTTGTCGCCTTCGATGCGATTCAATGGGATGCCCCAGTCTAATCGAGCGGTCAGCTTGTCGCTAATTTGTAATCGCAAGCCTAGCCCGGTGGAAACCAAAGTCTGGGTGGTGGGATCGGGCCGAGCACCGACGTTCCAGGCACGGCCCATTTCAAAGAAGGGCGTTAAGTGCAAGATATTTTTTTTCTGTGACCCAAACTTGAAGAGCGGAATTCGGCCTTCAACAGACAGCAAGATTCCACTGTCCGCCAGTACCGCATCCTGACGATACCCGCGCACCGTCTCTTGGCCGCCTAGCCCAAACTGCTCCAGTCCCAACAACCCTCGATCGGCCATCTGCATATCTCCGCGCACCAGAAGCAGCGTATCGGGTGCCAATAATCTGACCCATTGGCCTTGGCCGTGCCAGGTGAAGAAGCGACTATCGGGTTCTGAACCGTCAGGGCGAATGGATGATCCTAAGGCATCGACGCCAAAGCTGAACTGCGATCGAGCGGCTAAGACCTGTTTCTCACTGCGCTTCGTCCACTCTTGAAAAAACCGCAGCGCTGAAACCCGAGTTTTACCTTCGGCATCGACGCCGATTGACGGGAAGGGAACTTGGTCATCGAGGAAGTTAGCCCCACTTTGACGGAAGCTCCCCGTGACGCCCATGGCAAATTCTTCAGACGGCGTTTGTTTGAACGGGTGACGCACTGTGAATTCGGCATAGCTCGATCGCGATTGGATGTTTAGGACGTCAAAGGGCCGCTCGATGACTTTGCTGGAGGACGCGCCGTAGTTGAAGCTGAGGGTGGTGTTGCGGGGGCTGATGGGAACGGTGTAGCTGAGATCGACGCTGTTGCTGCCGTTGGTGTTGGTGTAGGCCACGCTGGCTGCATCCCCGAAGCCGAAGAGGTTGCCTTCGTACAGTTGCAGACGACGACGATCGGTGCCAACGCTAGGCGATCGGTTGTTGTCGAGGGTGATTTTGAAATCTAAGCTTTTGGCTTCGGTGACTTTGAGATCCAGCAAGCTTTCGCCGGGGCGGGTTCCGGCGGAGAGTTCGGCGGAGAGGTTCTGAATCAAGGGATCAAGCTGTAAGAGTCGCAGGGATTCCAGAAGCTTGTTGCGGTTCAGCGGCGTCTGGGTTCCCAGTCCGATACGCGAACTGACGTAGCCCGATCGGAGTCGTTTGTTTCCGGTGACGTTAATTTTTTCGAGGCGACCTTCAATAACCTGGATCTCGACGATGCCACTTTTTAAGGTTTGCGGCGGAATCAAGGCACCTGAAGTGATGTAGCCCTTGTCCACGTAGAGCTGCGTGATAGCCGATCGCGCACTGTAGAGTTCCGCTAGCGTAATCAAGCGCCCCACAAATGGAGCCGTCACCCGATCGAACTCTGCCTGCGAGAACACGGTACTCCCCGTCACCACAAACTTTTCGACGGTGAGGCTCTGCTGGGCGTCCGCAGGAGTTGGGCCGTCTGCGGGCGTTTGGGGTTGCGGAATTAAGTCGGCGGGCGCGGGAATGGTCTCGGGATTCTTGGGTTCAGGAAGGGGAAGCGTAGACGGGGGCTGATTGTCCCGAGGAAGTGGAGCGGCGGTTTGCGCGTTGACGGTGGATGGCACGATCGATCCGGCAGCGGCCAGAATGATCGGTGCGATCGTCAATAAAGATTTGGCCGCAAACCGAACGTAGCCTTGGGACAAGGAGCCTTGAAACATGGAAATTTGTGGGGGTAACAACAGCAAAAACGTCTGAACCATTCTGTAAAAGTCTTGAATAATTCTCAACGGTTGGGAATGATTGCAAAACTCCTCTCCGGATATTACCCATCAAAAGACAATTCGTATCAGTTTTACACAAGAATTTCTAAATATCCTTGGCAATTTGAGATGATGAGAAACGATCGCATCGTCCGTCGCTGGATTTTATTGGATGTTCAGAGGGGGAGGATCGATCGCATATTCTTTCAACAAGGCAAGTTCAATGCGTATTTTGGTGATGGGTGGGACTCGATTTATTGGGGTGTATTTGACCCAGCAGTTGGTCCGGGAGGGACATGAAGTGGTGCTCTTCAACCGGGGCAAGAAGCCATCTCCTGTGCCCGGTTTGAAGATGATCAAGGGCGATCGGACTGTCGCAGCGGATTTAAGTCAACTCTCAGGCGAGTCGTTTGATGCGATTTTTGATAACAATGGCCGTGAACTGAGCGACACGCAGCCACTCGTCGAGCTATTTAAGGGCAAAGTCCAGCATTTTGTCTACATGAGTTCGGCGGGCGTCTACCTCAAGTCTGACCAAATGCCGCACACCGAAGGCGACGCCGAAGATCCTAAAAGCCGTCACAAGGGCAAGAACGACACTGAAGCGTACCTCATCCAATCCGGCATTCCCTTCACCTCCATCCGCCCGACCTACATCTACGGTCCGCAAAATTATAATGATCTCGACGCCTGGTATTTCGATCGCATCCTCCAAAACCGTCCCGTCCCGATTCCTGGCCACGGTCAACATCTGACGCAGCTTGGGCATTGCGGCGATCTTGCGGATGCGATGGTGAAGGTCTTGGGCAATCAGACGGCGATCGGTGAAATTTATAATATTTCTGGTGATAAAGCTGTGACCTTTGACGGATTGGCCAAAGCCTGTGCGATCGCGGCAGGTCAGAACCCCGAAAAGCTGAACCTGGTCCACTACGATCCCAAGTCGTTTGATTTTGGCAAAAAGAAAGCCTTCCCCATGCGTCCGCAGCATTTCTTCTGTTCTGTCGATAAAGCCAAACGGGATCTGAATTGGGCACCGAAGTTTGATCTAATCGCCGGACTCAAAGATTCGTTGCACAACGATTATCTAAAATCGGGCCGTAAAGAAAGTGCGATCGACTTTTCGACTGATGATTTGATTTTGGGTTAGGAACGTATCTAAACCTATTAATTTATTCTCCGTTAGGTTTGGGGCACGGCGTGC
>JAYUJY010000023.1:0-9249 GCA_043764895.1 Synechococcales cyanobacterium | reverse complement strand
CCACGAAGGCGAGAAGCTCAGGATTTACGGCGTAGACCCGACTGAATGGGATGAGTTGCAACTGATTCTGACCCGTCGAAGGCTGAAGCGACAGGGATTCACGGTTGCGACCGGATCACCCCCTGTCTTTAGTAATTTAATTATGAATGGGGGTGATCCAGAAAGTTATGAGTACACCTTTATATGGGAGGAAGAAGAATTACCGACTCAGACCACAACGAACACTCTAAACAACACATTAAGACCGAACACCGACGATCCCATTAGGAAGGCCGCATGATGAGAATTTCACCGACCCGATCGCCCAATCAAGGAGAGAGACTATCTTGTACTACAAACGGGATTAATGTGGTACAAGACAACCGCGCTTTAAATCGTCTCAATCGTCTGAAACCCCTATCTATAGAGGAAATTGACCTACACCAAGGCGGTCGGAGCTGGCTCCTTTTTGGGTCACAAGACCGGGAGCTTTCAGTTCTCAGATGGGGAGAGTCGATCGTCTATAGAGGTGGAAATTCAGCGATCGGATTCACAGATCTGCAACTATCTTGTACTACAAACGGGGTTTACGTAGTACAAGATAACCGCGCTTTAAATCGTCTCGATTGTCTGAAAGCTTTATCTATAGAGGAGATCAACCTAAATCAAGCCGATCGAAGCTGGCTCCTTTTTGGGTCACAAGATCAGGAGTCTTCAGTTCTCAGACGGGGAGAGTCGATCGTCTATAAAGGTGAAGATTCAGCGATCGGATTCACAGATCTGCAACTATCTTGTACTACAAATGGGATTGACGTAGTACAAGATCAGGGAGGATATGATGCCTCGTAAACCCTTGCCGCATCTTCTTGCCGCTCAAGCCGATCGACTCTCGCTTAAGGATCTCAAGCAGTTGGTCGCCTACTTGAGCGAACAAATTCAGGAACGCGAGTCAATTGTGGAGGCCAATCAGCCGACGCCTGAAGAGGGTTGGCGATCGGAGTATCGTAAATGTGGCAAATCAAACTGCCGTTGCGCGGATGGTCAGCAGCTCCATGGTCCTTACTGGTATCGGTCGGTGCGCAACGGCGACCGCACGTCTAAACAGTACTGGCGGAAAGGGAAAGTGGTCGATCGGTCCAGTTAAACCTAATGATCATTATGTGATCTATGCGACAATTTTAGGCCATAAATTAGCTGATGGTCGCCGATCGGCTTCGGTTCTGGAGTCAGATATAATAATTTAAAGGCAGATCAGAGAATTTTGCATAAGTTATTCTTCGGTCGAGTTATAGTGAATTTGTTCTCAGATTACTGCCTCGGAAGGAAAAGCCCATGCGATCGAAGGTTGTCACGTTAGGATTCGTTGTAATATGCATCTCGGGATTAGCAGTCACGATGGGACGGAAGAGTCCGATCGCCTCAGAGACGGACGTCCCCGTTCGATCCATCGGTATGATACCGCTCGCAGAGAAGAATCGGAATGAAAATGAAATAGATAAAATGATACTAGAAGGGAAGACACTTGCGAATGCTGGAAACAAGGAATCCGTATTGGCGGCGCTCAGATTCTTTGAGAGTGCTCTAAAGTTGAGCCGAGCCGTAAAGGATAAACCGAGACAAGCTTCATCACTCAATTATATTGCTACTGTTTACAGGATGCTAGGCGAATCTCAAAAAGCTCTTGACCATACCAGTGAATGTCTATTGCTGGATCGAGCCATGGGGAATCGCCAGAATGAAGCTATCATGCTCAATAACATTGGTCTGGATTACTCCAACTTGGGAGAAAAAGAAAAAGCCCTTGACTATTACAATCAAGCCTTGCCACTGGATCGAGCTTTAGGCAATCGAACAGGCGAAGCATCCACGTTTCACAACATAGGCATGGTTTACTCATCATCAGGAGAGAAAGAGAAAGCCCTTGACTATTACAAGAAGGCATTAGCTTTACGACAAGATGTCGGGGACAAATTAGGTACAGCAACAACATTGACCAATATCGGTATTGTCTACGATGCCTTGGGAGACAAGAATAAAGCAATCGACTATCATAATCAAGCATTGCCAATTTGGCGTACCATCGGAGACAAATCAGGTGAGTACAAGACGCTTATCCAACTTAATGGGATTTATAATGCACTGGGAGATCAGGAGAAAGCATCTGAGTTCTTTAAGCAAGCTTTGAAAATTAGTAATGTTAAAGAGATTGTCACGACGACGAAAGGTGAGTCAGTGAAATGATTTTGCCCTTGCCCATGTAAATATGGGTTGTAGCCGATCGTCCACTCCCCCAAGCCCGATCACATGAATTCTTCATCACTGTATTTAAGGAAACATCGCTCTCGCCCCGGATTTCCGATCGCATCCCGACAATTTAAGGACAAATCAGAGAATTTTGCATAAGTTATTCTCCGATCGGCTTATAGTGAGTTTGTTCCCAGATGATTACCCCGGAAGGAAAACCCATGCGATCGACCCTTTTCTCGTCAATATTAATGATCTCATTGGGTTTGGTCGCGCCGATCGTGAGTGCTATCGGGTTTCCTGAGGTGGCTGTAGCTCAGTCGGTAGACAAACGAAAAGTGGAAGCCGATCGGTTATTACAGCAAGGAATGCAACAGTATGAGGCAAAACGATCGGATGTAGCGATTCAGTCTGTTTCGCAAGCCTTGCGCATCTACCGTGAGATTAGAGATCGGAAATCTGAAGGGTCGGCATTGGCCCTCTTGGGCTTTTATGATGGTGATCCTAGTCATCAAATGAAGCAAAATGAGTATCTAGAGCAAGCGTTAGTGATTTTCCGTGAACTTGGAGATCGAAAACTTGAGATGACGGCCTTATTAAGGTTGGGGTCAAATTATTCATCTAAAAATGATCCTAAAGAACTTAAATATTTAGAGCAAGCGCTGGTAATTGCCCGTGAATTCAAAGATCGAAAATTTGAAATAGGGTCATTATTATTGTTGGGTGGAAGATATTTTTCTGTTCAAAATTATCCTAAAGCAGTGGAATATTTGGAGTCAGCTTTAGTGATTGCTCGTGAACTCAAAGATCAAAATAGTGAAGCAGTGGCACTAGCAGCACTGGGAGTTATTTACTTTGCTAATGGTGACAGTATCAATGCCATTAAATATTTAGAACCAGGTTTAAATCTTGCGCGTGAAACACAAAATAAACCTGCTGAACTTCTAGCCTTGGCTGGTTTAGGAAATACTAGTAATTTTCTTGGTCAATATGAAAAAGCGATTGAATATAGTCAAAAAGGTCTGACGATGGCCCGTGCTGAAAAAGATCAAAGTCTTGAAATATCAGCATTAGGTAGTTTGGGAAACGCTCATAGTGCGCTCGGAAATTATGACAAAGCGATCTAAATTTATGAGCAGAGCTTGACTAATGCCCGTAAACTCAAGAATCCTTTTTTGGAAGGACTTACGCTAACTAACTTAGGATATATTAGTATGGTTCTTGGAGATTATCCAAAAGCCATTGAATATCAAAAACAAGGTCTGGAAATCATACGAAAACTCAAGAATCGACGGGCAGCAGAAAGTGACGTGCTTTATAGTTTAGGTCGTACTTATTATGTCGCTGGCAACTATGTTGAATCAATGAATTGTTATCAGCAAGCTCTAGACATTGCTCGCGAGTTTAAGAATAAATATAATGAAGGAATCGCATTGTATGGTGTTGGATCTTCTTACTTTGGTTTGAAAAACTATACCAAAGGAATTGAATACCAAGAGCAAGCCCTAATTGTTTCTCGCACATCTAAAAATCCGGGAACCGAAGCATCGGCATTGGTAAATCTAGGCCAGAACTATCAAGGGTTAGGAAACTATACTAAAGCATTGTACTATTACGAACAAGCCTTAGCTGTAGCCCATGAGATAAGATATCCAGAAGGGGAAAGACTAGCTTTCGGAAAGATTGCATCTGTTTTACAAGACCAAAAAAAGCCGGATTTAGCGATCGCTTATTATCGGCAATCCATCAAAGTCAGCGAGTCCATGCGTCAAAATACTCGCACACTCCCAACCAATCTTCAAGTTTCCTACAGCCAAGCTATTTCTGAAACTTACCGAGATTTGGCATCTCTACTCATTTCCCAAGGACGGAATGGTGAAGCACAGCAAGTTTTAGAACTTCTTAAAGTCCAAGATCTCAATGAATTTGCAGTTGCAACCCGTTCCACGATTCCGAGAATTGATAATGGCGCTTCTACTTCAGCCCCCGCAATTCAATCTGAAATCAATACACTGATGGCTTTTGGTAAGACCCTAGATGATTGCCGTCGGTCGAGTTGTTCATCCCTCAGCAGCCTAGAAAGTCAATATCAAGAACGCCGATCGTCTGCCGAGCAAACGATTAACCAAATAGAAGCTAAGGCTAAAAATAATCCGTCGATCGCAGGTCGCACCTCCGACTTTACCCAAAGCGCCGACAAGCTAGCCAACCGTCCGAACACCGCTGTCGTCTATCCAGTGGTTAATACTGACGGCGTACAGCTTTTGTGGATGACCCAAGGCAAAGTTAACGGCAGCGCCACCTGCCCTCTGCCGAAAGCCAAACTCAATGACCACATCAACACCTTCCGCAACCTTATTTCCAATCGAGACAGCGATCTCAACGTTCTTAAATCAGAAGGCAAAATTCTTTACGACTGTTTGGTCGGTCCATTAGATGCGGCGTTCAAAGCAAACAAAATAACCAATATCATTTTCATTCCCGACTTGACCACCAGTTACGTTCCCCTCGCAGCCCTCTACGATGGCACGAACTATCTAGTCGATCGCTACACCGTCAGCAACGCTTTAAGTGCCTCACTCACCGACACCACCGATCGGTTGCCCGCCAACGCTTCCATTCTTGGTCTCGGACTTACCGATAAATATCCGGGCTATGACGCTTTGCCTAATGTGCAACTCGAACTCGATAGTATTGTCAAAACTAACGCCACCACTGGACTTTTTCCCGGCACGACCTTCTTCAATACTCAATTCACTCTCAACACCCTAAATGGAAACAATCAAAAGAACTTGCGTGATCGCAAAATTGTTCACATCGCGACTCATGGCGCATTCCTCCCGGCTGATCCCAAAGCCTCATACTTGCTCCTTGGCAACGGCGATCGCTTCCCCATCTACCAAATCCAAGATCTCGATGCCCTACGGAATACTCACCTCGTTGTTCTCAGTGCCTGCGAAACTGGAGTGGGTGGTAAAAATAACAACGGTACCGAAATCTCTGGAATTAGCTCTTATTTCTTGAACGATCGAGCCAAATCTGTTCTCGCCTCCCTTTGGAAAGTAGACGATGCTAGCACCAGCCTTCTAATGCAAAACTTCTACCAAAACCTATCAGCAGGCATGAGTAAGCCCGAAGCTCTTCGCCAAGCCCAACTAAACCTCCTCACCCAGAAAATCACCGCCAAAACTGCCACCGATCGAGGCGTCCGTCTCTACCGTCCACCGGGAGCCACCGCCCAAAACTTCGCCCATCCCTACTTCTGGGCACCCTTTACCCTTACTGGCAACCCCAACTAACGCGCTCAACTGTTCCCTTATCCTCCAGACCAATTCCCATGAAACGTCGTCACTTTCTCCAAGCCGTCAGCACAACTTTAGGTACTCTAGGACTGAGCCAACTCGACTTTCTCACCCAAGCCAACAGCGCTCATCAAGTCTTAGCCCAGCCTGGATCTCGCAAACTTGCACTCCTCGTCGGTATCAACGGTTATGCCATCAGTCCCTTGAATGGATGCGTGACAGACATTGAAATGGAATATGAACTATTGACCTATCGCTACGGATTTAACCCCAAAGACATTCTTATCCTCACTGATAACACTACTGCCAAACCCACCCGCAACAATATCCTCACCGCCTTTGAAGAACATCTAATCAAACAAGCCAAACCCGGTGATACCGTCATTTTCCACTACTCCGGCCATGGCTCCCTCGTCTTAGACCCAGAACCCATCCCCACTTACATCTCTGACAATGGAAAAGGTTTTAATGGCACCCTAGTCCCCATGGATGTGACCACTAATAATCGCAATGACATCATGGGCAAAACCCTCTTCCTACTCAGCAGTCAAGTTAATACCGACAACTTCACAATGGTTCTCGATAGCTGTCATGCAGGTGGAGGCACACGAGGTAATCATATTGTCCGATCGTTCCCCCGCGCCGCCCAACCTGGATCCACTGTAAAACCAAGCGCAGCAGAACTGAATTACCAAGAGCAACAGATTAGAAACCTGAATCTAACTCACGAAAAGCTTCTCCAACTTCGGACCAAAGGAATTGCAAAAGGCGTTGCGATCGGTGCTGCCAAGGCCAATCAATATGCGATCGATGCCCGCTTTGACGGTTTCTCCGCAGGCGCATTGACTTACCTGCTGACCCGTTACCTATGGCAACTTCCAGGCAAAGAAGACATCACCACCACCTTCGATCGCCTCGCCCTCATCACTCAGGAACTTGCTGCGGCATCTGGCAATGTGCAAGAACCTGTGAAAGACACTTCGATTGATTCGCCTTTAAAAAATGCACCGATTTATAATCTAGTTCCGCCTCGCCCCAGCGCTGAGGGCGTTGTTCGATCGACTAATATCTCCAATCAAAAAGGACTTATTGAATTCTGGCTTGGCGGCGTGTCCGAAACAAGTCTCAAAGGTTTCGCAAATGGGAGCTTATTTACAATAATCGACGACCAAGGCAAACCGATCGGCGAAATCGAACAAACGGCACGATCGGGTCTTGTTGGCTACGGCAAACTCAAATCTGGCAACACTCCAAAAACCGGAACTCTCCTGCGTGAAAAACTTCGTAACTTGCCCACTGATATTACGTTAACGATTGGACTCCATGAGAGTTTAGGAAAGGATCGAGATGCTTTTGCAACCGCACTCAATGCCATTCCCCAACTCACGGCCATTTCAGTTAATCAACGGAGTTCCGTCAATTTCATCGTCGGTCGCCTCACCGATGAAGCCAGAGAATCCGGTAAAGTTAGAAACATCATCATTAGCCAACCTAATGACTCAATTGGATTATTTACCGCAGGCTACGATCCGATCGACAGTAGTTTGTTTGGTCGATTAGGTGAACCCGTGTCGCAAGTTATCGATCGTCTCCGTCCCAAGCTCAAAATGTTCCTCGCTCGTGAATACCTCACCCGCATGGTGAACGGCAACGCCTCTAAACTTAAAGTAGAAGTCTTATTCAAATCCCAAGACAATATACAGATGCTTTCAAATGATGGCACTCGGATGATCGCATCTTCACCGCCGAAACCTTACAAACTCAGCTCCAATCCTCAACAACCCACCCGCCTCGATATCAGTCTCACCAACCAAGAAAATAATGCTATTTACACTAGTGCTATCCAAATTGGAAATGACGGAGTGATGACCATTTTGCATCCCATTGAATGGGACTCCCCCGACGCAGCAGCAGCTATTAAACCAGGTGTCACTCAAATTATTCCATTAGAGATCATTCCCCCCGCTGGATACTTTGAAATCCTTGTCATCACCAGTGCTGCACCCTTGCGGGAATCCCTGAGAGGTCTCCAAATGATTGCAAGAGGTCGAGGCATGACGGGTCGATCGGCCACAGGCTATCTCTCCTTTAATACTGCGAGTCGCAGTGCAGATGAGTCCGAAGATGCTCTGGTCGGCATTACTCGAAGTTTAGTTGATGATCTTACCCGTGGCCTCGCCCCCGCTGGACAATCTAAAATGCGAGGGCTAAACGCTACCCAATGTGCGATCTATTCCCAAATTATTCAAATTATGTAACATTTACATTCTTAGCTTTTGTAGAACAAGATAAAGGAAGATAGAGAAGGTCGTCCTCTATCTTCCTCAGCCAAACAAGACGGTCTAATCTCTGTTAGGTTGCTAAATATTCGATGCATCCTCCTCTTTACTAAAATGGACGTAGACCGGAATAGGGTAACGTTGCCCTTCAGTGAGATTGCGGAGATGATTGAAGTTTGCCAAATTGGTTAAGGCCAGAAAGAGGGTACCGCTTCCTAGGTCCGCACATTCCTGAACATATTTTGCAAAAGAATCATGAGTGTAATGAGACCAATCTGGGGTGTGCTGAAGGACCACAGGTGCAGTTACTTTCTTTCGGCTTGCTCTTAATTTAGCTTGACGTCCCATGAGTTAAAGGCTCCAGAATAAGATAAGTTTTAGTTCGGCTAATGCTTTGACCCTGTTGTGTCTTGTTGGAATAGATATTGCGATCATTTTTGGGTGATCTGATGGACCTTATTTAGAACAGCATCGGCCCCAGCAACTTGATAGAGTGCCGGGACGCAAGTGTCCAAGTTTTGGCCTTTGAGAATCCGATCGAGCCTTCCGACCTCGACCCCAAGCCTCTCCGTTGCTGCTAAGAGCAATGCACCTGGATCACCGGAGACTTTCACGCCCGATCGCTGGGACCAATTCATCCAGCCATGCAGTTCGAGAGCAGCAACGAGGAGAGAATGGGAGCGATCGCCGTAGGGATTTTCACCGTTGAGAATGCGTTGAACTTGGGCAGAGACCAACTGTTCTAGCCTTGGGATCCCTTCCACATGGGGAATCCCAGAGTGCATAATGACTCGGGAAACGCTTGGCTTCTGAATAGGCTGAATCCCAATATCAGAGAGGGTTTTGATGGCGATCGGCTCGCACTGTTGGATAGAGTTATAGGAATTTCCCGACGGCCCGATCGTCGGTGCCAAGACAGTCAGTCGCCCTTTCCCGAGAACCTCGCCACGATGGTTTGGTGAAGAATCAAAGCGGAAATTCGTAAAGTCAGTCGCAACGTTACAGCGCACGGCAAATCGCCATCCACCGCTATGGGTTTTCTCAGTAAAGGTATTCCGGAGTTGAGGGAATCGTCGGAGCCAACTTTGAACCGATCGGTCGCAACTCTGTTGAGAAGAATAGCGTTTTACATCGATGTCAATCCAGTAGATATTTCCCCATCCCCCCATGGTCATAATTCCGTTATTAGGATTCCTAAACCAGCGATCGATTTCACATTGTCCCGGTAGTTGGTGTTGGTATTGTCGGTGGGGCAGAAGATGAGGAAACCCGTGGATATCTAAATAAGAAGGATTCTTCCCAGTGAATGCAGGTTTTGGGAGATTGCCTTCGTAAATAATTTCCCCATTTCGGATGAGTGGAAACTTTTCTGAATCTTGAATGGGTGCGACGGGTAGGACTGGGAGACCGTGGAGTTTTAACCAAGCGATCGTGTTTGCAATTGT
>JAYUJY010000022.1:0-43643 GCA_043764895.1 Synechococcales cyanobacterium | reverse complement strand
GGGTGGTGCGAAGACCTTCTGCATTCGCAATCACAGTGGGCTTACCGCCTTCCATCACCGCGACGCAAGAGTTAGTGGTTCCTAAGTCAATTCCAACTACTTTTCCCATGAGACTTAATCTGACTCCAAATGATTGAAAACGGTATGCATTGAGAGGGTTTTTTCTAGATATTTACTACGCATCATCTAGATAAGCTGCGTCGCGCCCTCACCCTAATATGGTGTCTGGGAGTGCGATTTTGATGAAGGGGTATTTACCGAACCCTCAACCGCCCACGCTCTGGACGGTTGAGGCGATAAGTCCCTAAATTCAGGAAATCGTACGGCTTTCAACGGGATAGACCGCGTTGCCGATCGCAGCGTTAGTTTTTAAACTGCGACTTTGACCGCATGATGCCGATCGCGAACGAGTTTGGGCAACGTGAGGGTCAAAATGCCGTTCTTAAATTCGGCATGGACATTTTCGTTATCCACTTCGACGGGCAGCGGTATAACTCGGTGAAAGGTTTGCGTCCGAAACTCCGATCGATAGAGACGCGGTGCGGGCGTTTTTACAGGAGGCTCGATAGGAGTTGAGGCATCGACTTGACTATCAGTTCGGACAGTAGGATTGACCGTCTGGACCAATGCGCCTTTGATCGAAACTGCTTCTCGGGTCACTTGAATGTCTAGGTCTTTACCTTCAAGTCCGGGCAACTCAACCTTTAAGATAAGGTCAATGTCGGTGCCTAGAAGTTCGATGGGTGGGACTCGGACGGGACGCTGTTGGACAAAGGTTTCACGAGCGATCGGCGTCATTTCTTCAAAGAGCTGATCCAATTGGTTCCGAACATTTTCCACGTCTTGCCAAGGTTGCCATTTTACAAATGAAATCGTCATAAAAGTTTCTCCAGTAATGATTTATTAGGGTTGCGACTTAGTGTTGCAATGGTCGGCGGTGAAGCGATGAACCCTGACTGAACAGTTGCTTCGTTTGCCGATGTCACTACTATAGGTGGGGCTTCATCAAAGCAACATTGAGGGCAACCGCAATAAAAATGGGGAAGAACCGATCGAGTAAGATGTTCATCCCTTTTGCCATAAAGCTTTTGGGGTAAGAACCGATATCATAGGGGAGGAGGACCGATCGATCGTCTTTCGATAGCTAAGAAGATTGCTATAATTACAAAACAGAACGCATTGTGGTCTAACCAATGGTCTACACCTCAAATCGACTGTTAAGTTTTGAAGATTTCTTGGCCCAGTATGGCGATGACCTTCGCTATGAGCTTGCAGATGGGGAGTTAGTTGAAATGGAACCGACAGGGCCGCATGAGATGGTAGCGGGAAAGGTCGCCATGCGAGTTGCGCGGGAAATCGATCGGCTGGGCAATCCATGGTTTGTGCCGAAGAGTTGTATTTTACGTCCGTTTAGTGGGGTGGCGACAGCTCGGCGACCTGATGTGGCGATCGTGGATGAAAGCGCGTTGACAGAGGAGCCGCTGTGGGAATATGAGCCTGTAATCACTCAGGGAAAGTCTATACCGCTGGTCGTTGAAGTCGTGAGTACCAATTGGGAAAATGACTATGCGCGGAAGTTAGAGGAATATGCGCTGTTTGGGATCTTAGAATATTGGATTGTAGATTTTCGAGGCTTGGGCGGGATAGCCTATATTGGACGACCGAAGCAGCCGACCTTTACGGTGTGTCAGTTGGTCGGAGAAGATTACGAGCAGAGACAGTTTCGGTTGACAGATGCGATCGTTTCCCCGTTGTTTCCAGCATTGAATTTTACGTTGCAAGATATGATGCCACAAAGGATCTGAGTTTGCTGTGATGGGGACGTGAGGTGAAAGAATTGCGATTTATCTAGAGTTGAATCTGACGATTGAACCAAGCGAGGGCTGCGGACTGGTTGTTTTGGCGGCAGAGTTGTAGGGTCGATTCGAGTAGACTGAAGGTCAATTGGGGAAACACTTGAGATGTCATAAGGCGGTGGCTAGTGCCGATCGTAGGAATAGAGAATGCAATAATTTCGCAGGTTTTGACATTAACAATCCAATATTCTTCAATACCAAGATCTTCATACTGCAATCGTTTTTCACCTTTATCATCACTTAAAGTCGTATCTGAAATTTCAATGACTAAGTTCGGCAATGGATATTGATCTAAATCAATCACCCGAGTGCCATTGGGAATAGCATCAACATTCTCGCCAACGTAGCACGAGAGATCCGGTTGAAACTCATCATGTCCCGTTTTGCGGTAAGAACAGGCGTCATGACAGTTCATCGGAATTTCCCGAAGCATGGCATATAAGCCGATCGCAAGGAGGACAATACTGTGATTCTTCGAGTGATCCGATCCGGTAGACATCGCTTCAAATCTCGCTTTACCGTGATAGTAGTAGCCCTTCAATTTTGCAGTGCTCTCATCATCTGACCACTGCACAAACTGTTCCCAAGATGTTTCGGTCCAAGTGTCTATTGGAAGCGTGGGTGATAATGGAGCGATCGTAATCATAAGGTTCTCTCCTAGGTATTTTTCTGATCTAATAAATCCTGCACCTACCCGGCTGACTGTGCCTTTGCCGCCACGATCGCCCACACATCGACCAATCCTAATAGTCCCGTTAAGGTAAGAAGAAAGAAATACATCCAAGGTTGTGACAGTGGTCTAACGTCGCGGGTATCCAAATCCGTACGCGCTTCCACAAACCGCAGCAACCGCGCAAATCCCGCCACCCGCATCGGCAACAGAAACCCTTCCCCGTCTGTACTCACAAAGTAATACACCAGTCCGCCCTGCCCCGTACTGCGATCCTTCAGCGCCTTTACCTTTGCCCAATCCAACTGCCATCCCCGGCGAAATGGAAACCACGTCGGATACGTCACCCGAATTCCGACTTCATCCACCAAAACCCGTTCATCTAGTGCGCCATAAAGCCCGATCGCACCGATGACAATTGCAATCCACAAGCCACTTCCGGGCACCTCAGCGTGGGTCGCATCGGCCAAATACGGTAACGGCACCGTCAATGCAAAATACAGACTTAACAACGTAATCCGAATCAACGGCGAAAGATTAAATCGATCGCTTTTACTAAGACTCTTACCAACAGTTTCAAAAACACTCGTACTTTCATCTAAACCAACACTCATCGGATCGTTCATACAAACTCCAGTTCCCCCTGCTTGATAAGGGGGCTAGGGGGATCGGGCTTCCCCATTCTACCCAAAATCCAGCCGTCCCAGATCCCCATTAATGCTCACCTTCACCCCCACCGGAAGCGCCGCATTCTCGCCCTCATGGCCAAACGCCAGCCCCGACACCACTGGAATCCCCAAATCAGAAAGTCGATCGCGCAAAAGGTCTTCCACACTCAAACTCGGATAGCCCTCTGGAGCATCACAGGAGCTAAATCGCCCTAAAGCAATGCCTGACACCTGGGCCAATGCCCCCGCCATGCGCCAATGGGTCAACAATCGATCGAGCCGATAGGGTGCTTCTCCCACGTCTTCAAGCGCCAACACCACCCCCTCCAACTCTGGCTGTACAGACGTCCCAAGCAAATGCGTCGCCACCGTTAGATTTGCGGGCAATAGCAACCCCGAAGCAGTCCCTCCGCTCCAGCCTTCGCCGACCAGAGGAGCGATCGTCCCTCGCTCCACCCAATCAAATAACCGCTGCTTAGACCATTCCGGCTCATCGTCCCAGGTTGTCAGCACTGGACCATGAACGCCCGAAATCCCCTCTATGGCCCACGCCCACAGCAGACTCGTAATATCCGAAAATCCAATCAGCCACTTCGGGTTCGCCTCATCAAGAGGCAGCGTCCAGTTCTCCAAAACCCGCGCCGCACCCCACCCACCCCGAATACACAAAATCCCCTTGCATTCGGAATCACCCAAAGCCACTGCCAACTGATGCCGCCGACTGTCATCCGTCCCAGCCAGGTAGCCATAGCGATCCTCCCATCCGGGTGCCAACTTGACCCGGTAGCCCCGCGATCGCCACTCGTTTAGCCCCCCTTGAAAGGCCGCTGAATCCCGCACCGCACCACTCGGCGCGATCGCATAGAGAACATCGCCCGGTTTCAGAAAAGCAGGAATCGCACAAGCACGCATAGGACCATCAAAATGAACGAATGTACCCAAAAATCCTACTCCTGAGCTTAACCAGAAGCAAGGGGCTACAATAAGACAAAGAAACCCATGATTTGCGAGAGATAGCACCCATGCAAATTAAGAAAATCTCTGTCACTGGATTATTCGGGGCGTTCAATCACCTCATCGACCTCAACACCAAGGAAGGCATTACTATTATCCATGGCCCCAACGGATTCGGGAAAACTACAACTCTAAAACTACTTGATGGCTTATTTAGTTCAAGATATTCTGTGATACAAGGAATTCCGTTTGATAAATTCACTGTTAACTTTAGCAATGGAGATTCTATTGAAGTTTTACAGAAAGCTTCTATTTCCAAAGATAAGGAGAATTCAGTGGATCTTATTCTTAGATATCTAAGAATAAATCATGAAGTACAAGAAACATTTTTAAATTCAAAAAAAACCATTAAGGGAATGTCACTCCTGACTAACGCAATTGACAATATTCCGGAATTACAAGGATTTTCATCCCGAGCATGGATTTACATGCTTACAGGAGAGAAATTGTCGGCAGAGGAAGTGATAGAACGTTTTGAAGATCGGTTGCCTCCTGGCATCAGAAATAAATTTTTTGGAGATGAAGACTGGCTAATCGATTTAAAACAACAGGTGAAAGTTCGTTTGATTGAGTCTCAGCGTCTTCTCAATACTGTCTCCAATCGTTCATCTAGACGCTATGCTGGAGAATCTTCTAGGCGATATTCTGAAGAAGTAATAATGATCCCAACTGTTTCCATATACTCTGAAGAATTGGCTAATACAATAAAAAGAAAACTTGAGGAATACGGAAATACATCTCAATTAATAGATAGAACTTTTCCAATAAGAGTTATACAGCATGGAATTGCTGGGAAATTCACTGATAAAGAACTTCAGGAACAATTGACTGATTTAGAGAGGAGTCGATCTCGTCTGATTGAGGTAGGGTTATTAGATAATGATGACAACTCAGACTTTCAGATACCTAGTCAGAAATTCGATGAGAGCACTAGAAATCTTTTGTCCGTATACATCTCTGACATGAGAAAGAAGATCAGTGTGTTCGATGACATAATTGAAAAAATGGATCTGTTTAGGAAATTAGTCAATCAGAAGTTTTTGTATTCACAGAAGGAGATGGATTTTGACAAAGATAAGGGATTCGTCTTTAAAATGTTTGATAATTTAGAGCCTGAAAAATTTAAAATCCTGTCCCCAACAGATCTATCTTCTGGAGAACAACATGAAGTTGTCCTCCTATACGAATTACTTTTCAAAGTACAGCGCGGTTCATTAGTTCTTATTGACGAGCCTGAATTATCTCTACATATAAGTTGGCAGAAGCAGTTCCTTAAAGATCTTCATGAAATTACCAAGCTTACTCAGATCAATATTTTGATGGCGACTCATTCGCCTGATATTATTCAAGACCGTTGGGACTTGACCGTCCAGTTGAAAGGTCCGCAAAAATGAAAGATGTAGATATAAAAGAGGAGATAACAGCCTCCCGTGAGGCTATTGCAATAATGCTTGAACGGGATGTTTTCTCTGGGACTATCATAATCGTCGAAGGCTCAACCGATAAACTTTTTTATAGTAATTTAGTTGATGAAGAGCAATGTCGCATTATTGTCACGATCGCAGGAAGCTCTAGAAAAAAACGTGCGATTGACGTTCTTACTATTCTAGAGAAATCAGATTTTCCCGGCATTCTGGCCATTGTCGATGCAGACTTTGATCATCTAGATGCGATCGTTTACCCCAGCCAAAATCTCTTTCTCACAGATACTCACGATACTGAAACGATGATGCTTCGATCGGCTGCATTAGAACGTATTTTGGCTGAGTATGGATCTGAAGATAAAATCTTTGCATTACCTCAAGACGTGAGAACACTGTTGGTCAATGCTGGGATGCCGATTGGTTATCTCCGCTGGACTTCTCAAAAAGATGGCTTAAATCTGACGTTTGAAGGCATTAAATTTAGTAAGTTTCTCGATGAGAAAAGTCTGATTCTAGATGAAATAAAGCTCATTCAAACGGTTCAAGATAAATCGCAAAATTGGGATCTAAAATCCGACCGACTCTCCAAACAAACTTCTTCAGAATACGACCCTTGGCAAATCTGTTGTGGTCATGACTTGGTGAAGATTTTGGCGATCGGTTTACGGCATGTCTTTGGTACAGTCAAAAAAGAATCCGAAGACCTTGAGACATCGTTACGCCTAACGTATAGACCGCAGGATTTTCTGGAAACCCAACTGTGTCAAAAGCTTAAAGAATGGGAAATTCAACACGATCTATCATCCTCCATCCTCAACGTGGGATAATACAAAAACATAGACTCCTGTTTCCTCGTCATGACCCTTATTATCGCAGGCGATCGCTCTGGTAGCGGCAAAACGACCGTCACTCTGGCTATTCTTGCAGCCCTCCGCGCCAAAAAGCTCTCAGTCCAATCCTTTAAGGTCGGTCCTGATTATATCGATCCGATGTTTCATGCTCGAATGACCGATCGTCCTTGCTACAACCTCGACCCCGTTCTCACCTCCGAACCTTACGTCCAACACTCCTTTCAAACTCGACAGCAGACCGCAGACTATGCGCTGATTGAAGGGGTGATGGGCTTGTTTGATGGGGCGGCGGAACCTATTGGCTTTGGGAGCACGGCATCCATTGCGAAGCTGTTGAAGGTGTCGGTGTTACTGGTTGCCAATTGTCAGAGCACCTCGCAATCGATCGCGGCGCTGATTCATGGTTATCGGACCTTTGACCCAAGGGTGAATGTGATCGGAGTGGTGCTGAATAAAGTGGGCAGCGATCGACATTTAGCATTGCTGAAAGCGTCAATTGCACCGTTGCAAATCCCAATCCTCGGTGTGTTGCGACGTGAAGATCAAATTGTATTGCCCGATCGACATTTAGGACTCGTTCCGACCGATGAGTTGCCGCAGTTGACCCAGGTATTTGAGTCGTTGACGGCGTTGGGATTGCGGTGTTTTGATTGGGCGAAGCTGTTGCCGCTGTTAAAGGTGAAGGTGAACGTGGATTCCCTGGCTTCATCGCCCGTTATGTCACCCACATTATCGCCTGTTTTCAAGGGCGTTCGGATTGCTGTGGCGCGGGATTCGGCATTTAGTTTTTACTATGCGGATAATTTGGAGATTTTGCAGGCGTTGGGGGCGGAGTTGGTGTTTTGGAGTCCGATGTGGGACGAAGAACTTCCGAAAGAGGTTCAGGGACTTTACTTTGGCGGTGGGTTTCCGGAAATGTTTGCCCCAACGCTAGCGGACAATCAAGAGGTCCAACGATCGGTGCGTCAAGCGATCGCTTCGGGGATGCCAACCTATGCGGAGTGCGGCGGGTTGATGTATTTGTGTACGAGTATTCGGGATTTTGCACAGCAAGATTATCCAATGGTAGGGATTATTCCGGCTCAGGCTGTGATGGGAAAACAGTTAACGCTGGGGTATCGAAATGTGGCAATCAAAACAGACACGCTAATGTTACGCCAAAGCGATCGGATTCGAGGTCATGAGTTTCATCGATCGGATCTCACGGTGCGATCGATGTCGCCATTGTATCATCTCACGCGATTGGAACAGGATAAAACTGAAGCGGCGATCGCAGAGGGGTGGAGTAGTCGAAGTTTTCAAGCATCTTACGTCCATCTTCACTGGGGTGCAACGCCAGAGTTACCCCGACGCTGGCTTCAAGCCTGTCAGGATTGGAAAATAGGGCTAGGATAGCCGTGCAATCGGTGGAAGAATGAGACGATCGATGCTCGTTGAGCTAGCAAGCTGAACAGTTGTGGGGTTCGATCGTCTTTCTCGTTGGTGGGTGGGGCGATTCTCATCACTGAGAGGCTTTCCCAACGGTTGGTGGGTGAATATGATCCGCATGGGTTGCTTCGCTTAACCCATCCTACGTCGGATTTTGGATGGGGATGGGCGATCGTGGGGATCGACTAGCTGTCGTTTTCGATCGTTTGCTGACCGTTATACTGGGATGATTCCAATTGGTCAAAAGTGGTGGGCGCAGTTGTTTCCAGACTTCTTTTGCCTACACATGATGAGTGTCGTGACGGTTCATCAGCGCAACTAAAACACCTGTATCAGCGATCGCGCCAGATATCATGATTGTCCAAATCCCGCCATGTACATCTTGTTTGTAGAGAGGTCGGATGGACCTTCAATGCAACCGACTAGATCGCCTGCTGCTGCTAAGGCGGATTGTTCAGAAGTGTCTATTTGGATTTGGCGTAGTTGACTGAGGAGTCCAGGGTTTGAACTTACAGTTGGAGACAATTGTTGGATGATTGCGTAGATTTGTTGGAGTGTGGATTCGTCGAGATCGGAGAGTCTGGATTGAATGAGGTCGAGAGTGGTCATTACGATCGCCTCTTGCTAAAACGATAAAGATACTTCAGTTTAGCATTGCGGTTAGCTCGATCGCATCTCCCTACCAAGGACGATCGATCGATTTCCATGACGGCACGATTCGATCGCCTTTCCGTGGTCGCTTGAGAAGATCGATCGGCTCACTCATACAATCATTTCAGACATTTCACGCCCATTCTAAAGAAGGTTTGCGATTGGACTTGGCACAGTCTTGTAAATATAGATTGATGAGTGTTTGGTAAGGAATTCCGGTTTCGTCAGCTAATGTTTTGAAATAGCCAATCACGTCTTCTTCCAATCGAATCGTGATTTGTTTTTTTAGATTTTTGACGTAGGGATTGGGTACGGAATTAGCAAAATCGTATTCTTCTCTCATACTAGAAACTCCTGATATTGACGACGTTCATCTTTCGTGGCGGGGCGGGCGGAGATGATTCGGATTAGCCGATCGTTCTCTTTATACAGATGACAGACCATCAGCAATCGAGATTCTTCACTGACCCCGAGTAGAATATAGCGATCCTCATCCTGTGAGTGGTCTGGGTCATACAGAATTCGCGCACGTTCGTCATAGAAGGCACTGGAAGCTTCTTCAAAGGAAATCTGATGCTTCCGAATGTTCTCTTTTGCTTTATGCGGATCCCAATCAAAGTCGATTTCATACATACATACATACATTGTAGTTACAGACGGTGCGATCGACAACCTCCCAAATCCGTTGGTTCGATCGCACTTCTCTACGAAAATCGATCGTGTCATTCAATTATTGGGGCAGGAGATGATCGATCGACGACTTTGGATTGTGGATGAAGTGCAGGTTAGAATTCGCGAGTAAGTGATCGGCTAATTCATCAGAATCGTACTTCTCAATTCAACATTCTTAATTCCCTGGGTGTTACAGTTTACAAGTCGTTGTGCGAGAAAAGAGAACAACAAGTAATTAATTAAAATACTAACATTTAAACAAGGCAACTCTCCCTTCAGAGAAAGAGAGAGAGAGAATTTGAAGTCGAAGTATTCTCCCGATCGCCATCCCACTTTTTCGCCAAACTTTTTGTAGTCGTCATTGTATTCCATCGGGCTACCACATTCTTCCCAGATCTTTTTCTGTACTGAAAACCCAAAGTGACCATTACTCGCGTTGACCCAAAGCCGATCGATCGTCTGTAAATCCTCACAAGGAAACGTTTCCAAATCTTGCCGACTGAAATCTTGTCCCTCTTCTTTCCCACAAACCTGAATCATGACTCGATAAGTCTCCGCATCCGCCTCTTTCCATTGTCCCGTTTTCAATAGTGTTTCTAACTTGGCATACCGGATATCCGCGACTTTTTCTGTGATCACACTCAACGATCGCAAGACTTCTGGATCAATTTGCTTAGTTGTTTCTTTCAGACAAGCGGCGGCTAGTTCCATGGCATTGCGATCGATCATTTGCTGAATCAATCCACTGGGATTTTTCAGCATCCCGACATACAGCAAAATCAGCGGCTTCCATTCCTTCTCCTCGAACCGACTCAGCAGTTCAGACTCTAGCCCCTGCGAAAAAATCCAACTTGCCGCAAAGTACTCCTGAAAACTCCAGTGCGCAAATTCATACTCGCCCACTTCCCGCTCCACCAGCAGCTCACTCACCCGCACCACTTCCCGCAGAAAGGGCAACGCCGCTACTTTTTCATTTTCCTGTTGCAGATAAGCTGTAAATCGATCGACGAGTTCTCCTTGGGCGATCGTCTTTTCCCGTTTCGGCACCATCATTCCATACGCCAACCGCTGCAAAATCACCTGCGCATCCGTCTCCCTTAGCAACGTATCAAGCTCCTTCGCGCCCGGTCGATCGAAGAGCTGTAGTCGTGCAATTGCCTGATACAGTTCAACCCGTCGCTGAGGCAAGGTTGGGCTTTTGCTTAGTAAATGGAACGTCGCAATCATATTCAACAGCAACGGAATCTTTGCTAAGTCAGAAATTTCCGATCGTTCTCGAATTTGAGCCAATAGGGATGTTGCCTTTTCATTCGCCCGACGTGTCACATCTGAAGTCGATCGACCGCCATTGGCATAGATCTCCTGATAGCCATACCACTGCTTAACGAAAGCATCCTGTTGCGCTGGCGTAAGAGGTTCCACCCAGACCATCATGCGCATCTCCAGCCGTGAACCCGAATCCACAGCCTGCTCGGTGTAGGCTTTCGGACGAGCTGTCAGAATAAAGATGGATTTGGATGTGGAATATTGCCGGAATGCATCCTTTAGCCAACGAGTCACATGGGGACGAATTTCTTCAGACACCTCATCCAGCCCATCAAAAAGCACCACCATTTCGCCTTGATTTAACTTTTTCTTAGCCCAGTCTTCGGGTAAAAGTAGATCTTTTGATAGATATGCAGCGTGATGGTTTTGAATTAACTGAGCGAGATCGATCGTGTTCCCATCCGTAATCGCTTTTACGATCGTTTTTCCATATTTTTTAAGTGGCAAAAACGCTGGAAATTTACTAGAAACCTTGTATTTTCCATGCTGCTTACTGCTGTAAATGTAAGTGATATGTCGCAACAATGTAGTTTTCCCGTATCCACCCCAAGCCAAGACAGCCATTTGCCGATAAGCCGAGTTCTTTTCCGCCGCCTTCAGCAACTTCCAAATATTTGGCTCTGCGTCACGTCCTAAATCTTCAAGCAACTCCTCTGAACGATCGAGCTTATCCCACCCACCCAAACTCGCCCCAAACGAAATGGAAAGCGGCACAAAAATCTCTTCAAGCAGCGGCACAAAAATCTGGGTAATGCCATCACAGCAGGCCGTCTGACAGTCTTCCCTCTGAAGTTCTAGGTACCGATCGTCAATGCCTAAGACTTTCGTTTCTACCGTTGTTGCGAGACTCTTTCCGACAATCTCTGCCGCCTCTTTCGTTTTCTTAGCCGTCGGCGAAGCTAGCGCATAGGCAATCGATGCACCACCTGTCATCGCACCACCAACAAGACTACCGATCGCAACCTTCGGCAAGTCTGTTGTATTCAGCATCGTTACCAGCCCACCAATAGACATTCCACCCACCGTCATCCATTGCCACAAGACCCCGCCTAGCTGGACTTTCCAGGGACTCAAGGGTCTCGCAACATTAGACGGCTGGATTTCGGACGATTTCTCTTGTTCTTCAGTCATGGCAGCAGGTAAAAACGATCGGCTTTCCTCTAATTCTACACCTGTAATAAAGTCTATTCCCGATTGGGTGATAGGAATAGTCGATCGGTGCAAGACTGAAGAGGTACCTTTGTTAACCAATCTCTACAACGTGCTGCAAAAACTAAACAAGCTTGAATATCCTCCCATTTTAAATCCGGAAAATCCTCTAATATTTCTTCCGCGCTGACATTCTCCGCCAACATCTCCAACACATCACACACTCGAATTCGCATTCCTCGAATACAAGGACGGCCACCACACATTCCCGGTATCTGCGTAATCCGTCCCATTAGATCCTGTAATTTCCCCATCACCAGTTCACTCCCAAAATCGATATCTTCATCATAATGCGATCCCTTCCCATCACCGATCGTTCTTCTCCCAAAATCCTAGATTCGGTTCTCCCCACCCCATATTCCTTCCCGTCGCCGCCCCAACTCGCTTATCCTAGACAAAACCACACCTTTTCCTCGTAGGCGTTCATGTCCGGAACCGTCGAAAAACTCACCCAACAACTCACCGTCCTCGATCACCAAGCCGAGGAACTCGAAGCCAGCCTCCGTACCACCTACGGCAGCTATCTCAACGCGCTAGCCAAAACCCTGCGGCAACAATTGATCCTCGCTAGCTACTACATTTGTACCGAAGGCTACCCCGAAGACTTCCTCAAACTCCCCCTCTCCCAACGCTACGATCTCCAAACCCGTCTCAAAGCCATCACCCAAGAAACCCGAAGCGCCCTCGAAAGCCTCCTCCTCGATCCTCAGCCAACCCCACCCAGTTCCTTTTCCATGGGCAGCGGTAACTTCTTCCCCGGCCATGCGATCGTCGCCGCCTTCGGAATGCCCTCCAATGCGATCGCCATCAACGTTTCCATTGAAGACGAAGACGAAGAACCCAACGAAGATAGCGGCACCGACATCCTCGAAATCGAATCCCTTAACGACCTAGAAAGCACCCTCGAACAAATCCAAGATCAAATGAAACGAGGCATCTTCGAGTCAAGCTCGGATGATGATGAAGACGACGACGAGGATGAAGACGACGAGGACGACGAGGATGAAGACGATCGATCGAACTCCAACGATCGCCGCAAAAACAACTCCCGTCGAGGCATGACCGAATCCAACGCCCGCGAACTCCAAGCCATCCTCGCCCAAGTCGCCGCCGCCATCAGCGCCAAAGAACCCAAAACCCCCATCGATCGTCTCACCACCTGGCAAGAAAACATCGAACGCGGCATCCAAGAAAAAATCCGCATGTCCTCCTACAAAACGAATCAAGCCCTCCAAAAATCCACCCTCATCCCCGAACAAGTCCCCGATCGCGCCCTCGAAGCCGCCTCCCGCGTAGACAACGACGCAAACTCCCCCGTCTCCCACGTTGTCCAGATGCTCGTCGAAACAGGCAGACCCAGTGACCCGGACTCCGACGCCCCCCCAAAACGCGCCAACTCAGCACCCTTCGGACCCAACGTCCCAAAACTAATTCACGTCGTCGCCCTCCAACTGCGGCTCGGCGAACTCGAATTCAACGACCCCATTCTTATGCGCTGGCGCAATCGTTTGCGGGAACTGGCCAGCAACACCCAAGACCTCACCAACCGATATCGCAAATGCCAACACAAACGATCGGTCGCCGAAGCCCAAGACGCATGGCGATCGAGCTGGAGTAGTGAGGAATAGTGAATTGAGAATTGAGAATAGTGAATTGAGTACAGCGCAGGGAAACACGACATGAAACTTCGGATTGCGATCGTTGGGGACGTCCATGATCAATGGGAATGTGCAGACCGCGACGCCTTACACAGCCTCAACGTAGACCTCGTTCTCTTTGTCGGGGACTTTGGCAACGAATCGGTGGAAATCGTCAGGCAAGTGGCTCAATTAGACCTTCCCAAAGCCATTATCTTGGGCAACCACGACGCTTGGTATAGCTCCACCAAAACCGGACGAGAAAGCGCACCCTACGATCGCACCCGTGAAGATCGGCTCCAAATTCAGCTCGACCTCCTCGGTCCCACCCATGTCGGCTACGGCAAACTCGAATTTCCCCAGTGGAACCTCACCGTTGTAGGCGGACGACCCTTTAGCTCAGGGGGTGAGAACTGGATCAATAAGCGGTTTTACCGCGATCGTTACGGCATTCATAACCTGACCGAATCCAGCGATCGGATTGTCAGTGCGCTCCAAGCCGCCCAAGGTCAGCACATAATTCTCATGGGACACAACGGCCCTGCCGGACTCGGAAGTCGCCCCGACGACCTCTGTGGCAAAGACTGGAACCCGATCGGCGGTGCTCTCGGCGACCACGGCGACCCGGATCTCCAGAGCGCCATTGTTCAATCCAAAGCTCTCGGCTTATCGCTCTCTTTCGTCACCTTCGGCCACATGCATCACCGCCTTCGTCACCTCACCGCCCAGCGCAAACGATTCCTAGAAACCCCCATCGCCCCCCACCTAAACGCCGCCTGCGTCCCCCGCATCATCCACTCCAACAAAACCAAAACCACCAACCGATGCTTCACGATAGCCACCCTAGAGGACGGCAAGCTCCAAGACGCCACGATCGTCTGGCTTGACGACCAGCACCAGATCATTTACCAAGACCCACTTATGCCCAATACCCAAAAATCCTGAACAAGTTTCATCAAGTTACGCTAAGATAAAAAAGGCTGCATTGGGAGAGGTGGCAGAGTGGTCGAATGCGTCCGACTTGAAATCGGATGTACGGAAACGTACCGTGGGTTCGAATCCCACCCTCTCCGTTAGATTCTAAAGTCTTGAAGTGTTGAGCAACGTAACGGATTTCCCAGAAATCTATCATCTGGATTCTGAAAAATCCCCAATTGTGGATACACTAGTAAACAGAAATCATCTTGTAACGGACCTATAAAAGATCTCATATGAGCGTAGTTAGCCAAGTCATCCTCAACGCCGACGACGAGCTGCGGTATCCTACCAGCGGTGAACTCAAGGGCGTCCAAGACTATTTCAGAACCGGATTACAGCGGACTCGCATCGTTGCAACGCTCTCGGAAAACGAGAAGAAAATTGTGGATGAGGCCGTCAAGAATCTCTGGAAGGTTCATCCCGAATACATCGCGCCCGGTGGAAACGCCTTCGGTGGACGCGAACGATCGCTGTGCATCCGTGATTATGGGTGGTACCTGCGACTCGTGACTTACGGAGTGCTAGCGGGCGACAAAGATCCGATCGAGAGCATTGGTCTCATCGGCGTTCGTGAAATGTACAACTCCCTCGGCGTGCCTGTTCCTGGAATGATCGATGCGATTCGGTGCCTCAAGACCGCCTCTCTTAGCATTCTTAATGCAGGCGACGCTTCTGAAACCGCACCCTACTTTGATTACATCATTCAAGCTATGTCCTAAGTTTGGGATTGAATTTATTGTTCAGAGCATCCAGTTTATGTTGACTGGGTGCTTTTTATTTGAGAGTTACATCGGTCTGATGGTTAATTCTTAATCGTTTTAAGGTGAGATTCTTAACAGTCTGGGGTTGGCCGATCGCAGCAGTCCAGGTTTACACTGGATGAGATCCTCTTTGATGTAGCCATAATGTCCACCGATCTCGGTCGTTTGACGCCCTACCCTGGCAGAATTCTATTGGGTAATCGCTCCGTATGGGAGACCTTAGTCAATCCACAGAGAGCCACCTCGCGCTCCGTGCGATCGCTCCGCATCCAAAGCCATCCCCTCACGCGGCTTCTGCGGGATAGCATTATACCGACCGCCCAATGTCTACTCATTGTTTCGATCGGTCTCACCGTCGCCCTTTCGACGCCGAAGGGTACGCCCGAGGTGCAGTTACCCAGCGCCCAGCCACCCTCAACAATTTCAAAGTAGATATGTACTTTTATGAAGGATGCCGGAGTGGACACTTCATAAAACCACTCAAAAGTCTTAAGGTTTCTACACTTTTGTATATCAAATTGTTTCACTTATCCTCTGAAAGGTAGTACTAGTCTGGATTTTCTGGTAAAACCATAAGAAGTAGTCAAAACTTCACATATTAAATGACGGCATGCTTGCCTGCGTGATTTAGCCTGCTTGCCCAATTTAGTTTGCCTGCCTGATTTAATTTGCCTGCCTGATTTAGATAGAGAACCAGCATCGAAGGAGTCTGACATCGCATGTTCACTTACACCAAGCCATCCGTTCGCCACATCACGCCTGATCATTTGAACGGGCGGTCCCTCGTTAAAGTGGTGTACGTTGTCCTGGAGCCGCAATACCAGAGCGCACTCTCTGCGGCGGTAAGAGCCATCAACGACACTCACCCCAAAATTGCAATAGAGATCAGTGGCTATTTGATTGAAGAGCTGCGGGATGACACCAACTACGAAGCGTTCAAGGTTGATGTTGCTCGGGCAAATGTCTTCATTGCGTCATTGATTTTCCTAGAAGATCTGGCCGATAAAATTGTCGCAGCAGTCGAACCCATTAAGGACAACCTCGACGTGTCGGTCGTCTTTCCGTCCATGCCTCAGGTGATGCGCCTGAACAAAATGGGTAGCTTCTCCCTCGCTCAAATCGGACAGTCCAAGAGCGTTATCGGCAGCTTCATGAAGAAGCGCAAAGAGAAGTCAGGCGCTGGGTTCCAGGACGCGATGCTGAAGCTGCTGCGGACGTTGCCGACGGTGTTGAAGTTCTTGCCTATTGAAAAAGCGCAAGATGCCCGGAACTTCATGTTGAGTTTCCAGTATTGGCTGGGCGGCAACGAAGAAAATCTTCAGAACTTCCTGTTGATGCTGACAGACAAGTATGTATTTAACGGAAAAGACTCCGCGCCAGATGTGGAAGTCGCCTCGACCGAGTTTGAATACGCCGAGCCGACGACTTACCCAGACATGGGACTGTGGCATCCTTTAGCTCCCACGATGTATGAAGACGCTAAAGAGTATCTGAACTGGTACTCGTCGCGAAAAGACTTGCCCGAAGCCCAACGACGCGGCGACGGTCCCACGATCGGCCTCGTGATGCAGCGGACCCACATTGTGACGGGAGATGATGCGCACTATGTTGCGGTGGTGTCGGAATTTGAGGCTCTCGGTGCTCGGGTGATGCCTGTATTTGCAGGGGGTCTCGACTTCTCAAAACCCGTGGAAGCTTATTTCTACGATCCAATTAATAAAACGGAAGCCATGGTGGATGCCGTGGTGTCGCTCACTGGATTTGCCCTAGTGGGTGGTCCGGCCAAGCAAGATCATCCCAAAGCGATCGAATCGCTGAAAAAGCTAAACCGACCCTACATGGTGGCATTGCCCCTCGTGTTCCAAACGACAGAAGAGTGGCTGGATAGCGATCTGGGTTTGCATCCGATTCAAGTGGCCTTGCAGGTGGCCCTTCCGGAATTGGACGGCGCGATCGAGCCGATCGTCATGTCGGGCCGCGATAGTGCCACGGGCAAAGCGGTTACCTTGCAAGATCGAGTCGAAACGCTTGCAAAACGTGCCCTGAAGTGGACGAATTTACGTCGAAAAAAGCAGGCTGAGAAGAAGCTAGCGATCACCGTATTTAGTTTCCCACCTGATAAAGGAAACGTTGGGACTGCGGCCTATCTAGACGTGTTTGGGTCCATTTACAAAGTGCTGGAAGGAATGCGCGACGACGGCTACACCATTGGCGATCTTCCCGTCGATTCCAAAGCGCTGATGATGGAAGTCATTAACGACGCCGATGCCCAGTACAACAGCCCCGAGCTGAACGTGGCCTACCGCATGTCGGTGGAAGAGTATGAGCGTCTGACGCCTTACCACGAGCGGCTTCACGACTCCTGGGGTCCAGCGCCCGGAAGCCTGAATACCGATGGTCAGAATTTGCTGATTTTTGGGAAGCACTTCGGTAACGTGTTCATCGGGATCCAGCCGACCTTTGGCTATGAAGGCGATCCGATGCGGCTGCTGTTCTCGCGGTCGGCCAGTCCTCACCATGGTTTTGCGGCTTACTATACCTATCTTGAGCAGGTGTGGGGCGCAGATGCAGTGTTGCACTTTGGCACCCATGGGTCATTGGAATTTATGCCTGGTAAGCAAATGGGCATGTCGGACACGTGCTTCCCTGACAGCTTGATTGGGTCGATTCCGAACCTGTACTACTACGCCGCAAACAACCCGTCTGAAGCCACGATCGCCAAACGTCGGGCCTACGCAGAGACCATTTCTTACCTGACGCCTCCTGCTGAAAATGCGGGACTGTATAAGGGTTTGAAAGAACTCGGCGAACTGATTGCTTCGTACCAATCGCTTAAAGATAGTGGACGTGGAATTCAGATTGTCGATACGATCATGGATAAAGCGCGCATTTGTAATCTCGACCAGGATGTGGTGCTGCCTGACACGAGTTCAGCAGGGCTAACCCAAGACGATCGCGACAATATCGTCGGCAAGATCTACATCAAGATCATGGAAATCGAGTCGCGGTTATTGCCTTGCGGACTGCACATTATCGGCAAACCGCCTACATCTGACGAAGCGATTGCAACCTTGGTGAATATTGCCAGTCTCGATCGGGAGGAAGAGGACATCCTCAGCCTGCCTCGCGTCATCGCCAACAGCGTCTATCGCAATATTGACGACATCTATAAGAACAGCGATTTGGGCGTTTTGGATGACGTGCAATTGCTGAACGACATCACCGTCGCCAGCCGCGAGGCCGTGACCGCCATGGTCAAAGCGCAGCAGGATGAAGAAGGTCGCGTGTCGAAAACGTCTATGTTGGGCAATTTGTTTAACAGCATGACGGGGAAGCAGTCACCTTGGATGGAATCGTTGACGCGATCGGGCTATGGAAACGTCGATACTGATGCAATCAAGCCGCAGTTTGAATTCCTGCAATTTTGCCTGAAGCAAATCGTTGCTGACAATGAACTCGGTGGACTGTTGACGGGGCTAAACGGCGAATACATCACGCCAGGACCGGGCGGCGACCCCATCCGGAATCCGGACGTGTTGCCCACTGGGAAAAATATTCACGCTCTCGATCCGCAATCGATTCCGACGGAAGCCGCTGTCAAGTCTGCCAAAGTCGTCGTCGATCGCCTCATCGAACGCCAACAGCGCGACAACAATGGAGCCTACCCAGAAACGATCGCCTGCGTCCTTTGGGGCACCGACAACATCAAGACCTACGGCGAATCCCTCGCCCAAATCCTCTGGATGGTCGGCTGCAAACCTGTGCCTGATGCGTTCGGTCGGGTGAACAAACTCGAACTGATTTCGCTCGCTGAACTAGGTCGTCCGCGCATTGATGTCGTCGTCAATTGCTCTGGTGTATTTCGCGACTTGTTTATTAACCAAATGGCCCTGCTCGATCGGGCGGTCAAAATGGCGGCTGAAGCAGATGAACCTCTGGATATGAACTACGTCCGTCGTCACGCTCTCGCCCAAGCTAAAGAATTAGGCGTCAGCGTTCGTGAAGCTGCAACCCGAGTCTTTTCTAATGCGTCTGGTTCTTACTCGTCCAACATCAACTTGGCAGTAGAAAATGGCACCTGGGAAAACGAAGAGGAACTGCAAAACATGTACCTCGCCCGGAAGGGATTTGCCTTTTCAGCCGACAATCCTGGCGTCATGGTCCAAAACGAAGCGCTGTTCCGGGCCTCCCTGAAGACCGCCGACGTCACGTTCCAAAACCTCGATTCGTCCGAGATTTCCCTCACGGATGTCTCCCACTACTACGACTCCGACCCCACCAAAATCGTTTCGCGCCTGCGAGATGACGGCAAGGCTCCCACGTCGTTCATGGCCGACACCACCACCGCCAACGCCCAAATCCGCACCCTCTCGGAAACCGTTCGCCTCGATTCCCGCACTAAGCTGCTGAATCCAAAGTGGTACGAAGGAATGCTGTCCCACGGTTATGAAGGGGTTCGCGAACTCTCGAAGCGCCTAGTCAACACCATGGGCTGGTCTGCCACCGCCGATGCTGTGGATAACTGGGTTTACGAAGATGCGAACAGCACCTTTATGAAGGACAAGGAAATGCAGGAACGTCTGCTGAACCTAAACCCTAACTCCTTCCGTAAGATGGTCACGACCTTGCTCGAAGCCAATGGTCGCGGCTACTGGGAAACCAGCGATGAAAACCTCGATCGTCTGCGTGAACTCTATCAACAAGTCGAAGATCGCATTGAAGGCGTTGATTAACACCCGTTAACCCTTGATTGTCTGAATTAACAGGCTAAATTAATAGGCCGAATTAATATAAAGGAGCTGGGCTAGTGACATAGCTTTATACAGCTCCTTTATTTTTGAATTTTAGTTCCCTACATAGGCGATCGACTTAGAGCAAGGCTGTAACTCTAATTTCTAAGTTGTGATAGTTGACATCTTCTAAGATTCAGGTCGATCGTTGCTACGATTTTGGAAATAACAAATACTCAAGCCCTGCAATAATTCGATCGACATTCATGGGGATAATTTCTTCGCCATGCATAACTTTTTGGACTAGTACAAAATGCATCATTGCGCCAATCACAATCCGAGCGATCGCTTCCGGATCAGGAAAATCAAACGCTGGAGAATCTTGTAAATATTGGGTCAATACTTCAATCCCCGGCTTACTCAAATGTTCGACAAACGTCTTTGCTAATTCCGGAAATCGCCCTGACTCTCCAACCAAGACCCGCTTAAAATCATGAAATTCTGGATTCTCGTAGCAATCTTCGACCGCATAGCGAAATAACGTTTTCAAACACTCCCGAGGCGGCAGATCCAACTCAAGTTTCGACATAATGGCCTGTATTCGCTGTTTGGCCATGGATTCGACAAGCGCTTTGAACAGCCCTTCCTTATCGCCAAAATAGCTGTACACCGTCGCCTTCGAGACCCCTGCAATGGATGCCACTCGGTCCATACTCGCCGCTGCATACCCCCGCGCCAAGAACTCCTGCATGGCACCGTGCAAGATTTGATCAGCTTTAGAACGAACGGGAATCATGGGTGGGGCCGGGAAGATGTATAAAGTCGCTGATTAATAGTCTAAATCGAATCTCACTCTTGGGGGCTTGACTAAACTAGACCGTTTAGTCTTTACTAAATCTAGACTACACCGTTCAGTTTAGTCTAGGAGTGTAATTTGATGAGTGTGTTTAAAGATTTATCGGGAAAGCGTCAGACGCCCTTAATTTTGACCGGGGTAGTGGCCTTAATCGTAGGCGCAGTGGGGAGCAGAACATTGAACCCGATCGCCGTAACGCCTCAGCCTCAGGCCTCTCTAGTCACAACTGAACCGATCGTAACGGTAACGGCCCTCGGTCGCCTCGAACCCAAGGGCGAAGTTGTCAGCGTCTCTGCGCCCAATGGTAATGAGCTGAGTCGGGTGGAGAGCCTTCGGGTGAAGCTGGGCGATCGAGTGAAGAAAGGCGATGTTTTAGCCGTGCTTAACAGTCAACCACGACTTCAGGCGGCGGTCCAGCAGAGTCAAGAGCAGGTCCGGGTCGCCCAGGCCAAACTTGAGCAAGTTCGATCGGGCGCTAAAGGCGGCGAACTCCAAGCCCAAAAATCAGAAATTGCGCGTCTCGAAGCAGAACGCATCGGAGATTTCAATACTCAATCGGCAGTCGTTGCGCGACTTGAAGCGGATATCTCCGGCGTCACCACCACTCGCAAAGCCACCACCGAACGCCTCATTGCAGAGTACGACAACGCCAAACTCGAAGCCGATCGCTACGACCAACTCTTCCAAGCCGGAGCCACCTCAGCCTCGCTGCGGGACAGTAAACTTCTGGTGCTCAAAACCACAACCCGTCGCCTAGAAGAAGCCCGAAGCGAAGCAAATCGAACGTTTGACACCCTCACCCAACAACTCGCCGAAGCCCGCGCCGCCCGAGTTCGTAGTGAAAATGCCCGCGCCCAGCAGGTGGATTCGGCAAGTAGCACGCTCGATCGCATTGCAGAGGTTCGTCCCGCTGATCTTCAAGCCGCCATCGCTGAAGTGGCAAGCGCTGAAACCACCGTCCTAAGAGCGCAAGCCGAACTCGAACAAGCTTATATCCGCGCACCCCGAGATGGCACCGTGCTCAAGCTCAACACCCGCGAAGGTGAAAAAATTGCAGCCACTGGACTCTTAGATATGGGACAGACCCAAACCATGACGGCGATCGTGGAGGTCTATGAAAGTGATGTCAGGCGGATTAAAATCGGACAATCGACAAAAGTCACTAGCACAGCCGTTAGCGATGAACTTCAGGGAACAGTTCGGGAAGTCGGTCAGAAGGTGCTGCGTCAAAATGTAATCAACACTGATCCGACGACAAATACAGACGCGCGGGTGATGGAAGTGCGGATTGAATTGAATCCAGATTCAAGCCAGAAAGTGAAACAGTTTACGAATTCACAAGTCACAGCAAAAATCACGATCGAGTGATGGGTTTAAACTCTCCTATGCTAAATTTTCTGACCCAATTCGACAGGCGAACGCCTCTAGGCTGGCTCCAGCTTAGTCACCAGAAAGGCAAACTTCTCGTCGCGCTTTCGGGCATTGCTTTTGCCGACGTGCTGATTTTCATGCAAATGGGGTTTCAGGCGGCGCTTTACGACAGCAGCGTGCGCTCTCACCAAATTCTCAACGCCGATGCGGTTATTTTTAGTCCGCAGGCGCTGAACTTTGGGAATCTGGCGACCATCCCGCGTCGTCGGCTGTTGCAAGCGCAGGACATTCCGGGCGTACAGTCAGCGCATCCGATGTACATCAGCTTTGCAATATGGCGAAATCCTCAAACTCACAAGGAGACCGCTATTCGGGTGATTGGCTTTGACCCTGATTTCTTAGCCATTGATCTTCCTGATATTCAGAAAAACCTTGATAAAACAAAGATTCCCGATACGTTTTTATTCGACAAAAACTCACGCGGAGCTTATGGAGAAACGATCGCTAAAATTAACGCTGGCGAGAAAGTCACAACCGAAATCGATCGCAAAACCATCACGCTGGTGGGGACATTTTCGATCGGATCGTCCTTTGGTGCGGACGGCCATTTGATTACGAGTGACCAAAACTTTTTGCGGCTGTTTCCCCGTCGTCCGGCGCAAAATGTGTCGCTGGGAATGTTGAAGTTGGTGCCGGGGGCAGACGCCGATCGGGTAGTGGCACAGCTTCGACAACATTTGCCCAATGACACGATGGTGATGACGAAGACGGAGTTTATTGAGTTTGAGAAGGGCTATTGGCAGCGAAATACTTCGATCGGTTTTATTTTTAGTATCGGCGTTGCGATGGGCTTTGTGGTGGGGATTGTGATTGTGTATCAGGTGCTTTCGACAGATGTCAATTCGCATATGGCGGAGTATGCGACGTTTAAGGCGATGGGGTATGGGACGGGTTTTTTGCTGGGGGTGATTTTTGAGGAGGCGATTATTTTGGCGGTGTTGGGGTTCTTTCCGGGGGTGGCTGGGGCGTTGGGGTTGTATACGTTGGCGAGAAATGGGACGGGGTTGCCGATTTTTATGACGGTTTCGCGGGCGGGGACGGTGTTGGTGATGACGATCGTTTTATGTTTGATTTCGGGGGCGATCGCGACTCGGAAATTGCGATCGGCTGATCCGGCGGATGTTTTTTGATGGTTTTTGGGTTTTTTGCGGGGGTTTTATGGATGGGATTATTGCGATCGAACATTTGAATCATTATTTTGGGACGGGGGCGTTGCGGAAACGGGTGTTGTCGGAGATTGATCTCACCATTGCGGCGGGGGAGATTGTGCTCATGACGGGGCCTTCGGGTTCGGGGAAGACGACGCTATTGACGTTGACGGGGGCGCTGCGATCGGGCCAGGAAGGGAGCTTGAAAATTTTGGGCGCTGAGATGTGCGGGGCGAGCGATCGTAAACGCATGATGACGCGGCGGCAAATTGGTTACATTTTTCAGGCGCATAATCTTCATGGCAGTCTGACGGCGTTGCAAAATGTGCGCATGGGATTGGAGGTGCATTCTGAATTCACGGCGGCGCAAATGAAGGTGCGATCGACTGAGGTGCTCGAACAGGTGGGTCTCGGCGATCGGATTGACTATTATCCGTCCGATCTGTCCGGTGGCCAAAAACAACGCGTCGCGATCGCTCGTGCCTTAGTAAGCCGTCCGAAAATCATCCTCGCAGACGAACCCACCGCAGCGCTCGATAGCAAGTCGGGCCGCGAGGTGGTAAACCTCATGCAAAGTCTAGCGAAAGATCAAGGCTGTACTATTTTGCTCGTGACCCATGACGATCGAATTTTGGATATTGCCGATCGGATTGTTCAGATGGAAGATGGCTGTTTGCAGGGCAATCTCTGTAAGTAGCCAGACGATCAATAACCAGACGATCGATTCGTAAACGGCTGTGCTATTTCAAGCTGAGTTGCAAGTTGGAGAATGGTTTTCTCATCAGCAGGACGACCAACAAGCTGAACGCTAAGAGGAATACCAAACTGACTGATTCCACACGGAAGTGCGATCGCAGGTTGACCACTTGCATTGAACGCTGGGCAGGGTGCAAACCACTGAGTGACACGATCGAGCAATGAGTCTAATCCCAATCGCTTAAATTCACCCACCTTTATCGCTGGCGTCATCAGCGTAGGCAATAAAACAACATCATACGGTTGAAACAACGTCACGACGCGGCGGCCAAATTGGTAGAGCTTTTGTCGAGCTTTGATGTACTTTCCAGCCCGATAAAACTGCGCTCTAAACCAAAGTTCTCGGTTAATTCGATCGAGCAAGGGACCGGGAATGCCGACGTCCGTCTGGGTTTGCCATGCGATGAAGAACGGTTCAACCAAATCGCCAAAGTCAAAGTCGCCAAAGTCAACGGGTTCGACGATATGACCTAAGGATTCTAAGGTTTTCGCTGTGTCCAATACGGCTGCTTTCGTTTCGATGTCACATTCACCAATGTTTGGAATATGAGTTGCAAAACCAATTTTGAGTTGAGTTGGGATTTGTTTTGACAATGCTAGAAAACTAGTTTCGGGACGATCGAGCCAATAGGCATCACCCAGTTCATACCCTGCGATCGCATCTAGAAATGCTGCAACATCTGCAACGCTGCGAGCCATACCGCCATTAACCACGCAACCACTAAAATACTCATCAACGGGAGCGTTAGAAACTCGTCCTCGCGAGGGTTTGAGGCCCACGAGTCCGCAACAGGCGGCTGGAATTCGGATTGATCCGGCTCCGTCCGATCCTTGGGCGATCGCACACATTCCTGAAGCTACGGCTGCCGCCCCGCCACCGCTTGATCCGCCTGCGAGGTAGTCGAGGTTCCAGGGGTTGCGGGCAGGGGCAAATCCGCTCGGTTCGACGTAGGGAAGGGAGCCGAGTTGGGAGGTAGCGGTTTTGCCGAGGAGAGTGAATCCAGCAGATCTAATGCGTTTGGTGACGTGATCGTCCTGGTCAGCAATGCGGTTTTTGGCGTACTTGATGCCGTAGGAACAGGGCATTCCGGCAACGGGGTTGAGGTCTTTGATGGCGGTGGGGACGCCGTAGAAGGGGGGGATAGTTTCGAGATGAAGTAGGGCGTCGGTTTTTTGGCTGGCGTCGGTGAGGGCGGCTTCGGCGGCGATGTGGAAGAATGCGCCGAGGGTTGGGTTGTGGGTTTCGATGCGATCGAGGGAAAGCTGGGTGAGTTCGAGGGGAGAAATGATTTTTTCGCGGATGAGGCGGGCTTGTTCGAGGGCTGAGGTGAAGGCGAGATCGGTGGGATTCATGGTTGCGAAGGTTTATAATCTTTATTTTATAGGAACTTTTATGCTACCGCGTATTGATTATCTGCGAATTAGTCTAATCGATCGCTGCAACTTTCGCTGTACATACTGTATGCCAGAGGGTCACGAGATTGACTATGTGTCTCGGCAAGATTTACTCACCCAACCAGAACTGATTACCTTGTTGAAACACGTCTTTATTCCAGCAGGGTTTTCGCGGTTTCGGCTTACGGGTGGGGAGCCGTTAATTCGGTCGGATGTGGTGGAAATTGTGCGTGCAATTTCGGCGCTGCCGGAAACACAAGATATTTCGATGACGACGAATGGTTTTTTGCTTGCGGATAAAGCTCAAGCCCTTTACGATGCAGGGTTGCGGCGAGTCAATATCAGTTTGGATTCGCTCAATCCAGATACATTTGACCAGTTAATCGGTCGATCGTCACCGCAGTCGAAACGGAATTGGAGTCGCGTGTGGGCGGGGATTCAGAAAGCCTATGAAGTTGGGTTTAACCCACTGAAGCTTAATGTCGTGGTGATTCCTGGCGTGAATGACGGGGAGATTTTAGAACTGGCAGCGTTGAGTATTGAAAAGGAATGGCATGTGCGGTTCATTGAGTTCATGCCGATCGGGAATGGGGATCTATTTGAGAAGTCAGGCTGGATTGATTCTGAAAAACTTCGAGAACAGATTCGACAACGCTATGGCATTGAAGAAAGTGCCGTAATAGGTAACGGCCCTGCGGATATTTTTAGAATCCCTGGAGCAAAAGGAACCTTAGGCTTTATCAGTCAGATGTCCGAATGTTTCTGCGATCGTTGTAATCGAATGCGGTTGTCAGCCGATGGAATGCTGCGACCGTGTTTGCTCAACGAAACCGGACAGATTAATTTAAAACATGAACTTCGATCGGGCGTTCCCCTTGAAGATATACGCGATCGAGTTATCCAGCTCGTCGAATGGAAACCCGAAATCAATTACAAGCTCCGAGAATCCGGCACCAGCATCGGTTACGCCCGATCGATGTCCCAAATCGGCGGATAACCCAAACCCCATCCAATCCCCATCCCCATCCAACGTAGGATGCGTTAAGCGAAGCAACGCATCATTTCATTTCATTTCACACAACGCATCCCACCCAAAATCCCCCAAACATCACAAAATCCAACCCGTTACCACCACCAACGTCCTCACAAGACCGATCGCCACATAAACCCCATAAGGCGTATTTTCATTCTCCCCGTCCGTCAACGAATGCACCGTCACCCCAACCGCCTCTCCAAACAACTCAGGCCGCACCCGATCGGCAAACTCCGTCACCCTCAAACATTGCGCCTCAGACCCATCATCCTCATAAAACTCCTCAGCCAGAAAGCATCCCTTCAACCAAGGTAAAAATTCATCCGGCATCAACGTCCGATCGCAATCTTCAGCATCCCAAAACTCCGACGTCCGATCGCGTTCCAAGGTACTAGCCATCGCCTCACGATGCATCTCATCCAACGGCATCGCAGCATACATCTCATCAATAAATGGGTAGAGCGGTGCGATCGACTTAGCTTCTTTCAACGTTACGTTCTTTAACGTTGCAGGCGTCGGCACCCACTTCAAATCCACCACATAATTTGGACCACCCGCCAGCTCACCATAGTGACACTCGGTTTTGATCAGCGCTTCGATGAGAGATTCCATAGGTTGAACTGCAACGAGTTTAAACTGCGATCGAGGATCATAAAAAGAAAGGGACAGGATTCACCCCGTCCCACCCAGCTTAAGAAACTGGCTTAAAACACTTGTTCAATTTCATTGATTTCAGGAATCTTTTCCTTCAGCCGACGCTCGATTCCCATGCGCAACGTCATCGTCGAACTAGGACAGGTACCACAAGCACCTTGTAAACGCAGCTTAACAATCGGACCATCAATATCGACGAGTTCGACATTTCCGCCATCCGAAATCAGATAAGGACGAAGCTCATCCAGAACAGTCTCGACATTTTCGTTAGTGAGAGCTAGAGACATAGTTTTTTAACGTTTAGGTGGGTTCGATCGTAGCGTTATTTCAACAGCTTCACATTATTTCAACAACTTCACATTCGTGAATTCAAAATCCATCGTGACAGGCTGCTTATTTTCGTCCAGCGTCGCTATTGTTCGGCGGGTCAACACCTGATAGCCATCCACATCACTGTAAATGTCTTCAAAATCCTGCTTCTCGCCCTTTTGTTCCCCCGTGGTCGGATCGCTGTACACCGAGTCATACTTATGCGACAGATACCCTGCGCCTGTTTCATGGCTGCTGAAGGTATTAATCTTTACAAACTGCCCATGAATGTTGCGATACACCAAGACAATCTCGTTATCGCGCACCTTGTAATAGTCGCGCTTGCCCTCAAGCTTCATTTCGATCGCGCCCGTCGCATCGCTCTCGCCAAAACTAAAGACGTTCCCGGCATGAGTCTTCTCGAAGGGACGACGCACCCGGTGAATCGCCGTCTCCCAAAGCTGGCCCATCACCGCCTTCAAGACTTCCTCGTCTGTAATCTCTGTCACATCACCCTTGTAGCCCATGCGCGGATCCGGCGTGACCACTGCCTTGCCATGGAACTCAGTCCCGGCGCAACGATAGGTCACATCCGCAGTGTAGCCCGGAAAGCTCTCATCCCAGGTATAGCGGTTATTGTAGGCCGCTTTGAACAGGCTCACGGCATCGGTATTCGGTGCAATATTCATAGGATTTTTGTAAGGCGGGTTCGATAGGTATGAATTGACGTACTACTTACAATACGCACTCTCTAGATTAGCGCTAAAACTCCTCCAGTAACCATTCGGATGCCCGATCGCCTAGGTCTAACTGAATATTCACCGCCTTGCCGAGACGAGGCTTTTCTTTCGTTTTCGTAACATAACTTTTGACCTGCTCCACCACATTCCAAGCCGTCAAGTACCCCGCCACTTGGTCAAGATGAGCGAGGTAGTCGGCATTCGACAGCGGGAAAGACGCCTGTTCTTGGTATCGCCACATGACTTGAAAAAAAACTCGTCCCGTCGCACGACGAATCTGAACATCGTAGGAGAATGTCCACTTTTCCATGATCACCGATCGTAATTCCTCACCCGTCATCAGCATCTCCGCATGTTTAGGCGTAAAAGTCTGTAATAATAATGGATGAGAAAGGCTATAAACTCCACCCCTAATAGGACTTAACGGTTTAAACTAGGGCTAGGTAAAGAAAGTCTCGGATTTTTAATGAAGAGATGTTAAGACAGACTGTTTTGAACAATAATCTGTGTTTTAAAATTGCCTTTTGGTGTCTGAAGTCACTCCCGATCTCCACTTAAATGTAGCCATGACTCAACTTTCTAGTTCCGCAGACGTCCCTAGCATGGGCCGTCGCCAATTCATGAATTTGCTGACTTTCGGGACCGTGACTGGAGTTGCGCTAGGGGCGTTGTACCCAGTCATTAACTACTTCATTCCGCCTTCAGCCGGAGGTGGGGGTGGGGGTGTGACCGCGAAGGATGCACTCGGTAACGACATCGTAGTGACCGAATATCTCACGACTCACTTGGCGGGGAGTCACGAACTCGCTCAGGGTCTCAAAGGCGATCCGACGTACTTGGTGGTCCAGGAAGATGGTTCTATTGCGAACTATGGCATCAATGCCGTCTGTACCCACTTGGGTTGCGTCGTGCCTTGGAACGCCAACGAAAACAAGTTCATGTGTCCGTGTCACGGGTCTCAATACGATGCGACTGGCAAAGTGGTGCGAGGTCCGGCTCCTCGTTCTCTGGCGATCGCCCATGCCGAATTGGCGAACGATCGCATTAGCTTCACCCAGTGGACTGAAGAAGATTTCCGCACGGGCGAAGATCCTTGGTGGGCTTAAGCGCTGAATCTAGGTCAGCTCAGTCTGAGTTAAGACCCTAGGGCTTTTTATGGTTGTCGTTATCACGCTGAAGCATTTTTAAAACTCATGAAAAAGGTAATTATTTCTGCGGCGGGGCTGCGTGCTCTGGCTCAGAAGACAATGTTGGCGATTGCAGTCTTTGCAACGTTCTGCGCATCGAGCTTTTCTCTCGCATTGCCCGCTTCGGCTTATCCCTATTACGCTCAAGGCGCTTACGAAAATCCTCGTGAAGCCACCGGACGAATCGTCTGTGCTAACTGCCACTTGGCCAAAAAAGTCACTGACCTTGAAGTGCCTCAATCCGTCCTTCCGGATACGGTCTTTGAAGCGATCGTGAAGCTGCCCTACGATCACGCGATTCAGCAGTATGCCAGTGACGGATCGAAAGTGGGTCTAAATGTCGGTGCGGTCGTCGTGCTGCCTGAAGGCTTTAAGTTGGCTCCGGAAGAACGGATGACCGAGGAGCAGAAGGAACTCGTTAGCGAGATGTACATTGCGCCCTATAGCGATGCCAAGCCCAATATTTTGGTCGTGGGTCCGTTGTCCGGTGATGACTATGAAGAACTCGTCTTCCCTGTCTTGGCTCCCGATCCGGCTCAAGATTCTTCCGTTCACTTTGGCAAAAACTTAATCTACGTCGGCGGAAATCGCGGTCGGGGTCAGGTTTATCCAACGGGTGCGAAGAGCAACAATGCGGTGTACAACGCCTCTATTGCTGGCGTCGTTTCGGCCATTACGCCCGGTGAAGAAGGCGCAGTGTCGGTGACGATCGCGAGTGCAGACGGCAAAACGGTCAATGAAGAAATTCCCGCAGGTCCTGTGTTGTTGGTTGCGGTGGGCGACGAAGTGACGGCAGGTGAAGCCATTACTGATAACCCCAATGTCGGCGGCTTTGGTCAGGCGGATGCTGAAATCACCCTGCAAAGTCCAAACCGGGTTGCAGGATTGCTCGCATTCTTCGCGATCGTCACCATGGCGCAAATCATGCTGGTTCTGAAGAAGAAGCAGGTTGAGCGCGTTCAAGCGGCTGAGATGAATTTCTAAGAGTTTAGATTCTCACCATTTAGATAAGAAAAGGAGGGACGATCGCCCCTCCTTTTTTGTGCAATCATCCCTCTACGATTTGATATTTATAAAGGATTAGCCTAAGCGCGATCGTAAAAACTGAGCAATTCGGTCCATCCCCCGATCGATCGTGGTCATATCAGTGGCGTAGGACGCCCGCACATGGTCATCCGCCCCAAAGGCAATTCCAGGAATCAACGCAACTTGCTGTTCACTCAAGAGCGCATCACAAAAATCCAGCGAGGAGAGTCCAGTCTCGGCGATGTTGATAAACATATAGAACGCGCCATCGGGCTTTAGACAGGAGAGTCCCGGCGTGGCGTTAATCAATTGGTAGATGTGATTCCGACGTTCGGTGAAGGCATGGAGCATTTCGGCCACGCAATCTTGAGAAGATTCGAGGGCCGCGATCGCGCCAAATTGGGCAAAAGTGCAGACGTTGGAAGTGCTTTGGCTTTGCAAGGTGTTGATGGCTTTGATGAGTTCAAGATTTCCGGCCACGTAGCCAATGCGCCAGCCCGTCATGGAATAGGCTTTCGCAAAACCGTTGCTGATAATGGTTCTATTGAACATCTCCGGACTGACGGCCCCGATGCTCATCTGCTGGGTATCATCGTAGAGCAGTCGTTCATAGATTTCATCCGAGACGACCATCACATCGTGACGAAGAATCACCTGGGCAATGGCGCTGAGTTCGTCGGGGCTGTAGACCATGCCCGTGGGATTGGAGGGCGAATTGAGAATGAGCAGCTTGGTCTTGGGCGTGATGGCCGCTTCGAGCTGGGCGGGGGTGATTTTGTAGCGGGCGTCTGGGGTGGTGTAAACAGTAACTGGAATGCCACCTGCGAGCTTAACCATTTCGGGGTAGCTGACCCAGAAGGGCGCGGGGATGATGACTTCATCGCCAGGGTCAATCAGCGCCAGCATGATATTGAACAGCGAATGCTTGCCGCCATTGGTGACGAGGACGTTTTCGCTTTGGTAGGGCAACTGGTTTTCGATCTGGAGTTTGCGCGCGATGGCCGATCGAAGCCCTGGCTCTCCGGCTGCTGGACCGTAGCGGGTTTTCCCGGCCTTAAGGGCATCTATTGCGGCTTGCTTAATATGATTTGGGGTATCAAAATCCGGTTCCCCCGCACTGAAGCTACAGACATCAATGCCATCCCGCTTCATGCCCTTGGCTTTTGCATCGATCGCCAAGGTCATCGATGGCGTTACCTGCCCAATTCGTTCTGCCAACTTCATAATTAATTTTACGGGATTCAACTCAACCGTTCTTTATTATCAGACTTAATGTAACGTTAGCAACACGAAAAAAAAATGACTGTTTCGGAAAAGAAGTCCAACACAACATGTCAAACAGGGGTTCTCTATGACGCTGGATTATTCGACCGTGTGGATCACGATCGCGGCTCAGGATTTTGAGCGATCGCAGGATTTCTATGAGCAACTGCTGGGAAAAGCGCCCGATCGAACGTTAGGCCCAGCAGACCAGCCTATCTATGCTGAATTTCAGCTTAAAGGTCTCCGTCTTGGCATCTATCGTCCTCAATCGGGGAATTCTGCCCCCACATCCAGTCCATTATCTCTTTGTTTTCAGGTCAAAAGTCTAGAAGAGTCGATTGCTCATTTAACGTCGATCGGTTTTCCGGTGGAGGGAGAGATTTTGACACCACGTCATGGACGAGAAGTGTATGCAGCGGACCCTGACGGCAATCGATTGATTTTGTATCAGCCTCATGGTGGGTAAGTCAACATCCAGTTTTCGGAATGCATCGGGTCCGTTAAAATTACCGATCGTCCCTCCAACCTCCGACGTAGGATGGGTTAAGCGAAGCAACCCATGCGGACCAACCATCACCCCCAAACCCCAACCCCCCAAAAAAACGATCGCAATTGCCAATCCCAGAATTAATTCAAAGAATTGACCAAAGCCAGATTCATGCTGCCAAAATTAGTGCTGAGGGCGATATTAAGATGCTCCATGGCCATAACGAGCCACTGAACAGAGCTTTGGGTGTGCAACTCGTAGTGGTTGAACAAAATCGAAAAGCGCTTTTCAAGATAAGGCTTAACCTTCCGACAGAGCAGAACCAGCTTCAGCAAAAGGCTTGTGGTATTGATCGGACCCAGATTCGACAGCATATCAACGAAGACAAAGTGGTTGGGTTGGTTCGGGCTTTGAACAATTAGGAAGTTAAGTAACTGACTACAGGTGCGCAACAGCAGAAATTCATTGAAATCCGATCGATCGTTATCCGGTAGGATGACCCGAAGCTGTTGGTAAAGCTGGTTATTGAACTGACGACGACCGTACTCCGGGTCCACTGCATCGATCAGATACTCATAGAGATCATCTTTGAAATGTCTGAAGCTTTTCTGATCAGTGTTATGAACCAGAAAACGATTTGCTAAGTCTTTATGAGTACAGCCGTTGCGAACCTTTCCAGTAAACTGCTTCAACGCCGCGCAGAGCTGAGGTTCATCTAAGAAAGTGGGATTGGGCACGGCATAGTGGGTTCGAGCCGCTTGGCTTTGAACCGATCGGGCGGATCGACGAACCTGATAGGTCACAAACTGCGAGAGATCTAATTCGTAGCGATGCTGCATATTGGTTTGCAACGTCCGGACCGACTGCTGATCTTCCACTGAGCTACCTTCCGTTACTAGGCAGTGCGGATAGAGGTAAGGATAGCGGCGAATCAGGGTTCCGAGGGGTTGGGTCTCAGGCTCCGGGGCGACATTCTGCTGCTCCAAGACCCGCGACAATCGACGCAACGCACTAAACTGCTCCGTCCCTTGAAACTGCTGGACGAGTTCCCGCAATTGACGATTGGCTTTGCTGCGGGTAAAATCTGTGGGCTTTGTCGGAGAGCTTTCTAGAATACTGATCAACTGAGGAATGGCGTGCTGGGTCGTGGGGCGACCTTGCCAACGGTTCGTCAGAATGTGAACGCAACGATTGAGAATGAACTGAAATTCTTGGGCAGAGCTGTCGTTGAGCACAATCTGATCGAGGCTGCGCGTAATGTCACGATCGGGGTAGTTCGTCCCTTCAATAATCAAATTACGGATGCGATCGAGCACTTGGTCTGCACTTTCAGTCTGAACGACGGACAAAACGTGATCGTAAAGCTTTTGCTCTTCCTGCGTAACGAGACGATGATAACGACCCGGCTGGTTCGTTGTAGACGTCGGACCCTGCTGACTCAATGATTGCCCCATGATGATGAACCCCAAAATCCCTGAATAAAAAGCTCAATTCCTGGCGCCTCCTTTCCTATCCTAGTCAAACTCGGTAAAGTCCGAAAACTATAGAAAAACTTTACTTAATCTATACGGATTGGGGCGATTCAGCTAGGAGCCACTTCATGAAGTGGTCTACCATGAGAGAAAATTTGACTGAACCTTCCTTAATTTGACAAAATCCCCGTAAATACACTCCAGTTTTTTTAATAAACATTCAGATCGATCGGCATCAAAGGTCCAGCAACATCTTTCCCTATTGTTGTATAGGTAACTAGTCTGGCATCTTATGCACTGACAGAGTGGCGTCTGCAACACCATCGATCGGTGACCCTGATCATACCCGTTCAGTGATCTCTGCCTCAGCAACGCTAATCTGAGTCATTCGGCGGAGATTGAGAACGTCGCTCATGGTGCGAATTTGGGTAAACGTGCGCTCTAATTGCTTGTGATCGCAAATATCAATACCGAGATCAATCACAGCCGTTTGGTCAGGATAAGTCTTAACTTGGGCGTTACGGACATTGATCTTGTTGTCCGTCAGGCGAGAGAGCAAATCTTTCAGAACACCGACCCGATCGATGACTTCCACCTGCACCTCGACCGGGTACGTCTGAGGACGGAGTAAATCTTTACCCGCATCATTCCAACGGACAGGAAGCAGCCGAGGACATTCGACCGTATCGAGGTTGGGACAGCCCTGACGGTGAATAGAGATGCCATTCCCTCGCGTCACAACGCCCGTAATGAGTTCTCCTGGAACCGGATTGCAGCACTTGGCAATGTGGTAAAGCAAGCCTTCTACGCCTGCAATGGGATAGTTTGACGGCTCTAGAATCGGCGCAGCACGATGACTAAAAAGGGCTTCTGTTTCAATGACCACGGGTTGAGCGGCCTTAATGGTGTCCCGAAGACGGTTGATGGTTTGATTTGCGGTCACTTCGCCATAGCCAATTCCAGCAAGGAGATCGTCTACAGTGGGATAGTTGAGCTTTTCCGCCACGACCTGCATGGGGGGCGACTTGAGCATTGCTTCAAACCCGGATTTGCCCATGCCTTTTTCGAGCATGTCCCGGCCTCGGGCCAGATTTTCATCTCGATGGGAGAGTTTGTACCAATGGCGGATTTTGTTGCGGGCACCGGGGGTAACGACGAAGTTAATCCAGTCCAGACTGGGATGGGAATTTTTTTGGGTAATGATCTTCACGATGTCGCCATTTTTCAGCACCGTGTCCAGCGTGACCATCCGTCCATTGACCTGCGCCCCCGCACAGTGATTGCCCACTTCACTATGGATCCGATAGGCAAAATCCACGGTCGTTGCACCAGGGCTAAGGGGCACGACTTCCCCTTGGGGCGTGAAGGCAAAAATCTCACCGTCAAATAAGTTGTCTTTGATGTTATCGAGATATTCTTGAGCGTCCTTGAGATCGCTCTGCCAGTCGAGAAGCTGCCTCAGCCAGGTAAATTTTTCCTCTGTGGTGGAGAGATTAGAGGCATTGGACCCACCTGACTCTTTGTATTTCCAGTGGGCGGCTATTCCGTATTCGGCCACATGGTGCATTTCCAGCGTGCGAATCTGCACTTCTAGCGGCTGTCCGACTAGACCGATGACGCCCGTATGGAGGGATTGATAGCGATTGGCTTTGGGCAGGCCGATGTAGTCTTTAAACCGCCCAGGGATGGGGCGAAACATGTCATGGACAATCGCCAGTGCCCGGTAACACTCATCATTGGACTCAACGATAATTCGGACGGCAGCAACGTCGTAGATTTCTTCATATTCTTTATGCTGTTTGTGCATCTTCTGGAAAATCCCATAGAGATGCTTAGGCCGACCGCTAACATCGACCCAGCGGATGCCCAGTTGATCGAGCCGGGGTTTGAGCCGATCGGTGACTTCGGTGAGTTGGCATTCACGATCGCCGCGTCGTTCGGCAACGAGGATTTTAGTTTCATTGTAAGAATCCGGTTCCAAGTATTTGAAACACAGATCTTCCAAGGCCCATTTGATATTTCCGATGCCGAGACGATTAGCTAGCGGTGCAAAAATATCACGGGTTTCGCGGGCAATGCGGCGCTGCTTTTCTGGGGCAAGATGCTCTAGGGTTTGCATGTTATGAAGGCGATCGGCGAGCTTGACCACGATCACCCGAATGTCTTTGGCCATGGCGAGGAACATGCGCCGAAAGTTCTCGGCTTGCTGTTCAGTTTTGCTAGAGAATTTAAATTTTGAGAGTTTAGTCACGCCTTCAACGAGGGATCGAACTTCGAGTCCAAAGTGTTGCTCAATCTCCTCTAAGCTCACCTCCGTATCTTCAACCACATCATGCAAAAATCCCGCTGCAATCATGCTGCTGCTGCCTCCAAGATCCCGCAGAATCCCCGCCACGGCGATCGGATGGGCAATGTAAGCTTCACCGGATGCACGGGACTGTCCTTCATGCAATCGATAGGCGAAATCAAACGCCCGACAAATTAAGTCATTAGAGGGATCGACTGTACATCGATCGACCCTACAAATCCGGAGCCATTCAGGGAGAATGAGTTCAGGGGTTGCAGGAGGAATCACCGTTGCAGGGGCAAAGGTCGCTGGGGTAGCAGTGGGAGCGTGAAGGGGTAGATTCATAGTGTCCGTAGGTACAACGTAGGGAAAAACGCTGAAGGGCTAACGAAAACCCACTCACCCATTCGGGCTTAATCAGTGGATTTATGAGCGTTAATCTAGATACTATAAGTAAATTTGATTTCACATACTATGAAGAGATTCAGATATTGTATCAATACTATCTATTCTTCATTCTCACCCGATCGGGTCTTTATCCTACGTGTTTGATTCAGAATGGCTCTCCCTCGCTCAATCCTGTCAGCATTGCCTAACCCAGCACGCAATTTTGCACGCAACGTTGCAGACACAAGCACAGGCACAAACACAGCTCCCAGTCACCCATCCAACTCATCTCGACTCGTCCATTGGGATGATTAGGATGAACGAATGGACGGATTTTCAAGCGCTGGTGCAGACTGAGTTTTTGGATCGGGTGATGCCAGTCCTCGACCAGGATCCCCAATTGCGATCGCTGGTACCTGAAGTGGTTCGATTGATGAAACTCTTGCAAATAGACTGGCAGTTTTGGCAAGCGGCTCGGCAACCCGAGAAGCAAGTGGCTCGACGACAGCAGTTTTTTCACCATTTGACTCAGTTAGGCCAGTTGCTCAGTGTGCTTCAGATCGGGTTAGAAAAACGCCAGGACTGAAAAAACGCCAGGACTGAAAAAATGCTAGTACAATGCACTGACCTGAGAACACTTCCATCAGTCATCCTGTTAGCTGCACCCCTTTTAGCGATTCCTTATCTCCTATGCGATCTTCCCGACATGCGCGCGTGAGCGTCAAAAAGAAAGTCAACTCGTTATCCGAGCCGTCCGGTGGTCGTCAGACCTTGGGATTTTTGTTTAAGGCGGTGGGAATGCTCTTGTCGGGGGGAAGTTTTATTTTGGGGTTGGTGGTGTTGCTGAGCGTTTGGAAATCGGGGGACTGGTTCTGGAAAAATATTACCGCTTGGACGACGGAGCCTCAACCTGCGCCTAAAATTGATGTCCGATCGATCGTGGTCAAGCAAGTTCAAGACGCCAGCGAGCTAACGACGGCCATTTTCACCATGGAAGCGGTGGTCCCGACGCAGCAAGATTCGACCGTAGGCGGGCTAGTGATTGGCTCGACAAAACTGTTGTACATTGCCCATGGCGAAGTGCGCGCGGGGATTGACCTGAGTAAGATTTCGATCGCAGACGTGCAGGCCGTGGGCGAGACGCTCACCGTTAAGCTGCCCCAGCCGAAGCTGCTCGATAGCAAAATCGATGTCGGTCGATCGAGCGTCTATGACTACAACCGAGGCAGTCTGGGTCTCGGACCTGACGTTGCGCCTCAGCTCCAAAGCCTCGCTCAAAAAGAAGCCCTCGAAAAAATTACCACTGCGGCCTGCGACAAAGGCATTCTGACCCAAGCCAACGATCGCGCCAAGTTGGTCATCGGTCAATTGCTCAAGGTTCCCGCCTACAAAACAGTCACCGTCCAAGTCCAAGCGCCCGATCTCGTCGCCTGTAAGATGGCGTTACCTGTTCCCAGTGCGGCGACCCCAATGCCAACAAGCACGCCTAGTCCATCTACGATCGCCTCTCCCTCAGTGAGTCCTATTCCCACGGCTATTCCAATCCCCCTGCCCAAGGTTCAGGTTCGCTAAAGGCGTATTGCCAACATTACAATCATCAATATCACATCTGAGGAAGGTCGATCGCCATGACCATCGCAACTGACCTACGAATGACTCTGAAGGACTATCTGACCTATGACGATGGGACGGAGACCCGCTATGAGCTTGAAGATGGAGTCTTAATCGAGATGGGTGCTGAAAATCCGTTAAATCCTCAGATTGCCAGTTTTCTGCTGAGCGTCTTTTTTCAGTTGGGTGCCCCCATTTATCGATTAGTGATTGGGCATCAAATCGGGGTAAGTTCCACTAGAGCAACCGCCCGTCAACCTGATTTGATAGTGCATTCTGAGGCGTCGGACACTGCAATTATGCACGATGGCAAGCTGCTCCAGTTTAGTGCTCCACCGCCGATGTTAGTGGTCGAAGTCGTTTCGAGTAGCGATACGGATCAAAAGTCTCGATCGCGAGACTATGTGGATAAGCGTCGGGAGTATGCGGCGAGGGGGATTCCTGAGTATTGGATTGTGGATCCGATCGCTGAGATGATTTTAATTTGTACTTTGAACGATCGGTCCTACCAAAGTGTCGAATTTCTGAATAATGATGCGTTGATCTCGCCCACGTTCCGAGAGTTAGAGCTGACTACAAAGCAAGTCCTGATGGCAGGACGATAAATGTCCGGGTTTCACTAGGGAATCAGCGATTCAACGCTTCTTCGTTGGGTTTGGGTCACGGCAAGCCATGCCCCTACACATCCGGGTTTCAGAGAATGTAGGGGTTTGGCTCGCCGAACCCTAAACCCAACGAAGAAGCGATCAATACGACCCTCATTTTGATTGATTTCAATTTTGATTGATTTCAATAAAGGGCTTATTTCCACCACATAGTCCTAACTTGCGAGTTGGAGTTGATTAGCTCTGAGCTGACCGCAGGCTGCATCGGCATCTAGTCCTCGCGCACGTCGGACACTGGCGGCGACGTTTTTGGACTTGAGGGCGCTGAGGAAAACTTGGAGTTGTCGATCGCTTGGGCGTTGGTAGTCTACTTCGTTGATGGGATTGTAGGGTATCAGGTTAACGTGGCTCTGAAATCCCTTGAGCAGATTGGCGAGTTCATAGGCATGATCGCTATGATCGTTGACGCCTGCTAAAACGACATATTCAAAAGTGACGCGGCGTCCGGTTACGTTGACGTAGTTGCGACATTCTGCGAGAAGCGCCTCTAGTGGATATTTTTCTGCCGAGGGAATGAGCTGGGTGCGCACTTTTTGGTTGGAGGCGTGGAGGCTGACGGCGAGAGTGGCCTGGAGATGTCGATCGGCAAGGCGAGTGATTTGGCCGGGGATGCCAACGGTGGAAATGGTGATGTAGCGCTGTCCGATGCCGATGTCTTGGTTCATCGATCGAACGGACTCGACCACGGTGTCTGCATTCAGGAGCGGCTCACCCATGCCCATGAACACGACGTTACTGACGCGATGGCCGAAGTCAGACTGGACGGTGAGAATCTGGTCCACAATCTCGTGGCGCTCTAGGTTCCGCGTAAAACCGCCTTTCCCCGTAGCACAAAAGTCACATTTCATCGGGCAACCCACCTGAGACGAGACGCAAACGGTCAGGCGATCGAGCTTCGTTTGACCATTTTGATAGGCGGGAATACCAACTGTTTCGATGATTTGGCCGTCGTTTAGCTTGAGGAGGTACTTAATAGTGCCATCGGACGACGGCGCACGGTGGGCAATGGTCGATCGGCCAATGTTCAAGTCTGCCACCGTATCGCGCCACGCCTTCGGAAATACCGACACCTCGGCCAGCGAATGAATTCCACGCTCGTAAATCCATTGGTGAAGCTGCTTGCCTCGGTACGCGGGCTGGCCTTGAGTCTGAATCCACTGACTCAGTTCCTCAACCGATGCACCGATAAGAGGGGCGATCGTAGGCAACGGGGTGGGAGACGCAACAGTATTCACGGGCGGGAGTGCTCAATAGCGCAGAGAACGCTGACTAGTCTAACAGACGCTTTCCCTGGGTTGCTGTAAATTGCGATCGGTGAATTGAGTCAGTTTGTGTCGGGACTGTAGATCTGGGCTATAGTTTTCATGGAAACAATAGTTAAACTAAACCGCTTAAACAACTAAAAATTGCTCACAACTCACAGTTAGCGCACAATATTTTTGTGTGCTGTTTATGCACCCGTTGCATTGGAAAACTTTCTTTAAATTTATATTCAAACCCCTCATTTTTGATAGTGACAGAAAGCAAGGGATTATTAAGTTTCCCTAGGTTATGGTCTGAATGTCTTTGCCTCTATCTTCTAGGTCCACACTGCCGAATAGTCTAGTGAATAGTCCTGATCTTTTTCTGATTGCCTTAGAGAGGATTCCGGAGCCGATCGTCCTCTCTCAATGTGATGGGACAGTGACCTATGCCAATGCATCCGCTCGTCATCTGTTGAGCTTGGAGGTGGGGCGATCGGTGGTCAGCGGTCTGCTGCCGGGGGATTGGGCTAAAGTGACCGAGACGATGAGGGTGGGAGAGTATGATGCCGATATAAAATTCCATCTAGCAGAAACACCCAGTATCTTGGTGGCTGTGGCTGTGCGAGTCATTGCGGAGGGGGTGTGGATGTGGCGGTTTCGGGATTTGACACGGCAGTCGCAGATGGCGGCAGAGTGGGCGGCAGAAAATACCTTATTAGAACGATCGAGTCGGTATAAATCAGAGTTTTTGGCCAATATGTCCCACGAGTTGCGGACGCCATTAACGTCGATTTTGGGGTTTTCGTCGATTTTGAAGCAGCAGATTTTTGGGGCGCTCAATGCGAAACAAGAAACATACATGCATCAGATTCATCGCAGTGGGCAGCACCTTCTGGCGTTGATTAATGACATGTTGGATCTCTCAAAAATTGAAGCCGGACAGATGTCGCTGGAAAAAATGCAGCTCACGGTGCAATTAATTTGTCAGGAGTCCATTGATCTTGTTCAAGCTCAGGCCAGCGCCCGCGAAATTGTGATTAAGCTAACCATCGTGGCTCCCGTTCAGTTTCTCTACGCGGATGAACTGCGGGTTCGCCAAATGTTGCTTAACCTCTTAAGTAATGCCATTAAGTTTTCGCCGCCTTCGGGTGAAATTAACGTCAACGTGACCCAATCGTCGGGCATTGTGAATATTGCGGTGCGAGATGAGGGCGAAGGGATTCCGCTTGAAAAGCAGGGACTTATCTTTAGACCGTTTCAGCAAGTGGATCCAGTACGCGATCGGCGTCAGCAGGGGACGGGGTTGGGACTGGCCTTGACGCAACATCTAGCGGAACTCCATCAGGGAACGGTGACATTTGAGTCTGAGTCTGGGGTGGGCAGTTGTTTTGTGTTGCGGTTGCCGGAGTGTGAACAGGGTGCGGTGTGGGATGGTAATCGGCGGGGCCGGGATCGCAGGGAAGGCGACAGGCGGGAAGGCGACAGGCGGGAAGGCGATCAGCGACAGGGGCGGAGAAGAGGGGATGTGGAGAGAAGTGAGAAGTGAGAAGTGAGAAGTGAGAATGGAGAAGTGGGAAGGGAGCCTGTAGAATGCTGGGTATTGCGATCGACGGGCACTATATCGGCGGACACTATGCTGAACTTGGGTGTGACTTGGGGTGTGACTTGGGGGATGAGCTTTGGGACAAATTTGGGTTTGGAGACGCTGGGATTTGTGTTTATGTCGCCCGGTGCGGTTGCGTTTGAAATTGGGCCGCTGGTGGTGCGGTGGTATGGTTTGCTCATCGCGGGGGCGGTGCTGCTGGGGGTGAATTTGTCGTCACGGTTGGCGGTGCGGCGCGGGGTGGACCCGGATTCGGTGGCGGATTTGGCGTTTGCGTTGGTGTTGGGGGCGATTCCAGGGGCACGAATTTACTATGTGCTGTTCCAGTGGAAGGATTATGTCGGTCATCCAGAGAAGATGATCGCGATTTGGGAAGGCGGAATTGCGATTCATGGGGCGATTTTGGGTGGAATGTTGGCGGCGTGGGGGTTTGCGCGGTGGAAGAAGCTATCGTTTTGGGTGCTGGCGGATATTGTGGCCCCGGCGTTGATTTTGGGGCAGGCGATCGGACGGTGGGGCAATTTCTTTAATTCAGAGGCTTATGGGTCTCCTACGGATTTGCCGTGGAAGTTGTTTATTCCGCCCGACAGGCGATTTCCAGGGTTTGAAAGTATTGCGTACTACCATCCGACGTTTTTGTATGAGTCAGTCTGGAATGTGATGGTGTTTGGGCTAGTGCTGGGTCTATTTTTGCGGTTGGGTAACCGGGTGCGACCGGGGTTTATTTTTTCGGTGTATGCAGTTGGCTATAGCTTGGGTCGGCTGTGGATTGAGGGGTTGCGATCGGATAGCCTGATGGCAGGAGGTCTGAAGATGGCGCAGGTGGTGAGCCTGGTGGGGATTGGGCTGGGACTTGTGGGACTATTTATGTTTTTTAAAATGGAAAAACCCTCGAAAACCAATGGTCTGCGAGGGAAGTAAGTCAGGGTGCATCTACCACTTAACTGTTCACACTCACACGAGGGCCATCCGGACAGTTTTGTAAAAGGTGTGCTGCTGCGGGTCAATGGGCAATCTAGATCGAATCCTCTTTCGTCGCAGCTATCTATGTCACCCTCTCGCCATACGCCACACCAAATTCTAAAATCCATCTGGGGCTATGACCAATTTCGGGGCAATCAAGGGGACATTGTTCAAGCGCTCTGTGCGCAGCGAGATGCACTAATCGTGATGCCGACAGGGGGCGGAAAGTCGATTTGTTTTCAGGTGCCGGGGCTGGTGTTGCCGGGGGTGAGCATTGTGATTTCGCCGCTCATTGCATTGATGGAAAACCAGGTTCAGGCGCTGAAGGCGAAGCGGGTTCCGGCGGAGCTATTGCATTCTCAGCTCGATCGATCGAAGCGAAAACAGATTCTCTATGCGCTGGAGGTGGGCGCACTGAAGCTGCTGTATTTGTCACCGGAGACGTTGCTGAGTGAGGCGGTGATGAGTCGGTTGCTGGAGCCGGAGTTGCGGATTAGCAGTTTGATTTTGGATGAGGCCCATTGTTTGGTGCAGTGGGGGGATGCGTTTCGTCCGGCTTATCTGGAACTGGGTACGGTGCGCGATCGACTTTTAGGGGCGAAAATTCACAAAACGCCCATCAACATTGCGGCCTTTACGGCGACGGCTAATCCGATTGAGCAGGCCACCATTGAGCAGACGTTGAAGCTGCAAAATCCCGCTCATTTTGTGGAGGTGCCTTACCGATCGAATCTTTACCTTCGGGTCCAGCGGGTATGGACGCCGCACGATCGACGAAGCAAGCTATTGAAGTTCATTCGATCGCAGGTCAATGCATCTGGGAGGATCTCGTCAGGAATTGTTTACGTGCGCACGCGGAAGGATTCGGAAGAGATTGCGGAATGGCTAAGGAGTCACGATATTCTCGCTGGGGCATATCATGCGGGGTTGATCACCCGTGAGAAGCGACAGATTGAGACGGATTGGATGGACGATCGGGTCGCGTGCGTGGTCGCGACGTCGGCTTTTGGGATGGGGGTGGATAAGCCGGATGTCCGCTGGGTAGCGCAGGTTCAACCGCCGTTTTGGCTGAGTGAGTATGTGCAGGAAATAGGACGGGCGGGGCGCGATGGTCAGCCCGCTACGGGATTGACGCTGGTGAGTGAATCAACGGGATGGATTGATGCGGTGGATTCGCAAAGCTGGAGTCATACGCTACGGCAATTGAAAACGCAATTGGGAACGCGATCGGACATGGATCTAGTTAAAGCG